>JAFQRK010000064.1 GCA_017410075.1 Oscillospiraceae bacterium | reverse complement strand
TGAACTTTCCCATCGTCGACCATATCCGCAAGATCCTGGGCGTTGGTCATAAAGCCGTTCTCCGTCAGTACCACCGGGCAGACAGCCTGCCGGGCGACATAGTACAGGTTCCAATCCAGCAGGGTCTTAGGATAAACGCCGGAGCTGTTGACCTGCTGATAGATGCACTGCGCCGCAGGCTGGGAGAAGGGTGTAAAGTACAGGATCTGAGCGCCACGGTGATTGGGATAGCCGCTGATGGAATTCTGGTGGATGGCAACGCACAGATCCGGCGCTGTCTGCTTCAGATGCAAAATGCGGTCGTCCACAGAAAGGGATTCATCCCCTGTGCGATTCAGCACCACAGTTGCACCGGTCTTTTCCAGTTCCGCCTTCAGCGCCATTGCCAGCTTCAGATTCAGCGCCGCCTCGTCGATCTTCGTGCCGTCGCTCAGCGTTGCTTCGCTGCCGCCGTCATAGCCGCCGTGGCCTACATCCAGCATAACGATCACACCGGTCAGGTCTGCGCCGTAAGCATTGTCCGCAGCCACAGCCTTGGCAGGATTCAGAAAACTGAAGCAGAGCTGGTCATTTTCATTGTAGTAGGCATCCCAGCCGTAGAAGCCGCCGGTCTTCTTCAGATTCAGCCGCAGCACGCAGTCGGATTCATTCTGCGTCAGCTGTGCGGAGCTGAACAGAGGATTGTCCGCAGGAACGGAAACTGTACCCTCAAATACCGTGGTATAGCAGAATGTGATCTCCACGAACTCAGAGGTAACATCTGTCACGCGGAAATCCCGGTCGGCAGGATTGATATACTCCTGGGGACCAAATTCAAACCAGAACGGCGCTTTCCACATGCTGTCGAAAGTCAGGACCGTATGATTTCCCTCCACCTTCAGAGATACAAAGCCGATCTCATTGTGATCCGGCAGTGTACCGCGGTAGACATTCACCACCGCTGCCGTCTGGCCGGGAGGCGGATAATTGGGCTTTTCAATATACACCCGTCTGCCGCAGCGCATCAGCCGATAGGAGTTCTTTCCCTGGGTAACCAGATCCTGATCGCAGTAATCCACAGTTCCCTTGGGCAGATAATTGTTGCGGGGATCGGAATAGTCATCGGTGGTGGCACCGTAGAAGGTCTCCGCCGTGCTATTGACGATCTCGGCAATATAGCCCGAGCCAACATCAATATAGTTGCCGTAGTCCGGGGTAACACTGGGGTCGGAGGTTACTACATCGGGTGCTTTCTGGCAGATCACATCTGCAGAGGAGTACACTTCCGTAACGCCGTCGCAGGTGACCGTATAGGTGAATTTGCCCAAATTCTGATCCTGATCGTAAACCGTGGGGAGCTGATACTGGCCGGTATAGCGAACAAAGCCTTCTTCCACACCCACCTGGCTGGCATCCTGCTGCATCTGCACCTGCTCTTGGCCCAAGGAAACCTCCAGGGTGCTGCCGGTACGCACCGCAAGCGCAATCCGGATCGTCGCACCGGAATTGAAGCTTGTCTTTTCTGCCGGAGAATAACTCAAAACAGCATAACGGTACTCGACCTTGTAGGTAATGCTCTGCTCCTTGTGGACAACGGTGATCTCATTCATACCGGGCTGCAGCTGCACCATATGGGAAAACGAGCCGTCGCTGTTTCTTGCAATCTCCGCACCTGCCACGGTAACCGGATGAGCAGAATCGGATGTGCCTTGCAGGACCAGCGTCTGCTGGGTGGAAACGAACTCCCGCTCTGCCGGCGAGATCATCGTCAGCTGCGAATATTTCGATGGTGTTGTCTCCGTCGGGGTCGTGCCGGGATCTGCAGGGGTATTATTCACGCACACCGCGATTACCACTGCCACAAACAATATCGCCGCAAGAACGCCCACCAGCTTCATCAGCTGCCGGTTTCGGTTGCGCCGTCTTCTTCGCTGTCTGGTTGGATATGTCATATCTGCACCTCAAATCCAAAGGTTTCTTTTCTCTCTATGAGCCCTATTTTAGCACGAAGCGAAGCGAAAGTAAAGATTTATTCCGGAAAACAAGATCCCGAAATGCACCTGCATTTCGGGATCTTTGTTTGTTTACTTCAGATCTGCCAGAACGATCTTGTCTTCCTCGATATCCACAACAGACTGCTCTACCATCTGATCAATGATCTGGGATGCCTTTTCAGACTGTGCGCCTTGCGTGCAAAGGCGGATCCAACCCTCTTCCGCGTCCACAAAGTACATAATGTGATAACCGTACGAGGTTTTTACCAGACCGTAATCGCCGGTCTTGCGGGTTTCGTCGAAGCACCAGTCTTCAAACTCCTCCACCATCATGCCCTTCCAAACATTTTCGTAAAGGCCGCCGGTGGACTTGGAGCCGCCATCCTCTGTCTTTTCCGTCGCCAGTGCAGCAAAGGCTTCCTCGGTCTGCTCCCCTGCCAGCCAGGCATCCAGGATCGCCTGCGCCTCAGCGCGGCAGGTCTCCCACTCTGCCTCAGAATAGGTGACGGTCTTCCCGTCCTCACTGGTGGTGCCGCCCTTGGGCTGGATCAGAATATGCCGCACATCCACCAGGTTACCGCTTTCCTTGGTGACCTCGAAATAGCTGTCCAGAATCAGATCTCCCTCATTGGCCTCGTAGTAGGCCTCGATCTGTTCCATATCCACTTCTACGGTCTTGACATATTCCTGCCAGTATTCGCTGCCCAGAAAATAGTTCCACAGGTATTCATAATAGGTCTCAAATGTGGTGCCGCGACCCAGCATGCTCTCCAAAAGGGCATCCAGAGAGCTATAGTTATTGGAGGTTGCAGTACCCTTCATATCCTCTTCCAGCGTTTCAAACTGGGAGGCATATACCTCAGGCATTTCAAAGCTGGCGTTGTTTGCCATCTCCATCACCAGCATATCCCGCTGCCAGGTCTCGATGGCTTCCTCAACAAAGTATTGCTGCCAGGTCTTTCCCGTGCTGGCATCCTGGATCTGCATATCCAACGGCTTGCTGGAATCCAGATCGGCATAGCTGCTGCCGGCTGCAATATCCCAGTAATATACCTGCAGCATACGGTTGGTCAGCGTATGCTCACCCATAGTTGCCACCACAGTATCCCGATTGTCCTGGAAGGTCTTGTTTCCGTCTGCGGTGTTCAGCTCGTCCACCGTAACGCTGTAAGAGTCCTCAGGGGGAACTCTGGGCTCAGTGGGTTCCGTAGTGGCCTGCGTAGGCGCAGTCGTCTCAGAAGGCTCTTCCCCGCCGGGCAAAAAGCTTCCTGTTGTGCCAAAGTAAATAAACGCGGTCAGCACGCATGCCAGAATAATGCCCGACAGGCAAAAAACCAGGATCTGCATTACTTTCAGTCTCTTTTCCAGGTCCTTTTCCTTGTTGGTCTTTCCGCACTCGGGGCAAATAAGGCTGCCTGCTTTCAGCTCCGCTTTACAGTATTTGCAACGCATAATATCCTCTTCCTCCCGTTTCCGGGTATTTGATGCTCAAATTTTACCACGGCAGGCGCAGAATTGCAACCCAAATCAAAGTTTGTTTACACTTATGAAACAAAAAGCGCAGCTTCCATCCTGGCGGATCAAAAGCTGCGTCATTTTATAAATTTTCCTTTTTCTCCCGGATCTGGGCTTCCATAGCCGTCAGAAGCTCAGCGGTGACCTCCGGCCGATTCAGCAGCGCCTTCATCAGCCCCAGCATATCCGGCTTGTGGCGGTGGCAGAAAACTGTGGCGGCAAAATACTCCTCCCGGGTCATAGTAGGCAGAAATGTTCTGCCGTAGGTCTTGTTATGCCGAACAAAGCCGGCTTCACAGATCGCCCCTTTTGCCAAAAGTCCGTTAAGAAGAATATGTACAGAGCTGTCCTTCCAGCTTTTCTCCGCAGAGCGCTCCAAAAAATCCGCTCTGGACAGCGCACCGCCGTCATTCCAGAGGACATCCATTATCTCCATTTCACTTTTTGTCAGTTCCATGCGTACACTTCTCCTCTCTGCGTAGACTAAGTATACGAATTTTGTCTTTTTTTGTCAATTCTTGAATTGTAAAATTTACCAGTTATTTTTGGGCAATCTTTGTTAATAATGCTACCTTTTGAATATTGGGGGTGTGTTTTTCCGTGAAATCATAAAATTTTCGCCGTTTGTGAAACAAAAAACCGGGAGACCGGCTTTGCTTCTCAGAAAAAGGTTTGGTTTTGATCGGTCTTTTTCCCTTAACTGCGCAAAAATTCCCGAAATGCATCAGCATTCCGGGAATTTTCTATGATCGTCCAAAAGCGGCTGCATTGAAGCCGTGCTTCAGGCGTTACTGCCTTGCGGAGCAATGACCTCAGTATCCCAAAACTTCTTTCAGGATCTGGCGGTTGACCTCCATATCCGCAACCTTTGTAGCCGTGACTGTGCCTACGGTGGTGTCTATATAGGTTCCGTTTGCAGGAATCTGCTGCGTGGTGATCTCCGTCTTGCTGAGCATGGGGAACAGCTCCAGCGCACGGTTGACCACCTCATCTTCCTTCATTGTGGTGGTGATCAGCGGCAGGACCTCATACAGAATGCTCAGCATCTCCGCTGTGTCCTTGTTCTTATACTCATCCACAAGGGACATCAGCACTTTCCTCTGCCGTTCTGCGCGCTTGGCATCCATATCCAGCTTCCGGATACGGGAATAATACAGCGCCTGGTTTCCGTTCAGGCGGTTTTCACCGGCCGGAATTGTAAGACCCCAGTTGGTTTTCATATAATCCGATTCTTTCTGGGTTATGCTGATGGTGACGCCGCCCAGCAGATCTATGATCTGTTCAAAGCCGGAGAAGTCTACCTCCACGCCGGCATCCACAACGATTCCGAAATTCACCTTCAGGGTTTCAAACAGGCAACCGAAGCCCTTGTGGGCGTAGGCCGCATTCAGCTTTTCTGAGCCGTAACCGGGAATATAAACATAAGTATCCCGCAGGAAAGAAACCATAGAGATCTTTCCCGTTTTCTTGTTGAAGGAGCAAAGGATCATTGAGTCAGAACGCTGACGCCCCTGACCGGGACGGCGATCCTGACCCACCAGCAAGAGATTATAAATGTCGTCATCGTACATAATCTCATTGTCGCCTGCTGTATTGTGCTCATGGTCATCCGGGTCAAGAACCGGTCCGGTGGTATCCGGATCCACATCGTCCGGCGGCACCTCATTGACCGTTTCGTTCCCAACATTCACATAATTGATTCTTCCCAAAGCCTTTTGTCCAAGCACCGTTGCAACTGCCATAACTGTCAGTACCAGTGCCAGAAAGCCGCACAGCACACTCAAGCCAATTTTTTGCCAGAGAACCTTTCTTGCAGCCTTTTCATTTTCGTTCATTACTATTTCCTCCAATTGCAAGGACCCATCGTTCTTGTCTTTTCATCTCGCAACGCCGGAAATAACCGGTGGTTTATGCTCTGCGCACACAATTATATGTCATCGCGCAGAAAAAAGCAAGTGAAAAGTGGTAAATGTTTTGTCTTACAGAACATTTTATAAACATTTTCTATCAATATTACCCATTCTTTCTGAGCCGCTGAAAGCGCAAATATTCTGCCAATCGGCTGATCACTTCGCCGCCGGTGGGTCTTTTCAGCGCACGGCTTCCCAAAAACCATTTCCGCCAGAGCTGTTCATCTGTGCGCTCCCACGCTGCATCCAGCGCTGTGCGGATCGAGTGCTCTACCTGCTGCCAGCAGACGCCGTAAACCGCGCCCACCGAGGTATACAACTCTTTCGTTAACGCCTGCGTACTGTCTTGCGAAAAGATCTGCACCGCAGTACACATATAGTGGTAGCCGTTATGCTTGGGATTGACGCCCAGCTGCAGCAGAATCAGCCGCAGCTGCTGCTCCTCGCTTTGTGCTGCAATGGGGATACTATCTGCCGCAATTTCTCGCACACGCTCTGCCGTGACCGGAAGATTGCAGGGCTTTAGCATTGCGTGGCAGACTCCCAGCCCGGTCAGCCGTGCCGCCAGATAGTCGCTGCTGCACAGCATGGTGGCCAATGTTTTCGGCATATATCCGCGTTTCGCAGCGCACTCCAACAGATGGATACCATCCAGCTCCGAAAGGGATACATCCAGCACCAGCACATCGGGACGAAATGCATCCAGAAGCTCCCACGCATCGCCTCCGCTGCCTGCACCACGAATCTCAAATTCCTCCTGCAGCACCGATTCCAGAGCGGTGCGGAATTCTTCATTGCTATCTGCGATCAGCAGTTTTTTCCTGTCCATCTTATCTCTCCGCTGCAAGTAATGGTTTTCCGTATCTTACCATATTTTGAAACCGATTGCAAACGAATGGGAGTTTTCTTTTTCGACAATTATCGACAAATCAATGAGCCTGCCGGATGGCAGGCTCACATTTCACTTAGAAATCCGGTGTTCTGGCGTCCAAAGTAATATTCATCGTTACTTCCCTGCCGCCGCGCCATACGGTGATTGTGGTATCCTCACCGCCGCTGTACTTTTCCAGCACGCGGCTCAGTTCGTTCAGGCTGGTCACCTGATCCTCACCGATGCCGATAATAATGTCCCGGGCCTGCAAGCCGGCCTTGGCCGCCGCGCTGCCGTCATTGACCTCGGCTACATAAGCGCCCATAGGCAGTCCGTAATACACCGCTGTCTCCTGATCCACATCGTGGACCATAACGCCCAGCGCCGCACCGGTGATATAGCCATACTCCCGCAGGTCGTTGATCTTCTTCAGCACATCATCCATCGGGACAGCAAAGCTGATGCCCTCAATGCTTGCGCCGGAGCTGGTAGTACCGGAATACTTGGCGGTGGTAATACCAATTACCTCGCCCTTCATATTCAGCAGAGGGCCGCCGGAATTTCCGGAGTTGATGGCCACATCGGTCTGGATCATATTGATCCGTGCGCCTTCGGTCTCGATCATACGGTCCTTGGCGCTGACATAGCCTACCGTCATAGTGGAAGTCAGCTCTCCCAGCGGATTGCCGATGGCCACCACCTGATCACCCACGATCAGATCGTCGCTGCTGCCCGGCTTCAGGAACTTAAGATCCTTTGCCTCGATCTTCAGCACCGCCACATCATTGGCCTCGTCGTAGCCGACGATCTCCGCTCTGTGCTCCAGGCTGCTGTGCATCATAACAGTAACCTTGGTAGCACCCTCTACCACATGGTAGTTGGTTACGATATATCCGTCCTCGGAAATCACAAATCCGGAGCCGGAGGAGGTTCCCTGCTGTCCCATCGTGCCTCTGACCGTAGCAGAGACAGTAACAATGCTGTCCACACTCTGGGCATAGACCTGAGCAGGTGTCAGCCCCTCAGTATTCACATTGGGCGTGCCGGAGACAGAATTTCCGTTTCCGGTAAAGGAGTTATCCTTGATCTCCTGACGCAGTTCGTCAATGGTTTGCTGCATCTGGTGGATCAGCTGCTCATTGCGCTTGATCTCATCACCCCACTGCAGCTGCAGCCAGGTCATCACAGCAACGGTGCCGGAGGCCACAATCGCCAGCGCCAGCAGGCAGGCAATGGCAACAATGAAGAACTTTCCAGTCTTTTTCTTCTTCTGAGGCACTTCTTCCGGCAGCACCGGCTCCTGAGCCATCTGTTCAGGCTGCTCATATACGGGCATTTCCGCCTGCAGGTCGATGCTTTCTTCCTCCAGCTGGAATTCCGGCTGATCCTGGATGTTTTCCATTTCCTCCACAGTATTTCCTCCCTTGGTCTTTGTATGTAATCATCGTACAGGCCGGATATGAATAAACCGTGTACGATTCAAAAAATAATTTTTAACACATTTTACCCATATCATATAAGTTTTTCCTCTGCCCGTCAAGAAAAAAGTGCGGCAGCGTTTGCTGCCGCAGAAAAATCACTTCTTACGGAAAGACTTGCAGTCAGTGCACTGATCCATAGCAGGATTTGCCTCGTGGGTGCCTACCAGAATGCGGTCCAGGGAGCAGAAGTTCTCGGTATCGCAGTGGTAAGCGCAGGACTTGACGGTGCACTCGATGCACTTATTGGCATTGGTATTCATTATCGTTCCCTCCTTATATTTTGAGTTCGGCATTATTATGACCTTTCGCAAGCAAAATATGCAATGTGCAATCTGCTGTAATTTTTCCGCAAAAATGCAGTCCGTTTTTCTGTGCCAATGATTGACTTTTTTCGTATGTCTTTGTATAATATATGCGAAAATCCGAAGACGGAAAACCCGTCTTTTGAAAGGAAGGAAATAGCAATGATTTACAGTAGCGAAGTACAACATATGTGCAGCGTTGCCAAGGGCGCTTACCATGGCCCCGCTCCCATTCCCGAAGAGGGTAAGTGGGTGCAGGTCAAGGAGATCAAGGATGTCAGCGGTTTCACCCACGGCATCGGCTGGTGCGCTCCTCAGCAGGGTTGCTGCAAGCTGACTCTGAATGTTAAGGACGGCATCATCGAGGAAGCCCTGGTAGAAACTCTGGGCTGCTCCGGTATGACCCACTCCGCAGCTATGGCATCTGAGATCCTGATCGGCAAGACCATTCTGGAAGCTCTGAACACCGACCTGGTGTGTGACGCCATCAACACCGCAATGCGTGAGCTGTTCCTGCAGATCGTTTACGGTCGCAGCCAGTCTGCATTCTCCGAGGGCGGTCTGGCAGTTGGCGCTTCTCTGGAAGACCTGGGCAAGGGTCTGCGCAGCCAGGTTGGCACTATGTTTGCCACCAAGGTCAAGGGTCCCCGTTATCTGGAGATGGCAGAGGGCTATGTCACCCGCTGCGCTCTGGATGAGGACAACCTGATCACCGGTTACGAGTTCATCAATCTGGGCAAGATGATGGACTTCATCAAGAAGGGCGACGATGCCGCCACCGCTCTGGAAAAGGCCAAGGGTCACTACGGCCGTTTCGAGAACGCTGCCAAGTACATCGATCCCCTTCACTAATAAGAGGAGGAATAGACTATGGCTCTGTTTGATGGTTACGAAAGAAAAATCGACAAGATCAATGGTGTCCTCGCTCAGTACGGCCTGGAGT
>JAFQRK010000008.1 GCA_017410075.1 Oscillospiraceae bacterium | reverse complement strand
GGCGAGAGCCGCGACTGGGGGAGTTAACTCCCTCCGCCTGCCCTTCGGGCAGCCACCTCCCTCAAGGAGGGAGGCAAGGAGCGCAATCTTCTCCACCCAACATTATAGCATACTTGTTTGGAAAATGGAATGAAAAAATGCGAAATTTTCCTATATTTTTAAAGAAAAACCGGCACCACCGAAGTGGTGCCGGTCGGTGTTCGTTAACCGTTAATTCGATTCACTTAGGGATTAGCCCATGTAGAAGATGTTCTTGTCCTTCAGCTCGTCAATGTTGTCCTTGTTGTACCACTGACCGCCGATACCAACATCAGCAACATCCTTGCCTTCCAGCTTAGCGATAGCCAGCTCGACAGCCTTGTAGCCGATGGAGTAGGAGTCCTGAGCAACAGAGCCAACCAGCAGAGCATAGTTAGCGCCGCCGTCCTTGATCCAGTTGTACTGGTTGGTGCCAGCGTCAAAGCCGCAGAACAGGATGTCCTTGTAGTCAGCAGCATTGTCGGAGACTTCGGGGAATACTTCGTTGACAACGCCTTCGTTGGTCATGAAGATGGACTGTGCGCCCCACTCCTTCAGAGCGGTCAGGCCCAGCTTGTATTCGCCAGCGTTGTTCTGCTTCTCCTGGCGGTTGATCTCCAGGGTGATGTTGTCAGCAGCAGCCAGCTCGTTGATCTTCTCAATGAAGCCTTCAGCGCGGTCAATACCGGTAGCGGTGGAGTCGTGCTGGATAACGCCGATCTTGTAGCCGTTAACCAGAACATTCTGTGCCTTCAGGTAAGCGTAGAAGTTCTCAGCGACAACGCCGCCGGCCTTCTTGTTGTCGGTAGCAACGGAGCCGATGGTGGGATCCTTGCCCTCGGTGATGTCAGCGCCGTTGGAGTACAGACCGGAGTCGAACTCGACGACGGGCAGGCCCTTGTCGTAAGCAGCGACCAGCTGATCAACGAAGCCAGTGCCGATGGTTGCCAGAACCAGAGCCTTGATGTCCTTGGTGTTCAGAGCGGACTCAACCATGTTACGCTGGTTGGGAACTTCGCTCTCGGACTCGGAAGTGGGACCCTGGAAAGTGACATTGTAGCCAGCAGCAGCACCCGCGTCAACAGCACCGGCCTTAACAGCCTGCCAGAAAGCGTGGGTCTCGCCCTTAGCGATGACGGCAATCGTGCCCTTGGTATCGCCAGCGGGCTTCTGTGCGCAAGCGACCAGGCCTACGACCATAACCAGAACCAGAAGCAATGCAAAAAGTTTCTTCATTTTAGTTTCCTCCTAAAATTTGTTTTATATAAAACCTTGTGGTTTTATTACGAATTATTTGTTTGCAGGGGTTTTGGGGGTTTCAATCTTAACTTTGTTGGCGTTCTTCTTCTTCAGAACATCCAGCATAACAGCGCCGACAACGATGATGCCGGTAACTGCGAAGGTGATGTTGGTAGCGGAGATGCCCACGCCGCCGGACATAGCCAGGTTCAGGCCCTGACGGATGATGACCAGGATCATAGAGCCCAGGATGGTGCCGATGATGGTAGCAGAGCCGCCGGTGGTGGAAGTACCGCCGATGTAAACACCTGCAACAGCATCCAGCTCCATACCGTTACCGGCAGCCAGGTTCAGAGAGGGGTTGGCAGCCACATAGAACAGAGCAGCCAGAGAAGCGAAGATACCGCAGATAACATAAGCGATGATCTTGTACTTGTCGGTGTTGATACCGGACAGACGGGCAGCTTCTTCGTTGGAGCCGATGGCCAGAATGTAGCGGCCGATCTTGGTCTTATACATTACTACCATGCAGATGGCAGTCAGAACGATGACCCAGACAATACCGATGGGGAAGCCGTTATAATTGGTAAAGATCTTCTGGAACCAGCCGGTGGAAGGATACTTGATGGCAGAGGAGGTTTCACGAACAGCCTCAGCCACAACTGCGGTCAGACCGCGGGAGAACAGCATAGAGCCCAGAGTTGCGATAAAGGGAGCGATCTTGCACTTGGCAACCAGGAAGCCGTTGATCAGACCAAAGATCAAACCGGTAACCAGAATGATGGGGATGGTCAGCCACAGGGTACCTTCATCAACGGAAACACCGGTCTTACACAGAGCGCCTGCCAGAACGGCGGAGCCGAAGCAGACAGTACCGATGGACAGGTCGATACCGCCGGTGGCGATAACGAAGGTGACGCCAAGGGACAGAATTGCGTAGGGGACCAGAGCCTTGGTCATTGTCAGCAGGTTACCCTTGCTGGCGAAGCCGGGGTTGATCAGGTAGAAGACCGCGAACAAAACGACGGCGGCCAAAATGATAACGAGGTTCTGTGTACCGCCGGCCAGCAGACCGTTCTTCTTTTTCAACAAGGGATTTTTAGTGTTGTTCATATCAATTCTCCTCTCGCATTGTAGCAAGTTGCATAATGTTTTCCTGCGTTGCTTCCGAAATATCCAGCTCGCCGGTCTTGCGGCCCTCACACATAACGATGATGCGGTCGCTCATACGCAGAACTTCGGGAAGCTCGGAAGAAATCATAATAATGGACTTGCCCTGCTTAACCAGTTCGTCCATCAGGGTGTAGATCTCGCTCTTGGCGCCCACATCAATACCGCGGGTGGGCTCGTCGAAGATGAAGATATCGGAATTCTTCATCAGCCAGCGGGCGATGATGACTTTCTGCTGGTTGCCGCCGGAGAGGTTCTTCAGCAGCTGTTCCATGGAGGGTGTCTTGGTGCGCAGCTTGGCGTTTGCCTCAGCAGACATATTGCGCATCTTCTTATCATTGATCAGACCGCCCTGGATGAAATCGTCCACGGAGGCGATGGCGGAGTTGTCGGTAACAGACTTATCCAGCATCAGGCCGTAACGCTTACGGTCCTCGGACAGATAGCAGATACCGTTCTTAACTGCCTGCTCGGGAGTCTTGATCTTGGTCTTTTTACCGTTAATGTAGATCTCACCGGTCTGGCGGCGGTCAGCGCCGTACAGGGCACGGGCGACTTCGGTACGGCCGGCGCCCATCAGACCTGCAAAGCCCAGGATCTCGCCCCGACGCAGCTGGAAGCTGACATCTTTTACTTCCTTGCCGGCGTTGAGGTGCTTGACCTCCAGGATCACATCTGCATCAGCGGGGCAGGTGCTGCAGGTTTTCTGCTCACCCATGATCACGCGGCCGACCATCATCTTAACAATGTCATCCTTGGTGACTTCAGCGGTGTTGACTGTGCCGACATACTCGCCGTCACGCATAACCGTAACGCGGTCAGAGATGCGGTTGATCTCATCCATACGGTGAGAGATGTAGATCATACCGATGCCCTTATCCCGGAGTTCGTTCATGATCTTGAACAGCTCCTCAACCTCGGGCAGGGTCAGCGCTGCAGTAGGCTCGTCCAGCACCAGCAGCTTGCAGTCCCGGGAGATGGCCTTGGTGATCTCAACCATCTGCTGCTTGCCGACGGTCAGATCGCCCAGCTTAGCGGCGGGATTGATCTTAACGCCCATCTTGTCGAACTGGCGCTGTGCTTCGGCCTCCATAGCCTTGTCGTCGATCAGGCCGTTTTTCATAAACTCGCGGCCGATGAACATATTCTGCGCAACCGTCAGATGGTTCATCATATTCAGTTCCTGATGGATAACGCTGATACCGGCATCCTGGGATTCGCCGATATTGTGGAAGCTCACTTCTTTACCAAGGTACTCAATGGTACCGCCGTCCTTCTTGTGGATGCCACAAAGGACTTTGATCAAAGTGGACTTGCCTGCACCGTTTTCGCCCATCAGTGCGTGGACCTCTCCGGCGCGCAGATCGAAATTGACACTCTTCAGCGCGTGAACGCCGGAGAAGTGCTTTTCGATGCCCTGCATTTTTAAGATTGTTTCGCCCATTCAAAAAACACCTTTCTTGAAGTACTTTGGTTGCGCTCCCTGATTTTTTTGGGCACGCATAGGATAAAGGCAAAATTTCCCAACACAATACTTTTCACAAAAACGAAACGATTCGCTTGTGCGGGGTATACAAAGACCAAAAATAATAACCAAATTACGCACGGCTAATTTGTGAAAATTAACATCAACGCGTGAAATTTTTAATGACCTTTTCTATAATATAATAAACTTCACTAAAAAAATCAAGAACTTTTTTCAAAATTTGTATTGACAGCACAAAAATGATTTTATATATTATATATTGTAAAAAGGGGAGGATAACGCGGTTTTGCGCGAATCGTTTCGCTTTCTGGCCGAAAGGAGAACCAAATGGCGACTATTAAGGATGTTGCCCGCATGGCGGGCGTGTCGATTTCCACCATATCTAAATATATGAATGGCGGAAATGTGCGTCCTGAAAATGTGCAGGCCATTCGGGAGGCCATTGCGGCGCTGGATTACCGCGCCAATCCCTTTGCCCGCAATCTGAAGATCCAGCGAAGCCGCTCCATTGGCATTTTGCTGCCGGATATGACGGCGCCCTTCTACGGAACCGTGGTCATGGCGCTGGACAAGACCCTGCGTGAGCAGGGCTATCACAGCCTGATCTCCGTTTACGGCTCCAATTACGGTCTGGAGCGGGACAACCTCCGCTTTTTGATCACCAACGGAATCGACGGACTGGTATATATCCCGGAGGATATTACCTGCGACGAGTTTTATGAACTGACCGCCAGCATCGGCATTCCTACGGTGCAGGTGGACAGAGTCATCCCCGGTGTGTCCGGAGATGCGGTGCTGGTGGATAACAGCGAAGCGGTATACCAGGCAGTTTCCCGGCTCATCGAAAAAGGACACGACCGGATCGCCATCATCACCGGCCCCAAATCTGTGCTGACGGCAAAAGAACGGCTGGGCGGCTATCTGCGGGCACTGTCGGATCACGGTATCCTCTTTGATGATGAGCTGGTCATCAGCGATCAGAACGCGTTTGCCACCGGCTATCGCGGCTGCGAAACGCTGTTGGGCCTGGCAGATCCCCCCACGGCGGTGTTTACCACCAATTACGATATAACCATCGGTTTGATCACTGCTGCCCGGGAACGGGGCGTCCGGATCCCGGAGGATATGGATATTTTCGGCTTTGACTGTGTGGATGTGTGCACCATGATGCGTCCGCCGCTGCCGGTGGTCCATCAGCCTGAGGTGGAGATCGGTCAGACCGCTGCCAATTATCTGATCGAGCGTCTGGGCGGTTATGACGGCCCACCCCGGACAACACGGCTGAAATGCCGGCTGGCACCGGAGTAATATATTATATTGTATAAAGACGCATTGCGTTTTTTATAAAAAGTAAATTTGCCGCACGCGCTGCGGCTAGAATCAGGAGGAAAATAATATGGCAAAAAACAGATACATCGGCGAATATCCTGTCATTGGTATTCGTCCCATCGTTGACGGCCGCCGCGGCCCCATGATGCTCCGTGAATCCCTGGAGCCCCTGGTATGGGCAATGGCTGAGGCTGCAAAGAAGCTGTTTGAGGAAAATCTGTACTACTCCAACGGCGAGCCCGTTAAGGTCGTTATGGCTGACACCTGCATCGGTCGTGTGCCCGAGGCAGCTGCCTGCGCTGACAAGTTTAAGAGAGAGGGTGTTGCCATCACTCTGTCCGTAACTCCCTGCTGGTGCTATGGCTCCGAGACAATGGATATGGATCCTCATACCATCAAGGGTGTTTGGGGCTTCAACGGCACCGAGCGTCCCGGCGCTGTGTACCTGGCTGCTGTTCTGGCCGGCCACGCACAGAAGGGCCTGCCCGCATTCGGCATCTACGGCCATGAGGTTCAGGACCGCGATCAGGTTTCTGAGATCCCCGAGGATGTCAAAGAGAAGCTGCTGCGCTTCGGTCGCGCTGCTGTTGCTGTTGCTACTATGCGCGGCAAGAGCTATCTGCAGATCGGCTCTCAGTGCATGGGCATCGCCGGTTCCATTATGGATCAGAGCGTCCTGGAAGAGTACTTCGGTATGCGCGTAGAGTCTGTTGACGAGGTTGAGATCCTGCGCCGTATGGAAGAGGGCATCTACAACGAGGAAGAGTTCCAGAAGGCTCTGGCCTGGACCAAGGAGCACTGCAAGGAAGGCCGCGACGATAACCCCGAGTCTGTTGACTTCCTGGGTGAGGATCGCCGCATCAAGTTTACTGCTGAGGAAAAGGAAAAGCAGTGGGAGTTCACCGTTAAGATGTACTGCATCATTAAGGATCTGATGGCCGGCAACAAGAACCTGCCCGATCAGTTCGAAGAAGAGAAGGTTGGTCACAATGCCATCGCCGGCGGCTTCCAGGGTCAGCGTCAGTGGACCGACCATTGGCCCAACTGTGACTACCCCGAGGCACTGCTCAGCTCCACCTTCGACTACGAAGGCGCCCGTGAGCCCTACACCCTGGCTACCGAGAACGATATTCTCAACGGCATGGGTATGCTGATGATGCGTCTGCTGACCCACCGCGCACAGATCTTTGCCGATGTCCGTACCTACTGGTCCGGCGAGGCTACCGAGCGCGTTACCGGCTACAAGCTGGAGGGCAAGGCAGCCGAATCCAACGGTATCATCCACCTGCTGAACTCCGGCGCAGCCTGCCTGGATGCTTCCGGTGTCTGCACCGATGAGAACGGCAACCCCACTATGAAGAAATGGTGGGATGTCACCGAGGAAGACATCAAGAAGATGACCGACGCCACCGTATGGTGCGAGGCCGGCTTCGACAACTTCCGCGGCGGCGGATTCTCCAGCCACTTCAACACCTTTGCCGAGATGCCTGTTACCATGATCCGTCTGAATCTGGTCAAGGGTCTGGGCCCCGTTCTGCAGATCGCAGAAGGCTGGACTGTCAACCTGCCTGAGAAGGTCAACGATGTTCTGATGGAGCGCACCAACCCCACCTGGCCCTGCACCTGGTTTGCACCTCGCTGCGACGGCAAGGAAGGCTCTCCCTTCAAGACCGCTTACGAGGTCATGATGAACTGGGGCGCCAACCACGGCGCGATCTCCTACGGCCACATCGGTGCTGATCTGATCACTATGTGCTCTATGCTGCGCATCCCCGTTTGCATGCACAATGTTCCCGAGGAAAAGATCTACCGTCCTGCTGCCTGGAACGCATTTGGTATGGACAAGGAAGGCCAGGATTACCGCGCTTGCGCTACCTACGGCCCTATGTACAAGTAATTCCAATTTTAAAAAGGTGGCGGTCCAAAAGACCGCCACTTTTTGAAAATGCATATTTTGGAGGTAAACATTATGCTGAAGAATATTCCTTCCATTCTCTCTCCTGAGCTGCTGAAGGTCCTGAGCGAGATGGGTCACTCTGACCGTATCTGCATCGGCGACGGCAATTTCCCCGGTGCTGCTATGGCCAAGGCAAAGAACGCCATTTTCCTGCGTGCTGACGGCCACGGCGTGCCGGAGCTGCTGGATGCCATTTTGCAGGTATTCCCCCTGGATACATATGTGGAGAAGCCTGCTATTCTGATGGAAAAGATGGACTGCGATAAGGACCTGGACATCCCCGTTTGGGATGAGTACAAGGCCATTATTGCCAAGCACGATGACCGTGGCGCAGCTGCCGTCGGCAACATCGACCGCTTCAAGTTCTACGACGAGGCAAAGGACTGCTACTGCATTTTGCAGTCCGGTGAGACCGCTATTTATGCCAATATCATCCTGCAGAAGGGCGTTATTAAGTAATGGATAAGGTGATTTCCATTGTCCAGACGGCGCTGCCGGTGTTCCTGGCGCTTTTTCTGGGAATGCTGTGCCGCAGCCGCGGATTTATCACCCGCAGCGGCGTAGATACCCTGAAAAAGGTGGTCATCAATATCACCCTGCCTGCGGTGCTGCTCAATGCCTTTGCCACGGCGGAGTATACTGTGGCGGCATTGATCCTGCCGGCGGTGATGTTTGCTCTGTGCTGCATCGCGCTGGTGCTGGGCAATCTGATCATCCGCTTAAGCGGTATGAAAAGCCGGCTTGCCCCCTTCCTTGCCACCGGTTTTGAGGCAGGAATGCTGGGTTATGCGCTGTTTGCGCTGCTGTTTCCGGAGGAAAGTCTGTCCGCTTTTGCTCTGCCGGATATCGGCCAGACCTTGTTTGTCTTCACTCTGTTTAAGATCCTGATCTCCGGCAAGACAGATCTGAAGGCCATTGGCAAGGATATGGTGCAGACTCCCATTTTGTGGGCGGTGTTTGCCGGCGTGCTCATCGGTGCGACGGGTCTGTACGGCGAGCTGGAATTTTGGGGCGTTGCCGGAATTTTGGATGGGGCTACGGATTTTATATCCGCGCCTACCGGAATGATCATCTTGCTGACCGTGGGTTACGATCTGGTGATCAAGGAAATTCCCTGGCGAAAGACTGCCGGACTGATGGGTATGCGGCTTTTGGTGGCAGCGATCCTCTTTGGCATCGTGCTGCTGCTGAACAAGACGGTGCTGAACGATATGTTCTTCACCGGTGCGGCAATGCTGATGTTCATTTTGCCTCCGCCCTATGTGATCCCGGTATTTGCCGACGAGCCGGAGGAGCGAGTGCAGATCTCTGCCGCCCTTTCCGCGATGACGCTGATGACGGTGATCCTCTTTGCCGTGCTGACTGTAATTGTTGGAATTCGATAATGAAAAACCCGATGGATATTCCATCGGGTTTTCTTTTATTTCGCTGTGTCCAGGCTTTTAGCAAAAACGAAATACCGCTGGTAGAGGAACTCGGTAACAAAATTTGTGACCATAGAAAGGATCAGCACCAGATATTCATTCCAGCCGATGCCCTCCAGTGCCGCACCACCCCAGGTGGACAGCGGCGTGAACACAAGATAATAGGCTGCGACCTTCAGCATCGCAATGGGAACATTGGCGGCAGAATGGAAGGTAACCTTTCTGTTCAGGGTGAAATTCCACAGCACGGAAAGGATGAGTGCAGTCAGATAGCACACCCAGTAATTCCAGTGCAGCACCTCGTTCATCAGGGTGAAGGTACCGATCTGGATGATGCCGGCGCTGATAGAAAACAGCGTAAATTTAATGGCGCGAATCAGCTCTTTGTTTTTCATAAGGTCGCTCCTTTGGCCATTTTCAGCAGGCGGAAGGCCTGCTCGGCGGTGTCTGCCATATTGGGGTAGGCGTTTTGGATATCCATAGCCTGCTCCAGGGTGCAGGCGCCTTTGACAATGGGGAAAAAGGCGTCGATGCCGCTTGCGTTGCACACGCCGGCCTCCGGGGTAACGCAGCCGGAGAATGCGATAACGGGCTTGCCGTATTTTTTGGCGATCTTGGCAATGCCGATGGGGGCTTTTCCCATAACCGTCTGGGCATCCAACCGGCCTTCGCCGGTGATTACCAGATCGGCGTCCTTAATTTTTTCTTCAATGCGAAGCTCACCCAGGATCAGGTCAATGCCGCTGTAAGGCTTGCCGCCCAGGAAGGAGAAAAATGCAAAACCGATACCGCCTGCCGCACCTGCGCCGGGCATATTTTTGTCAGAATTGGGGAAAACAGCCTTGACTGTGTCGGCATAACGGCATAGCCAGCTGTCCATTTTCCGGATCATTTCCGGATCTGCACCCTTTTGCGGACCGTAAATGGCGCTGCAGCCCAATTCGCCGCACAGGGGATTGGTCACATCGCAGGCGATGCGGAAGGTGCAATTTTTCAGTTCCGGCAGGGCATTTTCTGCCGTAATTGCGGCGATCTTCTCCAGACCTGCGCCGCCCAGGGCGACCTGCGCACCGGTTTCGTCCAGAATTCCGAAGCCCAGGGCCTGCAGCATACCAATGCCGCCGTCGTTGGTGGCGCTGCCGCCGATGCCCACGATGAAATCCCGGCAGCCCTTGGAGATCGCATCGGCGATGACCTGACCCACGCCGTAGGTGGTGGTGTTCATGGGATTGCGCTCTGCGGCAGTCAGCATGGTGATACCTGCCGCGCAGGACATCTCGATGACGGCGGTGCTGCCTACAATGCCATATTCGCAGGTGATGGGACGGCCCAGAGGATCCAGGGCTTCCACATTTTGCAGCTTGCCGTTCAAAGCTGTGGTCAGGGCGATGACCGTGCCCTCGCCGCCGTCGGCGATGGGGAAGACCTCGGTCTGCGCCTGGGGATATACACGGGAAATGCCCTCTGCGGCGGCGGAACCCGCCTGCAGGGAGGATAAGCTGCCCTTAAAAGAGTCGATTGCGATGACAATTTTCATAAAAATGCCTCGTTTTCACAATTATTGTGTAAGAATTATACCAAATTTTGCTGGCGTTGTAAAGGCATTCTTGCAATCTGCGTACCCTGTGCTATAATAGGGAAAACAGCAAAAAAAGAGGCAGATTATGAAGCTTATTGACATTCATACCCATATTTATCCTACCGCAATCGCCCAAAAGGCGGCTGCCAGCATCCGGGATTTTTACCAGCTGGACACCAAGGAGCAGGACGGCACCGCCCAGACCCTGCTGGATTTGGGCACCAAGGCCGGTGTTGACCGGTTTGTGATCCTGCCGGTGGCGATGCGTCCCGACAGAACCCGGCATATCAACGATTTTATCTTAGAGCAGGCGGCGGCGCAGCCCCGGTTTATCGGCTTCGGCACAGTCCACGCCGGTATGACGAATATTGCTGACGAGGCAGAGTATGTGATGGCGCAGGGTCTGCGGGGCATCAAAATGCACCCGGATTTCCAGACCTTCGGCATCGACGATCCCCGGCTGTTCCCAATGTACGAAGCGGTTTCCGGTAAGATCCCGGTGATGCTGCATATGGGCGACAAGCGGTATGATTATTCCCATCCTGCGCGGCTGAAGCATCTTCTGGAGCTGTTTCCGGATCTGCAGGTCATTGCTGCCCATTTCGGCGGCTACAGTATGTACGAAACCGCCTTTGAGCTGCTGAAGGATACAAATTGCGTCTTCGATGTGTCCAGCTCTATGATGTTTATGGACGGCGGTGTTGCAGAAAAATACATCCGCGCCTTTGGTGCGGAGCGGATGGCGTTCGGTACGGATTATCCGCTGTGGGATCCGGTGCGTGAGACCCGGCGCTTTCTGCAGCTGAAGCTCAGCGACGCAGAATTCGACCAGATCGGCCACAAGACCGCCGAGCGGATATTAAAGCTGTAACAAAAGCCTCCCTCTGACGAGGGAGGTGGATTCGCCGGAGGCGAAGACGGAGGGAGAGAATT
>JAFQRK010000063.1 GCA_017410075.1 Oscillospiraceae bacterium | reverse complement strand
GAGCGGGTGACGGGAATCGGACCCGCGTATCCAGCTTGGAAGGCTGGTGTTCTACCATTGAACTACACCCGCAAATCCGTGGCATTATCTGTTTCAGCCAGAAAATCTTAGCATATCAACAGATTATTGTCAAGGTTTATTTTTCAAGATCCCGGGAATTTTCTCGTAGATCACCTCAGCCACCGCACCGTCGCCGCAGGGGCACACATTGGGAAAACTGTGAGCAACTGTGCCGTCGGCAGGGCAGAAGGCATAGTCTGCACCCTGAAGCATTGTCAGGTCGTTGTCGCCGTCGCCGACGCAAATGAGGATCTTGCAGCCCAGCATCTTCTGCAGATCCCGTGCGGCACGCAGCTTGCTGCAGCCCTTGGCGTGCAGATCTGCGATCCGGGCGCAGGGCAGGAAAAAGTCCAGCACATCGCCGTATTTGCCCATAATATAATCCTGCACATCCCGGAACAGAGCAACCTCCTGTGGAGAGGCGTTATACATATCGGCAACGGTCTTTTTCCGGAACTCGCCGTAGACGGAGAATTTCAGAAACGGGCCGGGGATATCCTCGAATTCCTTGTAGCCCCAGGCACACTGATTATGGTCGCAGTAGGCCTCCCAGCCGGGATTTTTCTTGAAAATATAGTGGGCATCCACACCCTGCCATTCCAGGGTCAGCTGGGGAAAACGGTTTTGCACATCGGTAATAACGGCACGGGGATCCAGAGCAATAGGATGGCACAGCAGCATCTCGCCGCTTTGTGTATCATAGGCGGCGCTGCCGTTATACAGTAGCAGCGGCGCGTTAACGGGCACTTTGTTTAAAATATTGTGGGCGGACATAGGAATGCTGCGCCCGGTATTGAGGGTAAATTTGCCGCCGTTGTCGGTGAAATACCGGATGGCTTCCAGATTCCGCGCAGGAACGGTAGAATCCGGTGCGGTCAGCGTCCGGTCGTAGTCGACTGTGAGTAAAATGTCAGAAAACATAGAAATTATACCATTTTCTCTAATTTCTCAAGGATTTTTTGAAAATATTCCGGCAACGGCGCAAAGACCATCACCGGCCGACCGTCTCTGGGATGGCGGAAGCACAGCTGACCTGCGTGGAGGCATTGACTGTCCTGGCCCAGCTCCGGCTTTTTGCGGCCGTATACAGTATCTCCCAAAATGGGGTGACCTATGTGGGCCATATGGACGCGGATCTGATGTGTCCGGCCGGTTTCCAGGCGGCAGCGGATGTGGGTGTAGCCACGATAGCGGGCAACCACCTCCCAATGGGTCACGGCGGATTTGGAATTACGGGGGGTCACGGTCATTTTCTTGCGGTCCGTGGGGTGACGGCCAATGGGGGCATCCACCGTGCCGGAATCCTCCCGGAAGGAGCCGCAAACAATGGCTTCGTAGGTTCTTGCCATGGTGTGGTCTTTCAGCTGGGAAGCCAAAACCGTATGAGCAAGATCATTTTTGGCAATGGCCAGAAGACCGGAGGTGTCCTTGTCGATGCGGTGGACGATGCCGGGGCGCAGCTCGCCGTTGATGCCGGAGAGCTTATCGCCCATTGCGTGGAGCAAGCCGTTGACCAGAGTGTCGTCCTGATGCCCGGCGGCAGGGTGGACAACCAAGCCTTTCGGCTTATTGATCACCAAAACATCGTCATCCTCATATACGATATCCAGCGCCATTTCGGTGGGCTTGATGTCCACTTCCTTGGGCGCAGGGATGGTATAGTCGATCCGGTCGCCGATATTCAGTTTGTCGTTTTTCTGGCCGGGCTTGCCGTTTCGAAGCACAAAACCGTCCTCGATCAGCTTTTGGGCGGCGGAGCGGCTCAGGCCCTCGCCGCAACGGGCAAGAAAGGCATCCAGGCGTTCGCCTGGAATATCGGCGTACAGGGTCATTTCTTTTCTTCCTTCCAGAATGCTTTGTTGAAAAACAGCAGGTGGACCAGCAGCAAAATACAGCCGCAGGTGATGAAGCAATCGGCAACATTGAACACGGGGAATTCGATAAATTCCGTTTGGATCATATCCACAACGAAGCCACGGGAGATCCGGTCAATCATATTGCCGACACCGCCGCCGTAGATGGCAGCGATACACCAGCGTTCCAGCTTGGTAAAGGGCAGCGGCTTTTTGAAATATTCCCAGAAGATCAAAACGGTCATCACAGCGAATACCGCGATAAACAGCCAGCGCTGTCCTTCCAACATAGAAAAAGCCGCGCCGGTGTTGCGCACATAGGTCAAGCCCAGAAAGCCGGGGAGAAAAGGCACATCGGCAAACAGCGCAATATGGGATACAACAAGATATTTGGTCAGCTGGTCAATACCCACGATGCCCAGCGCAAACAGACTCATAAACAAAAACTGCATAGCATTTCCTCCTGAATCGGTGAAAATATCATACCACGCAGCGGGCTTTCTGTCAATTTTCTTACTGTACAAACGGTGAAAACTCGTGTACAATGATATACGGTGAAAAATTATGAAATTTGCTTTTTACACCTTAGGGTGCAAAACAAATCAATATGAGACCCAGGCGATGGAGCAGCTGCTGGCGGAAAAAGGGCATCAGATCTGCCAGTTTTCCGAAAAGTGCGATGCCTATATTATCAACACCTGCTCTGTAACTGCGGTTGCCGACAAGAAGAATCGGGCTGTCATCCGCCGCTGCCGCCGGGAGAATCCTCAGGCAGTGATCGGCGTGTGCGGCTGCTATACCCAGCACGCGCCGGAGGATGTGCGCAAATTGGGCGTGGACATCTTGGGCGGCAGCGCAAACCGCCGGGCGTTTATCGAAAAGCTGCTGGAAGCTGCCGAAAGCCGGCAGCAGCAGGAGGTGCTGGATGAAGCCCTGCGCCGTCGGGAATTTGAGGTTTTGCCGGCTGGCGGACTTTCCGAGCGCACCCGGGCAATGCTGAAGGTGCAGGACGGCTGCGTGAATTTCTGCTCCTACTGCATCATCCCCTACACCCGGGGACCGGTGCGGTCTGCGCCGCTTTCTCTGGTGACGGAGCAGGCAAAGCAGCTTCGGGAAAAGGGCTATCGGGAAATTATCATTACCGGCATTGAGATCGCCTCCTGGGGCGCGGATCTTGCGGGAAAGCCCCCTATGGCGGATATGGTGGCGGCGGTCTGTGAAGCAGTGCCGGAGCTGAGAGTGCGTCTGGGCAGCCTGGAGCCGCGGGTCATTACGGAGGAATTCTGCCTGCGGATGAAAAAATACGAAAATCTCTGCCCCCAGTTCCACTTAAGTATGCAATCCGGCTGCGATACGGTGCTGCAGAGGATGCGCCGCAAGTACGATACCGCCCGGTATCTGGAAAGCGTCCGGCTTTTGCAAAAGCATTTTCCCGGCTGTGCCGTTACCACCGATATGATCGTGGCGTTTCCCGGGGAGACCGAGGAGGAATTTCAGCAGAGCCTGGCATTCATTCAAAAATGCAGCTTTGCGGATATGCACATTTTCCCTTATTCCCGCAGACCCGGTACACCGGCAGACAAAATGCCCGGTCAGCGCGACAATGCCACCAAGGAAGCCCGCAGCCGGGCAGCCATCGCTGTGGCGGAGGAAATGAACCGCGCCTATCGGGAAAATCTCATCGGCAGTACCCAGCAGGTGCTGTTTGAGGAAACAGACGGCGATTATTTTGCAGGACACGCAATGAACTACACCAAGGTCTACGCCAAGGGTGAAAATCTGCACAATACAGTCAAGTCCGTGAAGATCATCGGGCTGTATAAGGACGGAGTTTTAGGAGAATGAAAACATTACTGCATATTTGCTGCGCGCCCTGCGCCAATCAGTGTATTGAAGTGCTGCGCAGCGACAAAATAGAGGTTACGGGATATTGGTACAATCCCAATATCCACCCCTTTACCGAGTATCGCGCCCGGCGCAACTGCCTTCGGGAATATGCCCAGAGCATCGACCTGAAGCTGCTGGAAAAGGATGAATACGGTCTGCGCCCCTTTGTAAGAGAGGTGGCGGAGGATATTGCCGGCCGGTGCATCAAGTGCTATGAAATGCGGCTGTTCGACACCGCAAAGACTGCGGCAGAGGGTGGCTTTGACAGCTTTACCTCCTCGCTGTTTATCAGCCCCTACCAGAATCACGAGCTGATGCGCGAGGTGGCGGAAAGAGCAGCCAAAGAATACGGCGTGGAATTTTTATATCGGGATTTCCGTCCCTATTTCAAGGCCGGCCAGGAAAAGGCCAGGGAGCTTCAAATGTATATTCAGAAGTTCTGCGGCTGCGTATTTTCTGAGCAGGAGCGGTATCTGAAGCCCGGTAAGATCATTCCCTAAGGAGTTTAAAATGCAACAATTTGAATTTGCGGTGCCCACGCTGTTCGGTCTGGAGGGCATTGCCGGCGATGAGCTGCGCCGGCTGAATATGGAAAATGTACGGGTGGAAAACGGCAGAGTGCTGTTTTCAGGCGATGAAGCCGCCCTTGCCCGGGCAAATATCGGCCTGCGCACCGGTGAACGGGTACTGATCGTGCTGGCGGATTTTGAGGCCAAGACCTTTGAGGAGCTGTTTCAGGGGGTCTACAGAACCAATCTGGAGGATTTTATCCCCAAAGACGGGGAATTCCCCGTGAAGGGGCATTGTCTGAACAGTCAGCTGATGTCTGTTCCCGACTGTCAGGCCATTATCAAGAAGGCAGCCTCCAAGCGGCTGGGCGAAAAGTACGGCGTCAGCTGGCTGCCGGAAACCGGTGCAAAATATCAGCTGCAGTTTTCTGTTATGAACGATCGGGTGCAGCTGTATCTGGATTCGTCCGGCGTGGGGCTGCATAAGCGCGGCTACCGGGCCGTTGGCAATGACGCGCCCCTGCGGGAGACCTTGGCGGCGGCTATGGTGATCCTGACCCGTTACCGAGGCAGAGAATTTCTGTGGGATCCCTTCTGCGGCTCCGGTACCATTCCCATTGAGGCGGCGCTGATCGCCAAAAACCGGGCACCGGGTCTGCGGAGGCGTTTCGCAGCGGAGCATTTTGCCTGGATGGACGAGAAGATCTGGCAGGAAGCCCGGGGCGAGGCGATGGACAGAGAGTTTAAGGGCAAGTACCGCATCCTGGGCTCGGATAACGACCCCAAGTGCATCAGCCTTTCCATGTCCAATGCCCGCAAGGCCGGCGTTTGCGACTGCATCGAGTTTAAAGACGGCGACGCAACAAAAATGAGCCTGCCCACCGACCAGGGCATCATCATCTGCAATCCTCCCTACGGCCAGCGGATGATGGAGCAGCAAAGCGCCCAGAGGCTCTATGGGGCGCTGGGGCGGCACTTGAAATTTGCCGACGGCTGGAAAAAATATATCATTACCTCCGAGCCGGAATTTGAGCATTATTTTGGCCGCCGTGCGGATAAAAAGCGCAAGCTCTACAACGGTATGATCAAGTGCGACTACTATATGTATACTGACAACTCCCGCAAAAAATAAAGAAGCAGGAGGGATCCTATGATCCATCTTTTTATTATCAACCCCGCGGCAGGCAGCCGGGACAGAACTGCCGACTATACTGAGAAAATTGAAGAAATTTGCGAGGCGCGGGGCATTACATACCGGATCGAAGTATCCAAAGCCCCCGGCGACTGCGCCCGGATCGCCCGGAAAGCAGCGGAAAGCGGCGAGGAATACCGCATTTACGCCTGCGGCGGCGACGGCACGCTGAACGAAGTGGCTTCCGGCGCGGCGGGCTTTGACAATGTGGCGGTCACGGTGTATTCCGGCGGCAGCGGCAATGATTTTGTCAAGCTTTTTGACAAGCCGGAGGCGTTCTTTGATCTGGAAAAGCTGCTGGATTGCCAGGAAACTGTTTTCGATCTGATCCGCTGCAACGATGACTATTCGCTGAATATCTGCTCTGTGGGTCTGGATGCCCGGATCGGCACGGATGTTTCCAACTATAAGCGGCTGCCGTTGCTGCACGGCTTTAAGGCCTATGTGGCGTCCACGGTGGTGAATGTGATCAAGGGCATTTCTGAGCATTATGTGGTGAAGGTCGGTGACGAGACCATAGATGCCCGGCAAACTATGATCTGCATCTGCAACGGCCGCTTTTACGGCGGCGGTTTTAATCCGGTACCGGAGGCGGATCCTGCAGACGGAATGCTGGATGTGCTGCTGGTAAAGCATGTTTCCCGGCTGCAGGTGCCGGTGGTCATCGGCAAGTATAAGAACGGCCGCTACAAGGAGCTGCCCAAGCTGATACGGCATTTAAAGACCGACAGTCTGCAGATCCTGTGCGACAAGCCCACGGTGATCAATCTGGACGGAGAGCTGCGAAGAGCAGAAACCGTGAATGTCCGAATTGCCGATGAAAAGCTGCGGTTCTTCTACCCCAGGGGATTGACCTATCAATAATTGTGCGCAGCCTCGGCCCTCTCTTTGAGGGGGCTGGATTTTTGCAAAGCAAAAAGACTGGGGGAGTTAAACTCCCTCCGTCACGGCGTTCGCCGTGCCACCTTCCCCAAAGGAGGAGGCGAGGGGATCCTGCATCCTTGTAGGGGCGAGTAGTACTCGTCCGGTTTGCTCCCTCGTTGAGGGAGCTTTTTTTATGCCATAAAAATGGAAAATTTACGGACTTTTTACATATTCGGGGCTTTCTTTTTACATTTGTTGTGGTACAATAAAATAAAATGGGGAAAGAGGGGAGAAAATGGGAAAGTGCATTATTCTTTGCGCTGCCGATTTTGACAAATTGGCACAGCCGGTGAAGCACGATGACTACATCATCGCGGCAGACGGCGGCATGCGGCACCTGGAATCCCTTGGTCTTGCTCCCCACGCGATTTTGGGCGATTTTGATTCTCTGGGCTATGTGCCGCAAGGTGCGCAGGTGTTTCCGGTGGAAAAGGACGACACCGACGCTATGCTGGCGGTACGCCACGGCTTGGAGCTGGGGCATCGGGAATTTTTGATCTACGGCGGACTGGACGGCCAGCGGCTGGATCACACCGTCGCCAACTATCAGACCCTGCAGTATCTGGCAGATCGCGGCGCATCCGGCTATCTGATCGGCAGGGATTATATCGTCACCGTTATCAAAAACGAAACCATCCGTTTTCCAAAGACGGCAGAAGGCATTTTGTCCTTGTTCTGCTTAGGTGCGGATGCCCGGGGCGTGAGCCTGCGGGGGCTGCAGTATCCGCTGGAGGACGGACAGCTCAGCAGCGGCTTCCCTCTGGGAGTCAGCAATCATTTTGTTGGCGATGCGGCGCAAATCAGTGTCAAAAACGGCAGCCTGCTGGTAATGTGGGATCGCAAAAACGGCTTCCCGGAAAGAAAGGGATGACCCACTTGGCTCTCCCTTTGGGAGAGCTGGCAAAAATCTTTGATTTTTGACTGAGAGGGTAACAACGAAAACCCTCTCCGTCGCGGCTAACGCCGCGCCACCTCCCCCAGAGGGGGAGGCAAGAGAAATCCTACCACAATTAGGAGACAGATATGGAGAAAAAGAAACAAACTGAGATCGTCCGTCGGGATGTACCCGTGATAAACGCGGATGTTAACACGGGCCTGACCACGGAGGAGGCTCGGGAACGGGCTGTAAACGGCTGGGCAAACGGTATGCCCCAGAGCGTATCCAAGACAGAAAAAGAGATCGTGCTGGAAAAATGTCTGACATTTTTCAACCTGGTCTTTGTTATTTTGGCGCTGGTGCTGGTCATTGCAGGCTCGTCCGTGAAGAATATGCTGTTCCTGGGCATTATGGTGTGCAATACAGTGATCGGCATTTTCCAGGAGATCCGTGCTAAGCGGGCGGTGGACAAGCTGACGCTGGTAGCTGTGCAGCAGGTGCGCACCATTCGTGATGGCAAGCTGCAGAAGATCCGCTCCAACAAGCTGGTGCGGGACGATATTGTGGAATTTACGGCAGGAGATCAGATCTGTGCCGACGGCATTCTGCGCGGCGGATCTATGCAGGTCAACGAATCTCTGGTTACCGGCGAAGAGGATGCCATTGTCAAGAAGCCCGGTGATGAACTGAAATCCGGCAGTTTCGTGGTGGCCGGCAGCGGCCGCGCCCAGCTGACAAGAGTGGGTGAGGAGTCCTTTGCTGCCAAGCTGGCGCTGGAGGCTAAGTCTAATCCCCACGCATCCAAGTCGGAAATGATGCGCTCTCTGGACAGATTGATCAGGGTGGTGGGCTTTGCGCTGATCCCCATCGGCATCATTTTGTTCTATCAGTCCATCGCCATTTTGAAAGAGCCTCTGCGCAGCAGCGCGGAAAGTACGGTTTCTGCCCTGATCGGTATGATCCCGGAGGGCCTGTATCTGCTGACCAGCGTGGCAATGGCTGTTTCGGCCATCAAGCTGACCCAGAAAAAGGTTTTGGTGCAGGATATGAACTGCATCGAGACTTTGGCGCGGGTGGATGTGCTGTGCGTGGATAAGACCGGCACCATCACGGAAGCGGTTATGGAGGTGGACAATGTTGTCCCTCTGACCGATGACGATCCTGAGCGTTTGGAGAAGATCCTTTCAGCAATATATACCGGCGTGGAGCCGGATAACGATACTGCCCGGGCAATGACGGAGATGTTCGCCGGGGAAACGGACTGGCAGTGCACCGGCCGGATTCCCTTTACATCCAAAACCAAGTGGAGCGCAGCCTCCTTCCGGGATCAGGGCGCATTCATCGTTGGCGCTCCGGAATTTATTATGGGCAGCCGTTATGATGAGCTGCGCGAATATGTGGAGAGCTGGTCCGGCTTTGGCTACCGCGTGCTGCTGGTGGCAGAATACACCGGTGAGCCCAGCACGGCCGGATTGATTCCCGAGCGGCTGCAGCCGTTGGCGCTGGTGCTGGTCAGCAACCGGGTTCGTCCGGAGGCAGAGGAGACATTCCGCTACTTTGCGCAGCAGGGTGTTCGCATCAAGGTCATTTCCGGTGATAACCCTGTGACCGTTTCCGAGGTGGCGCGCCGCGCAGGCATTGAAAATGCGGAAAAGTACATTGATGCCGGCGAACTGGAAAGCGACAAGGATTTTCTGCAGGCGGTGGAGCAGTACACCGTTTTTGGCCGTGTAACGCCGGATAAGAAAAAGAAGCTGATCCAGGCATTGCAAAGACGGGGACACACCGTAGCGATGACCGGCGACGGCGTCAACGATGTGCTGGCAATGAAGCAGGCGGATTGCGGCATTGCGATGGCCAGCGGCGCCCAGGCCGCCAGCCAGGTGGCACAGCTGGTGCTGCTCAATTCCGATTTTTCGGCGATGCCCAGCATCGTGGCAGAGGGCAGACGGGTCATCAACAACATCCAGCGTACCGCAACGCTGTTCCTGGTGAAAAATATCTTCTCCCTGGGTCTGGCGATCATCAATCTGATGATGGGCATCCAGTATCCGTTGCAGCCGATCCATTTGAGCGTTATCTCGGCAATGACCATCGGCGTGCCCTCCTTCTTCCTGGCAATGGAGCCCAATTATGAGCGTGTGCAGGGAAGATTCTTGCCTACCGTTCTGCGCAAGGCGCTGCCCGGCGGTCTGACCAACATTTTCGTTGTGTTGATGGCGCAGCTGTTTATGGTGATCTTCGGGATGCAGCTGGAGCAGGTTTCTTCGGTGTGCGCGGCGATCCTGGCGGTGGTTGGCCTGCTGGTGCTGTATCAGACCTGCAAGCCCTTCGGCAAGATCAGAAAGGTCATCTGGGGTACGATGGCTGCTGGCCTGCTGGTGTGCTTCACTTTCTTCCGGGGCTTCTTTGAGCTGCATTTGGAAGATCCTGCAACCAGTCTGGTGATGGTAGTGCTGCTGATCATGACGCCCACAGTATTCTTCTCCGCACAGCGGGTATTTGACTGGGGCGACCGGCTGACCGGATTCTTTAAGAGAAAATTTAGACGAAGATAAAGAAAAAGCCTCCCTCTGATGAGGGAGGTGGCTGCCCACAGGGCAGACGGAGGGAGAGAATTCTCTCCCCCAGTCAAAAATCAAAGATTTTTGCCAGCCCCCTCGTCACACCCGCCCGCAGGCGGGCGTACAGAGCGCAACTGCCGCACAGCGGCGGCACTTAGCGCGGAGGAGAGGGGGACTTTTATTTTGCCATACAGAGCTTGCGCAGGATGATGGTAAAGATATTTCCCAGGGTCAGCTTGGGGACGGCGGTTTCTGCCACCATACTGACCTGCGCCAGCACCTGCTCACCGGCCTTGACGGTCATCGTGCCCAAGCGCTGCCCCTTGCTGACCGGAGCGGATATCTGTTCCTCCAGCGTGATCTGGGTGGTAACGGAATGGCGTTGGGATTTGTCGATGAGAAGCTGCGTATCCTGGACAGGAACGGCACGGACTACATCTGCTGTGCCCAGCTTTACGGGGACGGCGTTTTCTGCAGGCAGCTGGGGCTGCACCAGAGCATAGTTGGCAAAGCCGTAGTCCAGCAGCTGCTTGCAGGCAGAAAACCGATCCTGAGAGGTTTCACAGCCCATCACCACGGCGATCAGCCCCAGGCCGTCCCGCTCCGCAGTGGCGGAAAGGCAATAGCCGGCATTGGCGGTGAAGCCGGTTTTCAGACCCGTAGCACCGGGGTAGAAGCGAACCAGCTTGTTGGTGTTGGCAAGACCGAAGGCCCCGTCCCGGACGGTGTCCATCCAAATGGTGGTGTATTTCTTGATGTCCGGGTGGTGCTTCATCAGCTCCCGGGACATCAGGGCAATGTCGTAGGCGGAGGTCAGGTGTTCCTTGGCGTTGGGGTCGTCGTCGAGACCGGTGCAGTTGACAAAATGGGTGTCGTTCATCCCCAGCTCCTTGGCGCGCTGATTCATTTTTTCTACAAAGCCGGCCTCGCTGCCGGCAATGTGCTCTGCCATAGCGCAGGCGCAGTCGTTGGCGGAGCTGACGGCGATGGACTTGACCATATCGGTGACGGTCATTGTTTCGCCAACTTTCAGATAGATCTGGCTGCCGCCTTTGGCTGCGGCAGTTTCTGAGGCGGTTACGGCATCATCCCAGCCGATCTTGCCGCTGTCGATGGCCTCCATAATCAGCAGCATCGTCATCACCTTCGTGACGCTGGCCGGGGCCAATTTTTCGTGCGAATTCTGCTCGTACAGCACTGTGCCGGTGGCAATGTCCATCAAAAGGGCGCTTTTTCCGGCGATCTGCATATCCACGGCGTTGGCTCGTATGGGCAGCAGGCAAAGCAGCAGACATACCGCCAGCGCGGCGCAAAGTTTCTTCATATCCATCCCTCCGCGTTTTTAGGTGGTACAGCCTATGCCGCTATCCCGATGGATATGCCTTAAAGGTGTTATGTAAACCAAAATGCAGGGATGCCCGTTCCCAGGTTCAATATTGACCGCAAAAAAATCGGGAGCTGTGCAGCTCCCGATTACTGTATTGATTATGCGCGAGGTTTGCTGGACGCATACTCCACATCCAGATACTCCCAATGGAGATCGTCCATAAAGCGCTTGTACTTGAGAAGCATAACACCGACGAGAAGAGGCAGTGTAGCTGTCAGCAAGCTGCAAAGTGTAATTTCAAAAGCGAACATGGCGATTACGCACAAACCGCCGACAATGAAATCCAGAATTGCTGCGACTTTAACACAAGCGGTTGAAAATGTACCTTTCTTTACATTTTCCCGAATACCGGCGACCAAACGGACATACATACGAAGCAGATAGAAAGCAGGGATCGAACCCAGGACGATTCCGAAGAAGATATAAGTCAGTATGGTAGCGGATTCAATAGAAGTGGAAAGGTACTTTGTGCTGGCAATAAACAAAAAGAAAGAAACGACATAGCCGATGCCAATGAGGATCGCGTTTACCAGGGTGGTTATGTAGATCAGAGTGGATCCCGTGGCGCTAACAGGCCGGTCGGAACGGCCGTGTGCATCGTCATAGATCAGCCACATACCGATAACGATCAGGGCACCGGGTGCACAGAGAAGAATCTGCGCCAGCACCGCGATCGGCTTGCTGACGGTAAAGTCGGAGATCGCAACGCCAAGACTGTCAAGCAGCGAGTCGGCATTGTTGAGCAGGGCGTTGACCTGAAGGATGTTCAGCAGCACGCTGACAAAAAACCAAAGCATTAAAACCAGCGCAAAAGGCTGTGTTACAAATTCACGCCAGGCGATTGCGTAACGCTTATGGAAGGTTTCCGGCGTATAGGCGGGTTGAGAGGGGGAGTATGATGCGTTTGCAGAAGCTGTTTCCGGTGTGGAAGCTGCGTCAATCTGCTTTTCGCAGTTAGTACAGAGCATAACAATACCTCCTTGTCGTTATATGGTGTATTTTAGCGAAAAATTCGCTAAAAGTCAATAGCGAAAAACTTTCTAAGGTATAATAACTGCATCTAAAGAAGTGGGAGGTGCGGTTATGCCCTATTATCGCAGGATTCGGGACTTGCGGGAGGATAAGGACTTATCCCAGGCGAAGATGGGAGAAATTCTGTCCTGCAGCCAGCGGGTGTACAGCAACTACGAGCGGGGCGACATCGACATCCCCACCACGACCCTCTGCAAAATTGCCGATTTTCATAAAGTATCGGTGGACTACCTGTTGGAGAGAACGGACAATCCCCAAATGAATAAATAAGAGCAGATCTGTCGGTTGCAGATCTGCTCTTTTTATGTATTACTTATGCCCAGGGAGTTGCTTTTTTCCGTTCCTTAGCTTTGAGAGCTTCTTTCTCGTAGTAAAGATTCTCCATAAAGCGTTTGTACCGGATCAGCATAATGCCAAACAGAATGGGCAATGTAGAAGTCAGCAAACCGATAAAGGTGACCTCTGTAGTAAATAGGCTGATAATGTTGAGGCCGCCGGAAATGAACTGGACAACAGCCATGGGAACAACATAATCAATGGAGTAGTCACAGTAGTCTGCTGAATCGCGGATGCTGTTGATCAGATTGATAACCAGCCGGAACAGCAGAATTGCGACGATTATACCGACAAACAGGATGATATAGCCCCATGTCAGCAAATTGCTGATAGTGCTGATGGAAGCGGAATAGTTGCCATAGTATTGTTTCAAATCGTTCAGCTCGCCGGAAAGGTTAACAAGCGAGACAAACAACAGCAGAAAAGTAAGACCGCTGCAAATGGCACTGCCGATCTGTACCCAGTAAATAACGGAAAGACCTTTTGTGTTAAGAATGCGGTCTGACTGATCCAGAGAATCAACATACATCATCCACATACCGACGGAAATCAAAACAGCAGGCGCACACAGTAGGATCTGGATCAATGTAAGCAAGAAGCTGCCACCGGAGCCGACATCGGACTCCAGCATCTCCAGAATTTCGAATGCAGACTCGAGTTCCTCAAAAGCATCGGACACCACAAAGATAGTTAGTACGGTGCAGACAGAATGAAAAATCAGCAGAATTAACGAAAAGGGAGACGAGGCAAATTCACGCCAGGCGATCCGAAACCGCTTGTCAAACGACGCAAGAGTGTAAGCGGGCTGGGTGCTTACTGTTGCTGTGGGTGCAGCCGGACGCGGAGCAGGCTGCGCAGCGGAAGCTGAGGAGATGGGCTGTCCACAGGAGGAGCAAAACTTGCTGCCGTCGGGATTTGGTTTTCCGCAATGATTACAGAACATAACAGTACCTCCTTGTCATTATATGGCATATTTTAGCGAAAAATTCGCTAAAAGTCAATAAAAATGTTTCAAGGTATTCTTTGAGGATGACAACTGCGGAGGAACTCGCGCAAACGGGCAATCAATAATAGACCCTACGGCAACCAGATTCTTGGTTTACATAACATAGAGGCGGAAGGGGGGAGGCAACGGTGACGGGCGACCGCAAGGATCGCCCCTACAAGAAAAGCATTGCACCCTTGCCTCCTCCTTTGGGGGAGGTGGCAAAAATCTTTGATTTTTGACGGAGGGAGTTTAACTCCCCCAGCTTCGCTAACGCTCAGCAGCCCTGCCGGGCCCGCGCCCCTTTTGTCCGCTTCGCGGACATTTTCCCCGCTGGCGGGGAAATCTGCCCTCAGCGAGGGGGCCAAGGTTGCGCCCGTTGCCTTTTCCGTCATTCCGAGCCAGTGCACACACTGGCGTGGGAATCCCCTAAGGATTCCGGAAACTACAGGGGCTTGCCATGTCGCTGCGCTCCTCGCAATGACAGCATATGCGGACGAGCGATGCTCGCCCCTGCAAGGAAAGCACTGCACCCTTGCCTCCTCCTTTGGGGGAACTGCCGCGACTGAGAGCGTGTCATTCCGACCGAGCGTAAGCAAGTGGAGGAAGCCACTGCAGATATTTGGTGCGTAGATCCCTCGGCAACGCCCGGGATGACAGGTGGGGAGGAAGTTTATCTCGATGCGCAAAAACAACTGCACCGGCATAAATGAAAGGCAACGCTCAAAATCGGAAGTTTACATAACGCCAAAAAGAGGGGCCGTAAAAGATCGGCAGGAGCAACAAACGCCCTACGGCATACATAGAAAATGATATTGTAGGGGGCGGATGGCAACATCCGCCCCCTGTGTTTAGGTGGTTCTGGTATCTTTAATTTTGGTGCAGCCGCCGTCCAGAAGAGAAGCTTCCTCTTCAGAAAGGTACATAGGACTGTTGTCGGATATAATACCGAGCTCGTACATGGCTGTGTAGTTATCAGCCCTATCCATAGCAGACAAAGAAATGGTTAAGGTAAAATAGTTTGCGCCCTTGTTGCAAAGCACCGTGCAGCAGGAAAGAGCGTCCCATTGCGCATACAACGCCGTAAAATAGCTTTCAAGAATCGCTTGATCCTCTTTTGAAAAATTTGAAAGAGGCATATAAATCGTTTTGGTAAACTCCTTAACAAGATCTTTTTGAACACCATAGTCCCAACAGTTTATTGTTCCATCATAAGCAACACTGGCGAAACTCACCGTGTCCAGACCGGGAAAATATACAGAATGGTATATACCGGTGCCACCAAAGATTTTTTGAACTGCTTCGCTGGTCTGGTCGACGGAGGGTGCAGCGGTGGGCTTCTGGGTGGGAGGAGTTGTGGGCGCAGAGGCGGGGGCTTGGAGGAGGGATGGTGATGCTTGCTCGTCGCTCGTTGCCTCGTCGTATTGCGCGGAGAACCGGTCGAAACCGGTGATGCTTGATCCGTCAGCGGAAAGATATACTGTACACTGCGCTCCGTCTATGATTAGTATTAGGGTCTGGTTGCACATGTCGTAGTGGAGGGCATAGCGTGCTGTCCTTACAGATTGATCTTTGATCCGATTCGTTGTGGGATCAATTTGTTTCCAGGTTTGTTCTACTGTGTTGTTATCAGTAAAGCAGAAAGTCGAAATCCAAGTCGTTTTGGAAGTTTGTTCTGTTCGGCATTCAAATGTTTTTCCCTTTAGACTGCGAATATAAGAATTTGCTGTTGCGTTACATACAATCGCCTCAACGGCAACGATTAAAAGCAGCAAAAGGGCAATGCCGCCGGTAATGGCCAGAAGGATCTTATTCTTTTTGCCCCAGTTACGCAGCCGTTCCTTTTTGGAAATACTTTCGTCGGTTTCTGCACGAATTTGTGCAACCTGTTCCGCGATGCGTTCCTCAGTCCAGAGAAGCAACGGAGGATCGGTGCTTTCCGGAGGATTTTCAAATTCTTCGTTGAGATGTTTGCGCACCTTATAGGCGTAAATTGCTCCGTGCAATTTCCGAATCTGCGCATTCCGGATACCCATAGTGATACCAAAGCCAACAGCTGCAGACAGGAAACTGCCAATGGTCACAATCCAAAGAACCGTATATGCCAGCGTATGGCAGTACCGCAGCTCGCTGAGCAGAACACATCCCAATGTACCCAGTAGTACTCCGATCACCAGCGATGTCAGGATTCCAATGGTTCTTTTCTTTTTGATGAGCGCGATGCCCGTCTCCAGCGTTTCGATGGTGTTGTCGCTGTCGACATCGTTGGTAACATAGGCCATCTTCTTACGGATGATGCCAGGCTCGCTCAGCATAGCCTTTGTCTGCTTGATCGCCAGGCAGGCAGCACCGGAAGCGGCGTTCTGGGCAGAGGCGTAATCCGTATATTCGTCAAAGAACTGCTTTTGCGTCTCTTCAAGCGCTGCTACGCGTGGATCAAACAGCGTTTTCTTGACATTCGTTGCGTTTTTATGAAATCTCGCTGTCCGGATCCGGCTTATAATCAAGCCGGTCAGCATGAGAATCAAGCCGATGCCCATGCAGACCAGCATCAGAGGAATAAAGAAATCTTCATTTCCAAGGAACATACCTAAGAAAAGACAGAACAAACCGATACCGGCAAATATAAGGCCAGCCAGCATACCTGGAGTCTTTTGCGAGATCTGCTTTTGTGTCTGCAAGCTGTCCATCGCGGTAGCAAGCTCTGTATCGCAGGGATAGATCAGCGGCATGGTGGAGGTGTAGGAAAGCAGATCAGAGAGGGCGGCGTAGTTCTTGCCCTTGTAGGTGTACTCGATGATCTGCACCGGGATGCATACGCAAACAACGCTTTCGGAGAGGGTGTGACGCGTTGCGTTCAGATGCTCGTAATAATCGCCGCCGATGCTGTTGGCGATTTCCGGGGCAACACGCTCGGAAGCTCTGGTGGCCATTTTCTTCTTTTTATCAGAATAAATATTGCCGCTGGCCTGTAAATCCAGAGCCATATTCTTATACGAGTATTGGTCGCCCGTCTTTTGAACCTCACGGGGGTTGATTTTACGGACATTATATGTGCCGTATTTGTCGTCCTGCTGCGTTTCAAATGCCGCAATCAGGTCACGCTTAACGGACTCTGTTTCAACGGCGAAGAGCGAGCTTAAATTGTTGGAAGCCAGCGCCAGTTCCTGGGATGTAAAGATGTGAGAGCCGCTTCTGGGAACACGGTTGACCCGTTCAACCTTTTCCGTAACAGGTTCTTTGACCCGGCGATGCAAAGTTGAATCATACCGCTCCTTATAGACGGTTTGGTTCTCGTAGTAAATATGGCAGGCGGTGGCAGTCCAGTCGGCACGGTATTTGGCCTTCATAAAGAAGAAGGTCATAAACTTTTCCGTTACGGACTTGATCGCAATTTCTTTGTAAATATCGCAAGCGATATTTTGTGTGGCAGCTAGCTGCTTAAAGAAATTCTCAACATTTTCCTGAGGATCTACATCCGGTTCGACGATGTAGTAATCTTCCAGCTCCTGCTGCTCCTCGATTTCTTTTATGCCCTGCTGGGCGACCTCGTTACTTGCGTCCATATCCAAAGCGGCGTTGTAATACTCGGCTGCTTTCGCCGTATTACCTGCCTGGGCATATTGTTCTGCCCGTTTGATGCTGTTTTCCACTTCTTCGGAATGATCGATTTTAACTTTTCCTGAGATCTCTACCAACAGCTGCCTTACCTCTGCAGTACTGTACTGTACGCCGCAGCTCTGACATTCAAAAGTTCCATCTGAAATCTTTTTTATTTCAGTGCTGCCACATACTTCGCATTGCATCTTTTTCATCTTTCTCTCTCCTAACAATAAAAAGTGCGGCTACCGAAGCAGCCGCACAAAAAACGCAAACTCCGATAGTCGCCAAACTAACTCAATGTGAAACGGACGCAGCCATACTCAAATTGGTGGAATTTGCATTTTTATCAAATTCACATTTAAGTATGGCAAAATCGGCGTAATTTCATAAAAAGAAATACGCCCAGTTTCACATCTATTAAGTTAGTTTGGCAATATCAGTTTATCATAGTGCATTACATAAAGCAAGAAAAAAATGGGTGCGTCTGGATGCAGAAGGGCGGTTTTCATTTTTTCTTGCCTTTTACTGTATATTTTGGTAGAATATATCTACAAAAGTTTCAGGAGGTGGGCATATGCGGGGAAAACGCATGGTTTTCCGTGGGGCTTTGTTGGGCCTGGCGGTTGGTGATGCTATGGGCAGCACCGTGGATCGCAAGAGCCTGGAGGATATCTGCATCGACTACGGCCCCAACGGCTTGCTGGGCTACGATCTTGCCAACGGCTATGCCGAAGTGTCCTCCTACACGCAGCTGGCGGCCTATACTGCCAACGGCCTGATCATGGCGCTGGCAAGAAATCAGGCCTACGGCCGCAGCACATCCCTGATCCAATATGTCAGCATTGCTCTGCGGGAATGGTCGCGGACACAGCAATACTGCCCCCAGGAGAAGAATTACTGCTGGCTCACCACTGCGCCGGAGCTGAAGCGGCGGCATTGTATGGACACCCGGATGCTGGACGCACTGACAAGGGAAACACTGGGCACGCCCCGGAATCCGGTCTATCGCAACGATCTTCCCAGCGCCTTGACGGAGGTCGTTCCCGTGGCGCTTTTGGGCAGCATTACGGATATGGAGCCCGAAATGATGGATCAGCTGGGTGCGGAAGCGGTGGCGTTGACCCACGGCGATACGCAGACGGTTCTGTCTGCTGCGGCGCTGACCCATGCGCTGAGCGTGCTGCTGCAGGAGCCGGATATTGGCGTCAAAGCCTTGGTGGAGGCTGTGGTGGATTCTGTTACGCTGCAGTTTGGCCCGGAATTCGGACATTTGGGACACATCTGGGAGCTCTTGCAGCTGGCGCAGACTCTGGCGCAGTCCCAGACGGTTTCGCCTATGGAGGCAATGGAGCAGCTGCGCTGCCGTACGGCGGCGGAGGTGCTGGCGGGCGTGCTGTACGCCTGTATGACCTGCCACGGGGATTTTGACACGGCAATGATCACCGCGGTGAATCATTCCGGCCGCAGCGCGGCGGTAGGTGCCATCACCGGTGCTGTGCTGGGCATCCGGTTTGGAGAGGATGCGCTGCCGGACTTTTATCTGGAAAGTCTGGAGCCGGTGCATTTGCTGCGGCAGTTGGCGGATGATCTGGCGCAATCCAGCGTTCTGGATCGGATGAATCGGCTGTTTGACGATGACTGGGATCGGAAGTATTTGCGCTCAGGAATCTAAAAAAGTCGAGAAAATGCATAAAAAACCTGAAAAAAGGTATTGCATTTCATTAAAAAAGGTGCTATAATTCCACTGTAAGATGTTTGACTTTAGGAGAGAGGCGATTTCGCCTCTCTCTTTCTTAATGAAAGAGGCGAAAAAATGAAGGTTACAGAACTGGTAGAGCAGTTTGCCCGCCCCATTGTGGAGCAGCACGGCTGCAGTCTCTGGGATGTGGAATATGTGCGGGAAGGCTCAGAGCGATTCCTGCGGCTGTACATCGAAAAAGAGGATGGCGTGGACATCTCTGACTGCGAGGCCATTTCCCGTGCCGTTGACCCGGTGCTGGATGAAAAAGACCCCATTGCGGAATCCTATCATTTTGAGGTGTGCTCCGCCGGTCTGGAGCGTGCGCTGAAGCGGCCGTCTGATTTTGAGCGGTTTATGGGCAGCGCCGTCACGGTGAAGCTGTACCGCCCCAGAAACGGACTGAAGGAAATTCCCGGTATCCTGCGCGGCTATGAAGATGGCTGTGTAACTGTGGAAGCCGGTAAAGAAATGATCACATTTACAAAATCCGAAGTTGCATTGGTGCGGCTTCGCGTAGAATTCTAAGGAGGAAGAATCATGGCAAGAAATAGCAGAGCCAAGAAGCAGCCCGAGACCCCCAAGGTAAACCTGGGTGCAGAGATCTTCGCCAGCCTGCGGGATCTGGAAAAGACCAAGGGTATCCCCGTGGACTATATGGTGGATCGCCTGAAGCAGGGCATGGCAAACGCCTACCGCAAGGATCGGGAGGACCGCAGAGATGTCCCTGCTGACAATGTTGTGGTGGATCTGAGTGAAGAGGGCCTTTTCCTGCATGTCATTAAGACTGTGGTGGAAGAGGTAGAGGATTCCGCGCTGGAGATCCATATCGACGCAGCCCGTAATATCAACCCTGATGCCCAGCCGGGCGACAATATTTCCATTGAGGTGGATTTCCAGAAGTTTGGCCGCATCGCTGCCCAGACCTTTAAGCAGGTGGTGATCCAGGGTATTCGCGAGGCAGAGCGCGGCGTTGTTTACGACAACTATTCCAACAAGGCCCAGGAGCTGCTGACCGGCACTGTGGTCAAGTGTGATATCAATGGCGATCTGTTCGTGCGTATCGGCCAGGGAGCAGAGGCTTCCGACGCTGTCCTGCGTGTGGGCGAGCAGATCCCCGGCGAGACCTGGCACGAAGGTGACAAGATCAAGGTCTATGTGCTGGAAGTACACAAGATGGGCCGTGGCCCCATCGTCCATGTGAGCCGTACCCATCCCAATATGGTGCGCCGGCTGTTTGAGCTGGAGACACCGGAGATCGCAGACGGTCAGGTGGAGATCCGCAATATCGCCCGCGAGGCAGGCTCCCGTTCCAAGATGGCAGTTCGTGCCACAGTGGAGGATCTGGATCCCGTGGGTGCTTGTGTCGGTCCCCGTGGCGGCCGTGTAGGCGCCGTTGTCCGGGAGCTGTACGGCGAGAAGATCGACATCGTGGTATGGAGCGAGGATCCCTGCGAGTATGTCAAGGCAGCCCTTTCTCCTGCAGATGTTATTTCCGTTACTGCAATTCCCGGCCAGAAGGCCTGCCGCGTCATCGTTCCCGATGATCAGCTGAGCCTGGCCATCGGCAAGGAAGGTCAGAATGCCCGCCTGGCAGCCCGTCTGACCGGCTATAAGATCGACATCAAGCCTGCATCCCAGGCTGAGGAGTTATAATTCTTGCCTCTCCCCTTGGGAGGGGTGGCAAAAAACTTTGATTTTTGACGGAGAGGGAACCCTCTCAGTCAGCCTGATCGGCTGACAGCTCCCCCAGAGGGGGAGCCAAGTAAAAGGAGGCAGCATTATGCAAAAGAAGATCCCCCAGCGGCAGTGCATGGGCTGCCGTGAACGGAAAGCAAAAAAAGATATGATCCGCGTGGTGAGAACCACGGAGGGAACAGTATCTCTGGATTTCAGCGGCAAGCTCAACGGCCGCGGCGCCTATGTGTGTCCGGATATGGAGTGCCTGAAGAAGGCGCAAAAGAGCCGCGCGCTGGAGCGGTGTCTGGAGATCGAGATCCCCCAGGAGGTGTATGACCGCCTGACAAGGGAAATGGAGGCCGGCAGCCGTGGATAAAGCGCTGAACTACATTTCTCTGGCCCGGAAGGCAGGAAAGGCAGAGCTGGGAGAAGAACCGGCGGGTGCGGCAGCCAGAGCGCTGCACGCCCATCTGATCGTTGTTGCCTGCGATGCATCGGATCATACCTGGCGCAGAGCGAAAAGCTATGCTGCCGGTACGGATCAGCAGTGCATCCGGTTACCCTATACCAAGGATGATATTGGAATGGCCATTGGCCGTACAAGCCTGGCGATTGCCGCCATTACCGATGCGGCATTGGCGCTGGCGCTGGTGCAGGCGCTGCCCCAGCCGGAAAAGTACGCCGCAGCTGCGGATGTGCTGACGGCGAAATCGCAGCGGCAGAAAAAACGGCAGTCCGAGGCCAAAGCCCACCTGCGCAACCGGCGCAGCGGAAAAAAGAAGAACTGATGTTTTTGGAGGTGCGTATATGAGTTTAGTGAAGTATCGTTTGAAAGAGGTTGCTGCGGATTTCGAAGTAGCACCCAAGGTGATTGTTGAGATCATCTCCAAATATTTTGAAAAGCCCAAGTCCAACACCCAGGTGCTGACGGATGATGAGCTGAATCTGGTGTTTGAGTATATGACTGTGAACAACCAGATCCAGTCCCTGGAGCAGGTGTTTGCTGTGCAGCCCAAGCCCAAGGCGGAGCCTGTGAAGGAAGAACCTAAGGCAGAGCCCGTCAAGGAAGCGCCCAAGGCGGAGAAGAAGCCCGAGGGCAAGCCCCAGGCAAAGCCCCAGACTGCTCCCCAGCCCAAGCCCGAAAAGCCCGAGAAGCCCAAGGAGCCGGAGCGCAAGAGAGAGCGCCGCGTGGTGGATACCTCTGCGGTGCAGGTCAACTCTGCCCGTTTTGACGATCGGGTGGACAGCCTGATCTCCGAGCGCGCTCAGAATTTCCAGGGCGGCAAGCAGCGTATCGGCGGCAAGAAGGGCCAGCAGCAGAACAAGAAGGATATGCGCAAGGGCAACAAGGCCCGCAACGAGGAGCAGGAGAAGATGCGCCGCCTGCAGATGGAGGTTGCCCGCAAGGCACCCGTTACTGTCAAGATCCCCGACGAGATCACCGTTGGCGAGCTGGCCAGCCGGATGAAGAAGACTGCCGGCGAGGTCATCAAGACCCTGATGATCAACGGCGTTATGGCCGGCATCAACCAGGTCATTGACTTTGATACCGCGGAATTTGTAGCCACCGAAATGGGCTGCAAGGTGGAGAAGGAGATCACCATCACCATCGAGGAGCGGATCATCGACGATCATATCGATACCGCAGAAGAGCTGGAGACCCGCGCACCCGTTGTGGTTGTTATGGGCCATGTTGACCACGGTAAGACCTCTACGCTGGATGCCATCCGCAAGACCAGCGTGACCGCAGGCGAAGCCGGCGGTATTACCCAGCACATCGGTGCATATACTGTAGATGTTAACGGAAATATGGTGACCTTCCTGGATACCCCCGGCCACGCAGCCTTTACCTCTATGCGTGCCCGCGGCGCCAAGAGCACCGATATCGCCATTCTGGTGGTGGCTGCCGACGACGGCATTATGCCCCAGACGGTGGAATCCATCAACCATGCCAAGGCTGCGGAAGTTCCCATCATTGTTGCCATCAACAAGATGGATAAGCCCACCGCCAACCCGGATAAGATCAAGGAACAGCTGACCAAGTACGACCTGATCCCCGAGGAGTGGGGCGGCGATACGGTGATCGTGCCTATCTCCGCAAAGACCGGTATGGGTCTGGACGATCTGTTGGAAATGGTCATTCTGACTGCCGAGGTGCAGGAGCTGAAGGCCAATCCCAACCGCCGTGCCAAGGGTACGGTCATCGAAGCCCGTCTGGATAAGACCCGTGGTCCCATCGCCACCTTGCTGGTGCAGAACGGTACGCTGAAGCAGGGCGATATCATCATCGCCGGTACTGCCGTCGGCCGTGTCCGTGTAATGACCAACGATAAGGGCCGCACAGTCAAGACTGCAGGCCCCTCCGTTCCCGTTGAGATCACCGGTCTGGCAGAAGTGCCGGCTCCCGGCGACGAGTTCAACGCCGTTTCTGATGAGCGCATGGCCCGTGAGCTGGTTGAGCAGCGTAAGCAGGCCGCCAAGGATGCCGCTGCCAAGATGATGCAGAAGGTCACGCTGGACAATCTGTTTGCCAAGATGCAGGAAGGCGAGATGAAGGAGCTGGCGCTGATCGTTAAGGCGGATGTGCAGGGCTCTGCAGAAGCGGTTAAGGCTTCTCTGGAGAAGATCTCCAATGAGGAAGTCCGCGTCAAGGTCATCCACGCCGGTGTCGGCGCCATCAACGAAAGCGATATTCTGCTGGCTTCCACCTCCGGTGCAATCATCGTCGGCTTCAATGTCCGTCCCGATGCGGCAGCCCAGGCCAGCGGCCAGAGAGCCAATGTGGATATGCGTTTCTACCGGGTCATTTACGATGCCATCGACGAGATCGAAGCTGCTATGAAGGGCATGCTGGCGCCTCAGTACGAGGAGGTCGTCATCGGCCACGCAGAGGTGCGTATGACCTACAAGGTCTCCGCTATCGGCACCATTGCCGGCTGTATGGTCAAGGACGGCAAGATCACCCGGGATGCCAAGGTGCGTATCCTGCGTGACAATATCGTGATCCACGAGGGCGAGGTTGGCTCTTTGCAGCGCTTCAAGGATGCTGTCAAGGAAGTCACTGCCGGCTATGAGTGCGGTATGTCCATCGCCAAGTTCAATGATATCAAGGAAGGCGACATTTTCGAATGCTTCGCCATGCAGGAGATCAAGAGATAAAGAAAGGAGTCAGTTATGGCCTCCAATCGAATTATGCGAATCAATGAGGAGATCCAGAAGTCCCTGGCAGATGCCCTGCGCACTGTCAAAGACCCCCGGGTCAGCGGTACGATGATCTCCATCACCCGTGTCGAGACCACCCCGGATCTGCGCTATGCCAAGGTGTATGTGAGCTTTTTGGAGGAGAATAAGGCAGCAGATGCCATGAAGGGTCTGAAATCTGCCGGCGGCTATCTGCGCCGGGAGGTGGCAAACGACCTGAAGCTGCGCTACACACCGGAGCTGGTGTGGGCACTGGACGATTCCATCGTCTACGGCGCAAAGCTGCTGAGCCTGATCAATTCCCTGCAGATCAAACCCGACGACGGAGAATAAATGCAAAAAACCCGACAGATACAAAATCTGTCGGGTTTTTGTTGTAGGGCGGGACTTAACAATAGAAATCCTTGATCTTCTTGGCGCGGCTGGGATGGCGCAGCTTGCGGATGGCCTTGTTCTCGATCTGGCGGATTCTTTCACGGGTAACGCCGAAGATCTGGCCTACCTCCTCCAGGGTGTGGGTGCGGCCGTCGTACATACCGAAGCGCATACGCAGAACATCGGCTTCCCGCTCGGTCAGAGTGTCCAGAATTTCTTTCAGCGCCTCGGCAAGCAGAGCGTTGGAGGTGGCATCAGCAGGACCGGGGGTACGCTCGTCCTCCACGAAAGAGCCGATGGAGGTATCTTCTTCATCACCCACGGGGGTGTCCAGACTCAGGGTGTCGGCGGCGGTACGGTTGGCCTCGATGATCTTTTCCACCGGCAGATTCAGCTCAGCGGCGATCTCCTCCACAGTGGGCTCGCGGCCCAGCTCCTGCACCAGCTTGCGGTTGCAGCGAGTGGCCTTGTTAATGACCTCGACCATATGCACCGGCACACGGATGGTCCGTGCCTGATCGGCAATGGCGCGGGTAATGGCCTGCCGGATCCACCAGGTAGCATATGTAGAGAATTTGTTTCCCTTTGTCCAATCGAATTTGTCAACAGCGCGGATAAGACCGGTGTTGCCCTCCTGGATCAGATCCAGAATGTGCAGACCGCGGCCGGAATATTTCTTGGCGATGGATACCACCAGACGCAGGTTTGCCTCTGTCAGTTTGTTTTTTGCTTCCTGATCGCCTTCGGAAACGCGCTTAGCCAGCTCGATCTCCTCATCGCCGGACAAAAGCTTTACCTGACCGATCTCCTTCAGGTACATACGCACCGGATCGTCCAGATTGTATTCCGCAGCCAGATCCACGGGATCCACCAGATCCTCGTCCTCTACATCGGAAAGATCCACAGGATCGTCCAGATCCGCAAGGTCAATATCGTCGCCCAGATCCAGATCCAGCTCGTTGCTGACGATCTGAATGTTCATAGATTCAAAACGGTCATAGATCTCCTCGATCTTTTCCGTGGGAAGATCCATCTTCTCCAGCAGATCGTGCAGATCACTGGCACGGATCATACCGTCCTTCTTGCCCTGAGTGATCAGCGCCTGCAGACCGGACTGCAGGTCTTCTATTTTATTGGCAGGCTTTTTCGGTGTACTCAAATTACTCTACCCCTTTATCTTTAAGTTGCGCTAAGACTATATACCTTTTTTCGAAATTTGACAAGGGCTTTGCAGAAAAATTTTTGTTTTTTGCAGCTTTGGACGCATTTTGTCGCGATGTAATACAGTTTTGCCCCGTTTTTCACAAAACATACAGTTTACTTTTTACAGTTTTTTATGTATAATATATTAATTCTATTTATAAGGTGCATTTTTGAGTGCCATACAGAGGGATTACGATATGACCGAACTTTCCAAGATCCGCAATTTTTCCATCATCGCCCATATTGACCACGGAAAATCCACCCTGGCAGACCGCCTGCTGGAGGCGTGCAACGCCGTGGATAACCGGCAGGGCCGGGAGCAGATCCTGGACTCTATGGAGTTGGAGCAGGAGCGCGGCATTACCATTAAGGCCACCGCAGTTCAGCTGAATTATAAGGCAGAAGATGGCCAGACTTATCATTTGAATCTGATCGACACCCCGGGCCATGTGGACTTTAACTACGAGGTTTCCCGCAGCCTTGCCGCCTGCGAGGGTGCGGTGCTGGTGGTGGATGCATCTCAGGGCGTGGAGGCACAGACCCTGGCAAACACCTATCTGGCCATTGATGCCGGTCTGGAAGTGCTGCCGGTGATCAATAAGATCGACCTGCCCTCTGCCCGTCCTGCAGAGGTAAAGGCAGAGGTGGAGGACATTATCGGCATTCCTGCGGAGGATTCTCCCGAAATTTCTGCAAAAAACGGCATTAATATCCGCTCCGTTCTGGAGATGATCGTCAAGGATGTTCCCGCGCCGGAGGGTGACCGCAATGCGCCCCTGCAGGCGCTGATCTTTGACAGCGTTTACGATTCTTACCGGGGCGTTATCGTCTATACCCGCATCAAGCAGGGCACTGTCCGGGCCGGCATGGATATCAAGATGATGGCCACCGGCGCCACCTATAAGGTGGTTGAGGTTGGCACCATGAATCCCATGGGGCTAACACCCCGGGATGCACTGGGTGCCGGCGAGGTTGGCTATATTACCGCATCTATCAAAAATGTGGCGGATACCCAGGTGGGCGACACCATTACTACCGTGGAAAATCCTGCGCCCCAGCCCCTGCCGGGCTACCGTGCGGTGCAGCCCATGGTCTATTCCGGTGTGTATCCTGCCGACGGCGCAAAGTACCAGGATCTGCGTGAGGCTTTGGAAAAGCTGAAGCTTAACGACGCATCCTTTGTCTATGAGCTGGAAAGCTCCATCGCCCTGGGCTTCGGTTTCCGCTGCGGCTTCCTGGGTCTTCTGCATATGGAGATCATTCAGGAGCGGTTGGAACGGGAGTACAATCTGGATCTGATCACCACCGCACCCAATGTTGTCTATCGGGTCACCAAGACCAACGGCGAGGTGCTGATGGTGGATAATCCCCTGGATTATCCCGATCCGATGGAAATCGAGTTGGCGGAAGAGCCTTTCGTGAAGATCAGTCTGATCGCACCCCAGGAATATGTGGGCAATATTATGGATCTTGCCCAGCAGCGCCGGGGCGAATTCAAGGATATGGTATATCTGGATGCCAACCGTGTGGAGCTGCACTATGAAATGCCCCTGAATGAGATCATCTACGATTTCTTTGATGCGCTGAAATCCCGCACCCGCGGCTACGGCAGCTTGGACTATGAGCTGATCGGCTACCGTCCCAGCAAGCTGGTGAAGCTGGATATTTTGCTCAACGGCGACATTGTGGATGCCCTGAGCTTCATTCTGTTTGCAGACAATGCCTATCCCCGTGCGCGGAAGATCTGCGAGAAGCTGAAGGATAATATCCCCAGGGCCCAGTTCGAGATCCCGGTGCAGGCTGCCATTGGCGGCAAGATCATTGCAAGAGAGACCATCAAGGCGCTGCGCAAGGATGTACTTGCCAAGTGCTACGGCGGTGATATTACCCGTAAGAAGAAGCTGCTGGAAAAGCAGAAGGAGGGCAAGAAGCGGATGCGCACCTTCGGTACGGTATCCGTTCCCAGCGAGGCATTTATGGCGGTGCTGAAGCTGGATGAGGATTAATTGGAAAGGAGCATACTTATGTTCTGGAAGGAAATTTGGAATAGCATTATCAATACGACCCCCGGTGTGTGGGAGATCGTGCTGCGCTTGGCCTGCGCAATGCTGGTGGGTCTGATCATCGGTACAGAGCGTGAATATACCCATCGGCCTGCAGGTATGCGCACCCATATTCTGGTGGCGCTGGGTGCCTGCGTGGTGTCCATTACCGGTGAGATCATTTTCCACCATTACAGCGTACTGGGATCCACCGCGGATCCTGCCAGACTCAGCGCCCAGGTTATTACCGGCGTGGGCTTCCTGGGTGCAGGCACGATCATGCGCGAAGGTGCAACCGTCAAGGGCCTGACCACTGCAGCCAGCCTGTGGGCGGTTGCCTGCCTGGGCATTGCTGCCGGCTTTGGCTATTACGCGCTGGCAATTTTCGGAATGGTGTTCATCCTGATCACGCTGACTGTTTTTGAAGGCTTGCAGAAGGCGCTGCTGAAGCCCGGCCACAAAAACAGCTCGAAGTACATCCTGGAAACCACGGATATTTCCGCCGCGCTGATCACCGTCAATGAGATGGCGGCAGCAGAGCGGGTTAACATCCAGAATCTGATGGCGGAAGCCGTAGAGGGCGGCCATAGGGTCAGCTTCCAGGCGGATTTTGGCAGCGGCAAGCTGAAAAATCGCCGTCAGCGGTTCTTCAATGCCATTGTTTCCGCTCCGGAAACAAAGTCCCTGCGCAATGTGGAGGAAGAGGCACAAAGCATACTGTAACGGAGGTTCCCTATGGCAATTTTGGGTCGAAAAGACAAAACACCGCTGGGCATTTACATCCACATTCCCTTTTGCCGCAGCAAGTGCCAATACTGTGATTTTTACTCCCTGACCACCAAGGATGACCGGCTTCTTGACGGCTATCTGGATGCGATCTGTGCCCATATCAAGGAGGCCGGTGCGCTGGCGCCCGGGTACAGCGTGGATACGGTGTATTTTGGCGGCGGTACGCCCAGCTTTTTCGGTGCAGACGGCCTGGCCACCATTCTGACGGCGGTGCGCAGCAGCTTCGATGTATCCAACAATGCAGAGATCACCTTTGAGGCAAACCCGGATTCGGTTTCCCCCAAGCTGTTGCGCAAGCTCCATAGCGAGGGCTTCAACCGGGTCAGTCTGGGCGTCCAATGCGATAACGATGAGATCCTGGATAAGATCGGCAGACCCCATAATTTTGCCCAGGCTGTGGCTGCTGTGAAGCAGATCCGCCGGGCAGGCTTCCGGAATCTTTCTCTGGATCTGATCTACGGTCTGCCGGGACAGTCTGTGGGAAGCTGGGAAAGAACGCTGCAAAATGTGCTGAAGCTGGAGCCGGAGCATATTAGCTGCTACGGACTGAAGGTGGAGGAGGGCACTGCGCTGCACAAGTATCAGGAATATCTGAATCTGCCCGATGACGATGCCCAGGCGGATATGTATCTGGCAGCGGTTGAGATCCTGCGAGGCAAAGGCTTCCGGCAGTATGAGATCTCCAATTTCTGCCGCCGCAATTATGAATCCAAGCACAATATGAAATACTGGACCGGCGGCGAATATCTGGGATTTGGCCCGGATGCCAGCTCGGATTTTGCCGGAAAACGGTTTAAGATGGTTCGAGATCTGCGCGGCTATATCGACGGGATCCTGACCGGCGGTCAGGTGATCGACGATCTGCAGGAGATCCCGCCCAGAGAACGGGCCGGCGAATATTTGATGATGCGTCTGCGCACCGGCGCAGGTGTGCTTCCCCAGGAATATGAGAAGCAGTATTTGCTGCCCTTCGCGCCGCTGGAGCAGGTGCTGGTGCGGTATGCAGACAGCGGTCACGCTGCCAAGCTGGACAATGGCCACTGGCGACTGACGCCGGAGGGCTTCCTGATCTCCAATTCCATTATTTCCGATCTGCTGGTGGCACAGGATAAATCTGCACCTCTGGCAAAAAAGAGATAAACGGATCCCACAGAGCTGTTGCTCTGTGGGATTTTTATGGCTTGCGGTTCGCGAAAATTGGGGTGCGTCTGAGAGGATGCCACAAGATGCTGTGGAGTTCCAAAAAAAAGGGCACTTTTTGGGGAATTTTCATAGGGCAAAAACCGTTGAGATAGGGAAAAAGCTGTGATATAATTGCTATAACTGACGATTTTACGAGGGAAGTTATGCAAATGGAATTTTTGACCATAGAAGAAGCGGTCGTGCGGAAGCTTCTGGGTGCTGCCAGCGGCGATGCGGCACTGCTTTATCTGTATATACATAGCGGCGCAGAAATCGCCGCCGCGGAAAAGGCACTGGGCTTTACGCAGACCAGAATGTCCTGCGCAGCGGCCACGCTGCGGCAGCTGGGCCTGTGGCCGGAAGAACGGAAGACACCGATCTTGCCCGGTGAACGCCCCAGCTATTCCGAAAAAGATGTTCTGGATGCTATGGACGGGGATAAATCCTTCCGCCTGCTGTACGGCGAGGTGCAGCGGCTGATGGGCAGGTCTCTGAATACCGAGGAGCTGAAGATCCTGCTGAGCTTTGTCCGCTATTTGGGCCTGCCTTCTGAGGTGATCTCGGTGCTGGTGTCCTATTGCAAGGAGCGCGCCCGTCGCAGGGGAAGCCTGCGCAATCCCAGCCTGCGCACCATCGAAAAGGAAGCCTATAGCTGGGCAGAGCAGGGGATCGACACCCTGGAGGAGGCGGCTGCCTACATACACAATCAAAGTGTGCGCAATTCCAAGCTGCAGCAGCTGATGGCGCAGCTGCAGATCCGGGGCAGATCCTTGACCCAGGCAGAGGAAAAGTACGCCAGCAGCTGGCTGGAGATGGACTTTGAGGACGGTGTTATCGCGCTGGCCTATGAAAAGACCTGCGTCAATACCGGCGGTCTCAGCTGGCCGTATATGAATAAGATCCTGAACAGCTGGCATACCGCCGGCTACAAAACAGCGGAGCAGATCCGCAACGGCGACCGGAAGAAGGATGTCCCCAAGGGCGCATCCGGCGAGCTGGGCGAAGCAGAAATGGAAGCGATCCGCAGATTGCTGCAGGAGGGATAAGCGATGGCATACAGTGCAGAGGCAATCAGAAGAGCCAGAGCCCGATTAGAAAAGGAAAAGACGGATCGGGAAGCAGAGCATCAGCGGCATTTGCAGGAGGCGTACAGCCGCCTTCCGCAGCTGCGGGAGCTCGATCAGAAGATCCAAAAGACTATGGTGGAAGCGGTGCAGGCAGTTTTTTCGCAAAATGCCGGTCTTGAAGTGCTGGAGCAGGCGAAGAAAGAGAATCTGGCACTGCAGCAGCAAAGGGAGTCTCTGATCCAGACAAACTTTGCAGAAGGTTTTTTGGATGAATCGCCCATTTGCAGCAAGTGCGGCGGAAACGGCTATGTGGGCAATGCGATGTGCGAATGTCTGCAGGAGCTGTGCCGGCAGGAGCAGAAGAAGGAGCTTTCCCTTCTGTCCGGCAGCAGGGAGACCTTTGCCGATTTCCGGCTGGAGTATTACAGCGATCAGTATGATCCCAAGTATGGCGCAAGCCCCCGGGATATTATGAAGCTGACCTATGAAAAATGTTGCCGCTATGCAAAAACCTTTACGGAAAATGCGGACAATCTGATGTTCATTGGCGGTACGGGTCTTGGCAAGACTTTTCTTTCGGCCTGCATTGCAGGTGAAGTGGCAAATAAGGGTTACTGCGTGGTATACGAAACCGCATCCCGTTTGTTTTCCAGACTGGAGCAGGCGAAATTTACCGGCAGCGAGGAAGCCAGAACGCAAACGGCAAAATATTATGCCTGCGATCTGCTTATTCTGGACGACCTGGGTACGGAAATGCCCGGTCAGTTTGTAACCGCGGCGCTTTACAGCCTGCTCAACGAGCGACTGCTGGACGGAAAGCCGATGGTCATTTCCACCAATCTGAATGTGGACGAAATGGCACAGCGGTATTCGCCCCAGATCGCATCCCGGATCCACGGCGAATTCTCCCGTCTGACCTTTGTCGGCGATGATATCCGGGTGCTGAAAAACAGGAGGAGTTAAATGCGAATTGGCATTTTGTTTGATTTGGACGGAACACTGCTGGACACGCTGGCAGATCTGACCGATGGTGTGAATTATGCGCTGACCCAGTTCGGCTGTCCCCACCAAACACCGGCGCAGATCCGCAGCTACCTGGGCAACGGCGCAAAGCAGCTGATCGCCCTGAGCCTGCCGGAGAATATGCAGGAGCAGGTGGATGCGGTGCTGGATGTGTACAGAACCTATTATAATGCCCATTGCCAGATCAAGACCGGCCCCTATGCCGGCATTCCCGAAGCGCTGAAGGAATTGGGCGAAAAATATCCCGTTGCCGTGGTGTCCAATAAGCCGGACTCTGCCACAAAGCCCCTAATCGCCCGGTATTTCCCCGGTATTTATGCGCTGGGGGAGCGGTCTGACTGTCCCCGTAAGCCTGCTCCGGATATGCTGAAAAAGGCGATGGCGGATATCGGCGTGGACAGCTGCGTGTATGTAGGCGACAGCGAGGTGGATGTGCTGACGGCGAAAAATACCGGCGTGCCTTGCGTGGCAGTAAGCTGGGGCTTCCGGGACCGGGATGTTCTGGAGGAAAGTAAGCCTGCATTTATCTGCGATGATACCGCCGATCTGGTGGAAATGATCGAAAAAGCGGCGCAGACCGTCGAAGCCTGATACAGCCCTTGACGGGCACAGAAATATGTGATAGGATACCTTTTGTCCACGACTTGCCGCTGTGGTGGAATAGGGAAGCGAGGGGAGCGCCGCCGGAGGCGGAAGGAGCGACCCGAGTGCGTGGCAGCGGTCGGCGAGATGCGAGCCTGCGTTGCCAGGCGAAGCAGCTGCCGGGCACCGCAACAGGGAGACACAAGGGACTTAAAATCCTCGCGAAGCGAAATCGTCGCAGAAAACGAAAAGAATAAGCCGCTGTGGTGGAATAGGTAGACACAAGGGACTTAAAATCCCTCGGAGTAAAATCCGTACCGGTTCGATTCCGGTCAGCGGCACCAACAAAAGCAGGATCCCATCGGGGTCCTGCTTTTGTTATTGCCACAGAATCGAACCGGAGGTTCGATTCTGGGAAACGAGGGGAGCGCCGCCGGTGGCGGGAGGAGCGACCCGAGTGCGTGGTAGCTGCCGGGAACCGCAACAGGACAGCGGCATTTAGAAAAGGCGACCCCGTCGGGGTCGCCTTTTAACAAAGATGATAAAAACATTATCTGTTGATCTCCGGTTTGTCAGTACGGCAAAGAATATAGTCAATACTGACATTGTAAAACTCCGCCAGGCGCAAAAGCGTTTCCGTCGGCGGCACGCGCTCACCGTTTTCAAATTTGGATAACAAAGCCTGCTCAATTCCCGTTTGCATCTGCAAGGAAATCTGTGTATAGCCTCTGCTTTTGCGAAGCTGCCTCAATCTGTTCTGCATATCATCACCCAATGACATTATGTCATATTTTAGCTTGACAATTATGACAGGATGTCATATACTTGAGTTGTCGGCAAGACATTAATTATTGTGAAGAAAGAGGGATAGCTATGAGTGAGCAGGCATACGAACAGAATTTAAGCGATATGGAAAATCAGACGCTGGAAAAGATGAGCAGAGCACTGAAGGAGATTTGGAAGATCGTTATCTTTTGCTGTGTCGGCTGGCTGCTGGTTTGCATCGGTATGAAGACCAGCCCGCTGTTTGCAGTAATCGGTGCTTTGGTGGTCGCAGTTCCGTCCATCATCTGCGTGCGCCGCCACGGCATTAAAAATGTTTTCAATTACGACTATGTAATCGAAACGACTTACCGGGACGGCCATAAGACCTATGATTACGATATGGGCGGAAAGCTGGGTATGATGGTGATCCAACTGTTTTTGACCATCTTCGTTGGTGTTGTGCTGACACCGATCCGATACATCGTATATTGTCTGAAATTCAATTCCAGCTGCAAGCAGCTGAATTTTAAGCCCGAGTTTAAATTGGGCGTAATGTTCCCCACGGCTGTAGGTGCAGCCACCTTTGTGGTTGGTATCATTCTGGGCAACATTCTATAAGAAACATATAAATGCTCACGGGGGATATCCCTCGTGGGCATTTTTATTCAAAGCATAAGGGAGCCTTTATTGCTTGCGTTTCCCGAAATTTGTAGTATAATAGAAGAAAAACACCACGGAGGAACGGTTATGTCCAAGCTCTACTTTAAGTTCGGCGCGATGGCATCCAGCAAGACCGCCAATGCCCTGATGACCAAGTTCAATTATGAGGAAAAGGGAAATAAGGTCTGGCTCATCAAGCCGGATCTGGATAACCGGGATGATTATACCGATGAAAACGGCAATCGGGTCACCGTGGTCAAATCCCGGATCGGCCTTTCTGCGGTGGCGGATGTGATCCGGCAGGATGAGGATCTGCTGAAAAGATTTCTGGCTCTGCAGGAGAAGGATCCGGTGAATGTTATTATCTGCGATGAGTGCCAGTTCCTGACCGGTGCCCAGGTGGATCAGATGAAGTACATTGCGGAATACTGCGATACGCCGGTGCTGTGCTTCGGCCTGCGTTCCGATTTCCAGACCAAGCTGTTCCCCGGCTCCTGCAGACTTTTTGAGATCGCAGACAGCATCACGGAGATCAAGTCCGTATGCCGCTGCGGCAAAAAGGCTATCGTCAATGCCCGCCTGAACGAAAAGGGGCAGGTCATTGTGGAGGGTGAGCAGGTGTGTATCGGCGGCAACGACAAGTACGAGGGTATGTGCTGGGGCTGCTGGCAGGAGCGAATCAAAAAAGGACTGTAATATTGGCCGGCTCGCAAGAGCCGGCTTTTTTACGCCTTAAGAATTGTTTAAGTCGGTTGTAATATGCTGTAGCAGTTGGTATAATTTTCTTGCAAATTGAAAGAAAAGAGGGAAAATTATGGAGCTTTGGACGGCTGCTCACGCAAAGACTCTGCCCATTGCGCTGCTGGTGATGATCGTGGTTGGTATCATCCTGCGGCTGACCATCGGAAAAAAGGATCTAAAGATCCGGATGATCCCGCTGAAGATCGTGGGTGTTTTGCTGGTGGTGCTGGAGATCGGCAAGCAATATGTTTCCTTTAAAAACGGATATGATCTGTACCATATTCCGCTGCATTACTGTTCGCTGTTCATTTTCGCTGTGCCGGCTATGGCATTCTACACCGGCAAGGGCTGCGAAAAGGTAAGAGCCATCGGCGCAGGCTTCTGCGGCGCAATGGCGACCCTGCTGCTGATCTACCCTAATCTGATTTACGGCGCGGGAAATATTGAGAATTTCTTTAAAGGCTATCTGGATATGCATACGGTGGCCTTCCACAATCTGGTGCTGTTTTCCTTTGTGCTGATCGCGGCGCTGGATCTGCATACGCCTGCCGGCAAGGCGGAGCAGAAGTATCCCATTTGGGCAACCGTGGTCTTTTGCGTGATCTCTGCGACAGCTGCCAATATTCTCAAGGTCAATTACGCCAGCTTCTATGAGTGCAACATTGCACCGCTGGAGGCTATCCGCGTTGCTGTGCAGAGCGCAGCGGGTTATGCGGTGGCGCAGATCTTCTATGTGTGCATCGTAGCGATCCTGACTGTGCTGTATACCTGGGGCGCATATTGGCTGTATCGGCTGATCCGCAAGGGAACGGCAATCAAAGCGCCGGCAATAAAATAAACAGGAAAGCCCCCTTTACACAAGGGGGCTTTTTAATTTAGTTGACGAAACCGTGTCCAGGCGGTACAATAGTGCCATAAACAAGCAAGGAGTGAAAGAATTGCCTATTCTTTTGGATCTGTTTTTGACCTTTGCCAAGATCGGCGCCTTCACCTTTGGCGGCGGCTATGCGATGATCTCTGTCATTGATACGATCTGCGTGGAAAAGAAAAAATGGATCACCCACGATGAAATGATGGATGTGACGGTGATTGCCGAGTCCACGCCCGGCCCGATCTCGGTCAACTGCGCCACATTTGTAGGCTTTAAGCAGGCAGGCTGGCTGGGCGGCGTTTTGGCCACTTTGGGCGTGATCCTGCCGTCTTTTGCGGTTATTTATATTATTTCCATGTTTCTGGATAATTTCCTGGAGATCGCCATTATCGCCAATGCCTTTAAGGGCATTAAGATCGGCGTGGGCATTCTGATCGTGGATGCAGGCATCACCATGCTGCAGAAGATGAAGAAAAGCGCGCTGTCGGTCACTGTTTTGGCGTGCAGCGTTGCTGTGATGCTGCTGGCGGATATTTTCGCCTGGAATTTCTCCTCCATCAGTTTGATGCTGATCGCCGCGGCAGTTGGTCTTGTCAGCTGTCTGGTTGGCAAAAAGGCAGGTGGCGGAAAATGATCTATCTGGATCTTTTGGTTGGCTTTCTGAAGGTAGGCTGCTTCGCCTTTGGCGGCGCATATGCCGCTATACCGCTGATCCGGGATGTGGTGCTGTCCTACGGCTGGCTGACGGACGAGCAGCTGAGCTATATGATCGCCGTCAGCGAATCCACCCCCGGCCCGGTGATGATCAACCTGGCTACCTATGTGGGAAGCTCTCAGGGCGGCGTGCTGGGTGCGCTGCTGGCTACTTTGGCGGTGGCGTTCCCGGCTTTTGTGATTATTTGGCTGGTGCTGGTGCTGCTCAGAAGCTTCCTGGAGAAGAAGCCGGTGCAGGCCGTGCTGGGTGCGGTAAAGCCCTGCGTTATCGGCATTATTCTGGCCACCGGTCTGTCCATGGCCTTTAGCAGCGTGTGCAGCCGGGAGGCTGGCTTTGCTGTGGATGTTAAGGCGGCGATCGTAGCCGGCATTGTAGCGGCAGCGGTGATCGTCTGGCGCATTCTCAAGAAGAAAAAGGCTTCTCCCATTGCGCTGATTATCGTGTCGGCGTGCTTGGGTATGCTGGTTTACGGCATTTAATGCGAGGAACATTATGAATCAAAAGAGTAAATTTACCATATCCACCACCCACCTGATCATGCTGAGCTTTTTGCTGGCGATCCTGCTGGGCGCGGTGCTGCTGAGTCTGCCCGTCAGTTCGGCAGACGGTCAGGCGACACCCTTTGTGGACGCGCTGTTCACCGCTACCACAGCCACTTGTGTGACGGGTCTGGTGGTGGTGCCTACGGCGGCTGCATGGAGCGTGTTTGGACATATTGTGATCCTGATCCTGATCCAGCTGGGCGGTCTGGGCATCATTACGGTGCTGGCAGGAATCACCCTGACGCTGAACAGAAAAATGGGAATCGGCAGAAGCATTCTGCTGCAGGATGCCTTCAATCTGGATACGCTGTTCGGCCTGGGGGCATTCGTTAAAAAGGTCATTATCGGCACTTTTATTGTTGAAGGCATTGGCGCGCTGGCATATATGACGGTGTTTGTGCCTCAGTTCGGTGCCCGGGGTATTTGGATCTCGGTGTTCACATCCATTTCTGCCTTCTGCAATGCCGGTATCGACATTATCGGCGAAAATAGCCTGATCGACTATGCCACAAATCCTGCCATCAACGCGATCACCTGCATACTGATCGTGGTTGGCGGTCTGGGCTATATCGTGTGGTGGGATCTGATCCGGGTGTTCCGGGGCAGAAAAAAGGGCAACCCTTTGCGGCATCTGACGCTGCACAGCAAGATCGTGCTGAGCGCTACTGCGGTGCTGATCTTCGGCGGCGCTTTGCTGATCGCGCTGTTTGAGTGGAACAATTCCCAGACCATTGGCAATATGTCCGTTTTTGACAAGCTGCAGGCATCGGTTTTCCAATCGGTCACCACCAGAACGGCAGGCTTTGCAACGGTTCCCCAGGAGAATTTAAGCAATCCGTCGGCGTTTGTATCGCTGCTGCTGATGTTTATCGGCGGCTCGCCGGTGGGTACGGCAGGCGGCATCAAGACCGTCACCATTGTGGTGCTGTTTGCGGCGGCGCTGGTGGTGGTGCGGCAAAAGGGCGAGCAGGTCAATATGTTTGGCCGCAGCATCACCCGGCAGGCCGTCAGCAAGGCGGTGGGCGTGTGCTGTATGTCCTTTGGCATTATGTTTGTGTCCACGGTGCTGCTGTCGGCGGTAACGGATGCCAGTGCGCTGGACATTCTGTATGAAACTGTCAGCGCCACCGCCACGGTGGGTCTGACACGGAATTTGACGCCCAGCCTGAATACGCTGGGCAAGCTGATCATCACAGCGACGATGTATCTGGGTCGCGTCGGCCCCATTTCGCTGATGATCGCCTTTAATCTTCGCAAGAGAAGACCGAGCATTATCAGCAACCCTGTGGAAACGATCAGTGTTGGTTAAGGAGGAAGCAATATGAGCATTCATAAGACATATGCAGTTTTGGGTCTGGGCCGGTACGGCAAAGCTGTGGCCAAGGAGCTGACTGACAGCGGCGCTGAGGTGCTGGCGGTGGACACCAATCAGAATATCGTCAATCAGGCGGCGCTGGAGCTGCCCTATTGCAAGTGCGCCAATATCACCGACCCGGAGGTGTTCTATCAGCTGGGCATCGGGGATGTGGACACGGTAGTCATCGCAATGGCCAGCAATCTGGAGGCTACCGTTATGGCCATTACGCTGTGCAAAGAGGCCGGCGTCAAGAATGTCATCGTCAAGAGCGGCAATGAGACCCAGAGCAAGATCTATACCCGTCTGGGCGCGGACAAGGTGGTCTTCCCGGAGAATGAATCCGGTATCCGGCTGGCGAAGAATCTGCTCAGCTCCGGCTTTGTGGATATGATGGAGCTCAGCAAGGGCGTTTCCATGGTGGAGCTGGATGTGCAGGCGGATTGGATCGGAAAGAATCTGATCCAGCTGGATCTGCGGCGCAAATACGGAATGAACATCGTGGCTGTGCGCAATGCCGGCATTTTGCAGACGGATGTCAATCCCCAGCAGCCGCTGACAGCGGATATGAAGCTGATCGTCATTGCGGACATGAAAAAGCTGGCAAAGCTGAAGTGAATAAGAAAAAAGACAGCTTCGAAAGAAGCTGTCTTTTTTTGGAGCAGGGTACGGGAGTCGAACCCGCCTTCACGGCTTGGGAAGCCGTTGTATTACCGATATACGAACCCTGCAAGTGTGGGTATTATAGCAAAGGGCGGCGGAAAAAGCAACCCCTTTCTGTCGAATAATGGCACACCTGATTTTCGAATTATTTTTAAAATAGGTCTTTACAAACCGCAAATTTTCTGCTATAATCCAAACCGTTCCACACAATATGGCCCTGTGGTGCAGTCGGTTAGCACGCCAGCCTGTCACGCTGGAGGTCGACGGTTCGAGTCCGTTCGGGGTCGCCAAAACAACACCGCCAATCCGGCGGTGTTATTTTTTGTGAATAAGAATGGCTTTTCTGTCCTACTTGGCTCTCCCTTTGGGAGAGCTGGCAAAAATCTTTGATTTTTGACTGAGAGGGCTAATAAGGCACCCTCTCCGCCCAGTGTGCGCACTGGGCACCTCTCCCAGAGGGAGAGGCAAGACAGAAAAAGCCGCATTTGCTTTTGCAAATGCGGCTTACATATTTTAAATTACAGCTGGTTGGCACCGGATTCCAGAGCGAACTTGGCAGTCTTCTGGAAGTAGGTGTTCAGAGCCTCCACATCAGCGCCCAGATTCAGGAACTGATAGCCCATCTTCAGCAGGTCGGGAACTTCCCAGGGATCGGCAACGGTGCCGGCAAACTTGCCGTACTTTCTGGCAACCTCGGCAACCTTGCGATAGCCGGCCTGAACCTCAGGATGATCGCACTGACCGGGATGGCCGATACTGTGGGAGAAGTCGCCGGGTCCGAAGAACAGCATATCATAGCCGGGAACCTGCGCGATCTCCTCGATCTGCTCCATTGCCTCGGGATCTTCGATCTGGAAGATGATAAAGCGGTTTTCGTTGGCGGCGGTGGTGTAGTTTTCCACATTGCCGTACTTGCCGTCGGCGTTGCCACCGTCCAGAGGACGACGGCCAATGGGATGGTAACGGGTCATATGTACAACGCGCTTTGCATCCTCAACGGACATAATGTGAGGAACCATAATGCCGGAAGCATCCAGCTCCAGAGGACGGATATAGTCGCTGTAAGAGCCTCTGGGCACGCGGACCAGAACATCGGTGTCATAGCACTTGCCGGCACGGATCTGATTCTCGGTTACGGCATAGTCATTGGGGGTATGCTCCATATCCACCCAGATGCAGGGGAAGCCAGCCATAGCTGCCATCTCTGTTACGCGGGCGTCCATGGTGTTGAGCTTCATAGACATTACGATCTTTCCGGCACGCAGGAGTTCCAGCGTGCGGCTGCGGCGCATTTTCATAGCAGATTACTCCTTTTTTTGTTTGGATTTTGCGAATCCCATTATAATCCAGCTGTATAAAAATGTCAACTGTTACGGTGACACTTCCTGACAATATCGCCGGGGGATCAGTCTGGCGCGGGTCAATGCAAAAAACACCGCAGGTATCACCACCAGCTGGATGCAAATGCCCGGAATACCGGTGACCAGCGCAGAGGCCACCCAGGCCAATGCAGATATACCGGGAGTGAAGATCAGGGCGTTGGCAATGCCTGCCAGAATGCGGCCTGCCAGCATTGCGGTGATCACGCTGATATACACATCGGCAACAGCGGATCTGGTGCGGAGAAGGCGCATCATCAAGCCCATAACCAGGCCGTAGACGGCACATTCCACTGTCATGGAGGGAAGTGCTGCCGCCGGCGGCATACCGGAGCAGAGGAAGGACAGCACCGGCCCCATAAGACCGCAGGCCAGACCGTAGGGAATGCCGCAGATCAGCCCGCACAGCAGCACGGGAATGTGCAGCGGCAGAAAAATATTACCGGCATTGGGGACTGCGTGGAAAGCGACAGGCAACGCAATGCACAGCGCTGCGCACACAGCCGTGAATATCAGTTTTCTAAGGTGAGACAGGGGCATAGCATTACCTCCTTGTGCATAAAAGGCTCCCTGTAACAAAGGGAGCCTTTTTGGTGTTTAGGAAACCCGCTTGGCCACCACCACAAGACGACCGTTGCTGAGGGTATACTCGCAGGTGGAGAGGGTGATCAGCTTATCGCCATACTCGGCAGTGACGCCGGTGTCGTAAAAGCTCAGGCTTTTGACGGTGCTGATGAAATCGTTAAACTCCTCTTCACTTTGCGCATCGTTGAAGCGATGGTAGGGGAAAAAGTCGCTGGAAGAAACATTGGTCTTGAACGCACCGATGATCTGATAGGTGTGGTGTGCATAAATGGTGTCGAACTCGATGAACTGATGCTCTTTCCAGAATGATTCTTTGTAGTAGCCGTGCAGATCGTGGAACATGGAGCCGTCCTGCTTATAGTGGCCATAGATGACGATATTGTCAGAGGTCAGAGGATCGAACACATGGCACTGCTCCCGGACATAGATGCAGCCGTGCTTGCTGTATTCCTCATCAAAATTGCGCTCCAAGTAGTAATCCTTTTCCTCCAGATGCTGCATAACGGGGTAGTCAATAACCGTGCCGTCAATGCGGATCCAGCCAACCAGATCGTTGTTCTGTGCGTAGGCGTCCTGATATTCCGGCAAAATGGGAGATTCCAGATCAAAGGGATAGTCACCTTCGGGATCCAGATCACCGCCGGGGGTGGTGGGAGCATTGTCGATGATCTGCTGGACCTCATTTTTATTGCCGGACAGCTCGTTATAGCGTTTCTTTTGCTTTGCAGACTCAATGAAATAATCCGCAATGAAAATGGCGCTGACGATAAAAACAGCGCAAAAAATTCCAAAAAGGGTGAAATAAAGCGTCCGCTTTGTTTTGGGCTGCTTCATTTTTTCCTTGAGATTCTTAAATATGTTCATAGGACGATCCTCCTTGCTATGCATAGATAATAATAACAGATTTTGAACAAAAGTAAAGAGATTTGTAAATTTTATATGACCCGTTGCAATCCGGGAGAAGTTTTGATAAACTGAAGCTATGAACACAACCAAAGGGGGAAAACCGTTTGATTTCCAGAGAGATTTGTAAAAAAGTGCTGCAAAAAGCCGTTTCCACCGGCGGCGACTATGCGGAAATTTTTGCCGAGAATACCACAAAATACAATATTGCGATGATCGCTGACAAGGTGGATTCCATCAGCGATGCGGTGATCGCCGGCGCTGCCGTTCGTGTATACAAGGGTATGCGCAGCGTTATGGCTTCCACAGTGGACACCTCAGAAGCCGGCCTTCTGCGTTGTGCAGAGCAGGCGGCAGAGGCGCTGGGTCAGGGCTCTGCAGCTATGGATATCGTGCTCAGAGAGCGCATTTTCGGGGATATTCATCCCATCAGAACGGTACCCGGCTCCGTGGGAAGCAAGGAAAAGGTGGAGATCCTGAAGGCAGGCTATTTTGCCGCCAGAGAGTACAGCAATGCCATTACCCAGGTTACCGGCAATTTGCTGGATGTGGATCACAATATCCTCGTCGCCAACACAGAGGAACTATACACCCAGGATCGCCAGATCCGCACCTGGATATCGCTTTCTGCGGTGGCGGAGATAAACGGCGAGACCCAGACCGGTTCCTGCAATCCCGGCTGCAGAATGGGACTGGAGATGTTTGAAACCGTGGATCCCAGGGAAGTGGGCATCCACGCCGCCAGACAGGCGGTCACGATGGCCGGTGCAGGCTATTGCCCCGCAGGTGTGATGCCGGTGGCTATTGACAACGGCTTCGGCGGTGTTATCTTCCACGAGGCCTGCGGCCATTCTCTGGAGGCGTCCTCCGTGGCCTACGGGCGCAGCCAGTTTGCCGGCAAGCTGGGTCAGCAGATCGCCAACGAAAAGGTTACTGCCATTGATGACGGCACCATCCCCAACGCCTGGGGCTCCATCAATATCGACGACGAGGGCACGCCTTCCCGGAAAAATGTGCTGATCGAAAACGGCGTGCTGAAATCCTATATGATAGACAAATTCAACGGCCGTCGGATGGGAATGGTATCCACCGGCAATGCCCGCCGGGAAAGCTATGCCTATACGCCCACCTCCCGAATGACCAACACCTATATTGCGCCCGGTACAGACAGAAATGAGGATATCATTGCCTCCATCGAGTACGGCCTTTATGCAAAGGAAATGGGCGGCGGCTCTGTCAATCCCGTAACCGGTGAGTTCAATTTTGCGGTCAATGAGGGTTATTTGATCCGAAACGGCAAGATCTGCGAGCCGGTCAGAGGTGCAAGCCTTGTGGGTAAGGGCTCTGAGATCCTTCGCAATATTGATATGGTCGGTACGCAGCTGGATATGGGTCAGGGTATGTGCGGATCCTCCAGCGGCAGCGTGCCTACCAATGTGGGTCAGCCCATGATCCGGGTGTCGTCCATCACCGTGGGCGGCAGATAAGGAGGGGAAGATATGGATTTTAACGGATTTAAGCAGATCGTGATTGAAAAGTGTGCGCAGCTGGGCATCGAAGAATATGAGCTCTATTACCAAAGCGCGGCATCCACCTCTGTCAGCGCGTTCCAGCACGAGATCAACCAGTTTACCGGTGCAACAGAGGGCGGCGTGTGCCTGCGCTGCATTGTAGACGGCAAGATGGGCTATGCATCCACCGAAGCCTTGACTGCACAGCAGGCAGAGCGGATCGTGGAAAAGGCGGCGGAGAATGCCACCGTTCTGGAGTCGGAGGAGCAGGTGTTCCTTTGCGAAGGCGGACAGACATATATACCCCTGGAAGAAAAGAAAGGCGCAATGCCCACTACCGAGGAGATGATCAACAAGGTTTTGGCCACCCAGGAGAAGCTGTATGCCGCGGATCCTGCCGTTATTGACGGCTGCCAGACCCAGGGCGTCGCCGAAAGCTGCGAGATCGCCATCTATAACTCCAAGGGTCTGGATCTGCACAGCAAGACCGATCTGACCGGGCTGGTGGTCGTGGCGGTGGTGACCGACGGTCAGGAAATGGCCAACGATTATCAGATCAAGCTGGCGCAATTTGATGCCATTGATGCAGATAAGCTGGCGGCGGAAGCCGTCCGCAGCGCAATCGCCAAGCTGGGCGGTGAGGTTGCACCGACGGGGCAGTATCCCGTGGTGTTCAGCCCCGAGGCTATGAGCGATCTGCTGCAGACCTACGCTTCTGTGTTCTCCTCCAGAGCGGCCCAGAAGGGTCTGAGCAAGCTGGCGGGAAAAGAGGGAGAGAAGATCGCGTCGGATGCGGTGACGCTGGTGGATGATCCCTTCCATCCGGATGCACCGATGCCGAGAAACTTTGATGCAGAGGGCTCGCCCACTTATAAGAAAAACCTGATCGAAAACGGCGTGTTCAAAACGCTGCTGTATAACCTGAAGACTGCTGCGGTAGACGGAAGAAAGACCACAGGAAATGCATCCAAGGCCGGCTATGCCGGCGCCGTGGGCATCAGCCCCTTTACGCTGTATCTGGCTGCAGGTGAGCTGACGGAGGAACAGCTGCTGCAAAAGGCAGGCAACGGCGTGTATATCAACAGTCTGGGCGGTCTGCACGCAGGCGCCAATGCGGTCAGCGGTGACTTCTCTTTGCAGAGCGCCGGATTTATGATCGAAAACGGCCGGAGGACCACCGCGGTGAAGTCCTTTACCGTGGCTGGCAATTTCTACGAACTGCTGCAAAATATAACGGCGGTGGCTTCCAATCTGGAGTTGCCGGGAATGGCGCATTTTGGCTCCCCCAGCGTACTGGTTGAGGGCCTGAGTATTGCAGGAAAATGAATGAATGAAGCCTGAGGGTGGCAAAAATTGGTCACCCTCAGGCGCATTTTTCGTACAGATTGCAAGAAAATGCAAGAGACAAGCTCGAAAATTGCAAAAAGGTGTTGCATTCTCCATCCATATCTGGTAGAATTAGGGCATTCTGAGAAAAGAGGTGCCCTACCATGAGCTATGTTGATGAAATTATCCAGAAAGTAATCGAGCAGAATCCCGGTCAGGAGGAGTTCCACCAAACTGTGGAGGAGGTTTTGGGTTCTCTGCGCCCCGTTATCGAGCGCAATGAGGAAGCCTATCGCCGCAATGCGATCCTGGAGCGTATGACCGCTCCCGACCGCGCGATCCAGTTCCGGGTCTCCTGGGTGGACGATCAGGGTCAGGCGCAGGTCAACTACGGCTACCGTGTACAGTTTAACAACGCTATCGGCCCCTACAAGGGCGGTCTGCGTTTCCATCCCAGCGTCAATATGTCTATTATGAAGTTCCTGGGCTTCGAGCAGACCTTTAAGAACTCCCTGACCAGCCTGCCCATGGGCGGCGGCAAGGGCGGCTCTGACTTTGATCCCAGAGGCAAGTCTGACCGTGAGGTTATGCGCTTCTGCCAGGCCTTTATGAGCGAACTGTATAAGTATGTAGGCGCGGATATTGATGTTCCTGCCGGCGATATCGGCGTGGGCGCCCGTGAGGTCGGCTATCTGTTCGGCCAGTACAAGCGGCTGACGAACACCTATGAAGGCGTGCTCACCGGCAAGGGCATTTCCTTTGGCGGCAGCCTGATCCGTCCCGAGGCTACTGGCTTCGGCGCTGTTTACTATGTCGATGAGATGCTCAAGTCCTTTGGCGACACCATCAAGGGCAAGACCTTTGTGGTTTCCGGCTTCGGCAATGTTGCCTGGGGCACGGTTAAGAAGATCGCAGAGCTGGGCGGCAAGGTGCTGACCATCTCCGGCCCCGACGGCTATGTCTACGATGAGGACGGCATCAACACCGAGGAAAAGATCAACTATATGCTGGAAATGCGCGCATCCGGCCGCGACAAGGTGCAGGATTACGCGGATAAGTTCGGCGTTCCCTTCTATGCCGGCCAGAAGCCCTGGGGCGTTAAGGCAGATGTGCTGATGCCCTGCGCGACCCAGAACGAGGTCAAGATGGCAGAGGCAGAGCAGATCGTCGCCAACGGCACCAAGTACTATGTGGAAGTGGCAAATATGCCCACTACCAACGACGCAATGGCTTATTTGAAGAAGGCTGGCGTGGTCGTTGCGCCTTCCAAGGCTGTTAACGCCGGCGGCGTTTCCGTTTCCGGTCTGGAAATGAGCCAGAACTCCATGCGCTACAGCTGGACTGCTGAGGAAGTGGACGACAAGCTGAAGCAGATCATGAAGAACATCTACTGGAACTCCTACAATGCTGCCAAGGAGTACGGCATGGAGGGTGACCTGGTTGCCGGTGCAAACATCGCAGGCTTCCAGAAGGTTGCTGACGCTATGATGGCTCAGGGTATCGTGTAAAATATACATAAGAAAAGGGAGTGCTGCAGTTGCAGCACTCCTTTTTGTCAGTTTGTAGGGGCAAACTTGGCCCCCTCTTTGAGGGGGCTGTCAGCCGAGCAGGCTGACTGGGGGAGTGCCCGAAAAGAGAACGACACTCCCTCCGTCTTTTGCTTCGCAAAATCCACCTCCCTCACAGAGGGAGGCAAGGGTGCGATGCACACGAAAAGGCCCCCTTGCACAAGGGGGCCGTTATTTTGCTTAGTCGTGTGCCATTTCGATGGGCCGCAGCACGCAGTATTCATCGAAACGGGTGTCGCCGGTGTCCGTCAGGAAGACCACCTGGACAGCCGGATCTGCCATGCCGGACTGTTCCAGCAATGCAGGCGCATCCAGAATGGTTGCACCCTCGATATACAGACGGACGCGCCCCTCACTCAGAGAGAGATCTACCTTGTCCTGCACAAAGGAAACGCAGAAGCTGTCGGTGGCGCAGGCCTTGACAACGGTTTGTGCCGCTTCCACCAAGACCTCGTCCTCCATCAGAATAAAGGGGATCATATCGGTACGGGGGAAACGGAAATTATCCAGCAGCACCTCGTCAAAGCCTAACTGACGCAGCTCGTTAATGGTCTGGATCAGGTAGGAGATTGCACCTTCGGAGGCAGGATTCATCCAGTAGCAGGGGCCGTCAGCATCCAGCCACAGCGAGCCGTTGCCGCCGTCCTTGGGCAGGCCGTAGGGAACGCGCTCCCGTTCATCAGCCAGAATATAGCGGTATTCCTGGAAGGCAGGGATGCGGGCGATCAGATAATGTCCCCGGCTGCGCAGATCCTGGATCAGAGAATCCAGCTTGGCGGTATCAAAATCGGTGGCGCGCATACCCACATCGGTGGAGAAGTAGGAATAGCTGGAAACACTCTTGACATCCAGCAAAATGCCGGTATTCGCAGGGAGCTTCCGCAGCTTCTGGGATACATTGTCGAAATCGGACAGCAGGGTCTCCAGGGTCACATAGTAGCCGCTGAAGCGCTCCAGCTCGGTGATTTCCGGCTGGTCATTATCGGGGTCACTGTAATGGATGTTAACAGTGGGCAGAGGCTCTGTGGGCGTGGCAACAGAGCCCGGGGCGTATTCCAGAGGTTTGTCAAAGTCCAGGATCGCACCGTCGGGGGTATAGACCACATATCGCTGCAGCCACAAAAGCCAGCACATCAGCACGCCTATGCCAATCACGGCCAGCGCCAGCAGCAGGATCAGCAGCCGCTTCAGAGCCCGGCGGGTTCGGTAGGAAAAAATCATAGGGTTCTCCTTTTTGCAGTTACACAGCGCCAGTCTTCCTGGGCAAAGGTATCCAAAACGGTCAGTCCGGACTGGGTCAGCGCCGCTGTTACATCCGCAAGGCGGCTGTCCAGAATGCCGGAGCAGATCAAAATGCTGTTCTCACGCAGGAAAGAGGGAAGCACCGGTGCAAGACCGATGATCACATCGGCAACGATATTGACCAGCACCACATCGTAATGCTTCCCGGCCAGCGAATCCATCAGCTTGCGGTCGGCAGTTACATTTCCGGTCAGCGCTGTAAATTCCGGGGCGGAAAAACGGTTATAGGCCGCATTTTCCCGGGCGATATCCTCGGCCTTGGGGTCGATATCCACGCCAACAGCGCTTTCTGCGCCCAGCCGCAGGGCGGCAATGGACAAAATACCGCTGCCGCTGCCCAAGTCCAGGCAATGGCTGCCGGGCGTTACATAGGCTTCCATAGCCCGCATCACCATCTGGGTGGAGGGATGGGCACCGGTGCCAAAGGTCAGACCGGGATCCAGGATTACCGGCAGACGGTGGCCGTGATCCTCCTCCGCCAGCCAGTAGGGCAGCACCACAAGACGCTCGCCCACTTCCACGGCGGTGTAGTTTTCTTTCCAGCTTTCCTCCCAGTCCACCTCTGCCATAGGCGCGACGGTCACGGGCAAGGAAAGGGATTCCGTCAGCGCGGTCAAGCGGTCAAGACCGGCGGTGTCTGTATCCTCCAGGTACAGCTTGATCCGGGAAAGACCCTGAAGCTGCTGCTGAAGCTGCTCGTCAATGTAGTCCCAGTAGGCACGGTTTTGCTCTAAAAAATCTTCGAACTGATCCTGATCTTCGATCAGCAGATCGGAAAAACCGTTGGCTGTTAACACGGCGGCGATCTCGTCCACGCCGGCAGACACGGTATTGATGGTGATCTCCAGCCAAGCCATGGCAGATCCCTCCTTAGAACAGACTTTTCCTCATTGTACCGCATTCCGGAAAAAATCGCAACCGGAAAAACCGATAAATTTCGTTACAGCTCTTCCTATTTGGGGGAAATTGATATATAATAAGGATACTGTGTTGATGGAAATTCCAAGGAGATCCTGTATGATCCAAAGTTTTCAGCTTTTTCCGGGGGTCACCCTCCGTTATTTTGCAGATAACCGATTCAAGCAAGGGTGCTTAAGCGTTCAGTTTGTAAGACCCATGGCTGCAGAGGAAGCGGCGATGAATGCGCTGCTGCCGGCTGTGCTGCTGCGGGGCACAAAGCAATACCCCGATCTGCGTGCCATTACCCTGCATTTGGATGATTTGTACGGCGCCTCTGTCAGCGCTTTGGTGCGGCGCATCGGCGATTATCAGACCACCGGTCTATATTGCAGCTTTATGGAGGATCGCTATGCTATGGACGGCGATGCCATCCTGGCACCGATCGTGGATTTTGTGCGGCAGCTGCTTCTGGAGCCGGTGACGGAGGAGGATGGCTTCTGCGCAGAATTTGTGGAAAGCGAAAAGAAAAATCTGATCTCCGCCATTGAGTCGGAGCTGAACGATAAGCGAGTCTATGCCGGCGTCCAGCTGCTGAAGGTTATGTGCCGGTCGGATGCTTTTGGCATTCCTCGCCTGGGCGAAAAGAAAAGTGTGGAAGCAGCGGATGCAAAGAAGCTGTATCAGCACTATCAGCGCATTCTGAAAGAAAGCAGGATAGAGCTTTTTTATGTGGGTGCTGCCCAGCCGGAGACGATCCTTGCGCTGCTGAAAAATATGCTGGCAGGGATCCAAAGGTGTTATGTAAACCTGCCGGAGCAGACCGCATTCTGCGATGCTGGCGGTGAGCACACCCGGGAAGCAATGGATATTACGCAGAGCAAGCTCTGTATGGGCTTTGTTACCCCAATCACCAATCGGGTCAGGGAGTTTGCAGCGATGCAGCTGTTCAATGCCATTTACGGCGCAGGTATGACCTCGAAGCTGTTTATGATTGTACGGGAGAAGATGTCGCTGTGCTATTCCATTGGCTCGGGCTACTACGGGACCAAGGGCATCATCACCGTTTCTGCCGGAATTGACCAAAACCAGGAGGAAACTGTGCGTGCAGAGATCCTGCGGCAGCTGCAGCTGTGCCAGAGTGGGGACATTTCAGACGGGGAGCTGATTGCTGCCCGCAAGGCGGTGCTGTCCGGCTTGCGCACAGTTCACGATTCTCCCGGTGCCATTGAGGGCTACCACTCCACCGCCGGGCTGAGCGGCTTGTGCTTTGATTTGGAGGAATACCGCCGGGCCATCAGCGCGGCGAAGATCGCCGATGTGGTGGAGGCTGCCAAGACGGTCAGACTTCATTCCAGCTTCTTTTTGCAGGGGGTGGGGGAATGAACAAGGTGTTTTATCCCGGGCTGAACGAGACCCTCTATTCCTGCAAGATGGAAAACGGTCTGACAGTACAGGTGTTGCCGCGCCCCGGCTTTTCCAGAAAGCTGGCGTATTTCGTTACGGATTTTGGCTCTATTCACACGGAGTTTTTGCTGGACGGTAAGAAGATCAAAGCGCCTGCCGGCGTCGCCCACTTCCTGGAGCACAAGATGTTTGAACTGCCCGGCCGGGATGTATCTGCGGAATTTGCGGCGCTGGGCGCCAATGTCAATGCCTTTACCAGCTATGATGTAACGGCCTATTATTTCTCCTGCACGGAGAATTTTCTGCCCAGCCTGCGGTTGCTGCTGGAATTTGTGTCCACCCCCTATTTTACGGAAGAAAGCGTAAAGCGGGAGATCGGCATTATTGATCAGGAGATCGGTATGAATGCGGATTCGCCGGAACGGGTGTTTGAAAATCTGATGCAGGCGATGTATTGCAGCCATCCGATCCGTGTGCCGATACTGGGCAGCCGGGAGAGCATCCGGGAGATCACACCGGAGATCCTGAACCAATGCCACCGGGCGTTCTACACACCGGCAAATATGATCCTTTGTGTTGTGGGAGATGTAGATCCGCAGCAGGTTTTGGATACCGCCCGGCAAGTGCTGGGTGACGAAAAAAAGGAAGCCGGCAGCAAGTTGCGACCCTGGCAGGAGGAGATGACCTGCCACCGGGAGACCGTGAGAATGCCTATGGAGGTGGCGATGCCCAATTTCCAGCTGGGCTTCAAATGCGAAAGCGTGGGCACCGGCGAGGATGCTATTCGGCAGGAGATCATCGGCGATCTGGCGGCAGAGGCGCTGTTCGGCGAATCGTCGGAGCTGTATCTGCAGCTGTATGAAAGCGGACTGATTGATTCGTCCTTTGGCGGCGGCTTTGAGACTGTGGACGGCTGTGCGCTGCTGACCTGCGGCGGCGACAGCAATCAGGCAGAAAAGGTGCGCGATGCGATCGTCGCGCGGGCGGAGGAGCTGGCAAGCACCGGCATCCCCGACGCAGATCTTTTGAGAATGAAGCGCAGTGCTCTGGGTCGCAGGATCCGGGATCTGGACAGCTTTGATTCCACCTGCTTCCGGCTGTGCGCCTATCAGTTGTCGGATTTTGACTATTTCCGTTTCCCCGGAGTTTACACCGATGTAACAGCTGCACAGGTATGTGCATTTTTAGAAAAAGTGATCAAGAAAGAGCGCTGTGCGCTGTCTGTTATTGAACCGCGCAGACAATCCTAAGGAGGCTGTCTTATGTACAACGAATATTCCAAAATCGCCATTCCCTTTTTAAAGCTGGAGTTTGATCCGGCCCGATCCTTCGAGATCGGCTCTTTGAGCATCCACATTTACGGCATACTGATCGCTGTGGGTCTGCTGCTGGCGGTACTTTACGCCTGGAAGCGCTGCGACCGGTTCGGTATCAAGGAAAACGATCTGACAGACGGCGTTTTATGGATCGTGCCGCTGGCGGTGGTATGCGCCCGGCTGTATTACTGCGCCTTTGAGTGGGAATCCTATCGGGCAAATCCCATCAGCATTCTGTATATCTGGAATGGCGGTCTGGCCATTTACGGCGGCGTTATCGGTGCGGCAATCGGCGTTGTGATCCATTGTATGGTGAAGAAAATCAAGATCCCTGCATTGCTGGATCTGGTGGTATTGGGCTTCCTGATCGGTCAGTGCATTGGCCGCTGGGGCAATTTCTTTAACCGGGAGGCCTTTGGCAGCGCCACCGATTCTTTCCTGCGGATGGGTCTGTTCAACACCCGGACAGGAAATTGGGAGTACCACCATCCCACCTTCTTCTATGAGTCTATGTGGAATCTGGCAGGCTTCCTGCTGCTGCATTTTCTGTCGAAAAAGCGCAAATATGACGGCCAGATCGCTCTGGGCTATGTGGCGTGGTACGGCTTGGGCCGTGCGGTCATCGAGGGTCTGCGGACGGACAGCCTTTACTGGGGTCCCTTCCGTGTCAGCCAGGTATTGGCAGCCGTCAGCTGCTTCGCCGCTGTTGTGGTGATGATGGTAATGGCGTTCCGCCAGCACAATCCGGAGGATCTGTTTGTCAATCAGATCGCCCAGCCGGAGGAAACGGAAGAGGAAGAAGAAAGCGACGAGGAGGCTTCCGAGGAAGAGATCGCCCAGGAGGAAGCTGACGAGGCGGCAGAAGACGACGAGGACGAAGACGACACCGAGGAGACCGACGAAGACGAGGAATGATCGCACCCCAAAACCGAATGAGGATGTGAAATTATGAAGATAAAGACCCGGCACAAGTCCTATGATGCGGTGATGGCTCTGCCAAAGGGCAAACGGCGCAAGCCCCGTCATCCGAGTTTCTTACTGCATACGGTGATCCGTGTGGCTTCTGTGTTTGATCTTCTGGCCACCAAGTTTACTTATACCGGTGATGGGCTGAAGCAGGTGGGGAAGCAGCCCTGCCTGATCCTGATGAATCACTCCAGCTTTATTGATCTGATGATCGTTTCCAGGATCTTTTATCCCAAGCCCTACGGCATTGTCTGCACCAGCGACGGGTTTGTGGGAAAGGAGTGGCTGATGCGTCTTCTGGGCTGTATCCCCACCCAGAAATTTGTCAGCGATATCGGTCTGATCCGGGATATGGAATATATGCTGAAGCAGAAAAAGGCCAGCGTGCTGATGTACCCGGAGGCCAGCTATTCCTTTGACGGCACAGCTACGGCGCTGCCCAGAAAAATGGGCGTGCTGCTGAAGAAGCTGGGCGTTCCGGTGGTTTTTATCAAGACCCAGGGCGCGTTTTCCAGAGATCCGCTGTATAACTGCCTGCAAAAGCGCAAGGTGAAGGTTAGCGCAGATGTAAAGTGCCTGCTGACACCGGAGCAGATCAAGGAAAAGTCTGTGGCGGAGCTGGATGCCATTTTGGATGAGGCCTTTACCTTTGATAATTTCAAATGGCAGCAGGAAAACGGCGTACTAATCACAGAAAATTTCCGGGCCGACGGCTTGGAGCGCATCCTCTATAAGTGCCCCCATTGCGGCGCGGAAGGAAAAATGGAGGGTAAGGGGATTTTGCTTACCTGCCACCATTGCGGCAAGCAGTGGGAACTGACAGAAAAGGGCTTCCTGCAGGCGCTAACGGGCGAAACGGAATATCCCCATATCCCGGACTGGTACGCTTGGGAACGGGCGCAGGTGCACGCGGAGCTGGAAAATGGCACATATGCGATGGCGGACGATGTGGATATCGGCATTATCGTAGATTTTAAGGCCATCTATATGGTGGGCAGCGGTCATCTGCGTCACAATGTTGAGGGCTTTGCCCTCACCGGCTGCGACGGGAAGCTGAATTATCAGCAGAAGCCCCTGGCCTGCTACGGCCTGTACGCGGACTACTATTGGTACGAAAAGGCGGATGTGATCTGCATCGGCAATCAGGACGCCCTCTATTACTGCTTCCCCAAGGGAAATACCCCGGTTGCCAAGGTGCGCATGGCAACGGAAGAGCTGTATAAAATGAAAAAAACAAGAAACAAAAAAACCTCCTCTGCGTAAGAGAAGGCTGATCCGCCGCAGGCGGAGACGGAGGGATTGTAACAATCCCCCAGTCAAAAATCCAGATTTTTACCAGCCCCCTTTATACAAGGGGGCTTTTTTATAGACTTGCCAGATATTCTTCCGCGTAGTGGGCGGCCATGGCGCCGTCAGAAACAGCGGTTACCACCTGCCGCAGCACCTTGGTGCGGACATCGCCTACAGCAAATACGCCGGGGGTGTTGGTCTCGGTGGATTCGCCGGCGATGATATAGCCGCTTTCATCCAGAGAAAGCTGACCGGCGAACAGCGCGGTGATGGGAGCGCGGCCGATGCTGACGAATACGCCATCGCATTGTACTGCGGATTCTTCGCCGGTCCGGACATTGCGCAGCTTTACGCCGGTGAGCTTGCCGTCGTGCAGCAGCTCTGCCACCTGGCTGTTCCAGCGCAATTCGATGTTGGGCGTGCGAAGGAGCTGATCGTGATACACCTGCGTCGCCCGAAGCTGATCCCGGCGGTGGACAAGAATGACCTTTTGGGCGATGCGGCTGAGCTGCAGCGCATCTGCAACCGCGGTGTTGCCGCCGCCGATGACCACCACAGTTTTGCCGCGATAGCGCATACCGTCGCAGGCGGCGCAGTAATTGACGCCCCGTCCGACCAGAGCCTTTTCTTCGGGAAGCCCCAGCTCCCGGGGATCTGCGCCGGTGGCGATGACCACGGTTTTGCTGTAAAACGCACCCTCGCTGGTGATGATCTTCTTCTCCTTGCCCTTCAGCTCCACGCCAGTTACCTCAGCCAACACCGTTTCCGCGCCGAAGCGCTCAGCCTGCTGCTGCATCTGCTCGCCCAGCTGGAAGCCGTCGACACCATCCTGAAAACCGGGATAATTGTCGATTTGAGAGGTCAGCGCCATTTGCCCGCCGGCAGACAGCTTTTCCAGAACGGCCACCTTTAAGCCGGCTCTGGCAGCGTACAGCGCGGCGGTATATCCGCCGGGGCCGCCGCCGATAATGATCATATCATAGGTCATTTTGTTCACCCCAGATTTTTGTGAATGAAAGCGTCGATGGCGGCCTTGGATTCCGGTGCCACCACAGCGTCCAGCGCCTTGCCGTCTTTATAGAGGATCAGCGTGGGGATGACTTCGATATTTTGCTGCTGCGCCAGCAGGGGCTCATCGTCGATGTTGACCTTTGCCACCACCAGCTGATTGCCGTATTCCTCCGCGATCTTTTCGTAGGCAGGGCCGATCCGGCGGCAGTAGCCGCACCAGGGTGCCCAATAGTCCACCAGGATCACCTTTCCCTCGCTCAGTGCCTTATGAAACGCTTGATGATTTAAATTAACAGCTGCCATTTTTGTCAGCTCCTTTCCTGTTTTTTTCTTTAGTATATCCACTTGAAAGATTTTCTTCTGTGATTTTGTCACCATCATATATACAAAATGCAATTTGGGGTGTATAATAAAAATAACTGCTAAGAAAGGTGGTGCAGGCAATGGAATTTAAAGAGTATTTTCCAATATGGGAAAAGCTGACCCGGGAGCAGCAGGATCGGATTGCCCAGGTCATCGAGTTTCACACAGCCCCGAAAGGCACCCATATTCACGACAGCAGCGCCCAGTGTCTGGGACTGGTGCTGATCAGAAGCGGCCAGCTGCGGGCGTATATTCTGTCGGAGGACGGCAGAGAGATCACCATTGGCCGGCTGTTTGAGTATGATGTGAGCCTGCTCAGCGCCTCCTGCGTAATGCCGGATCTGCAGTTCAATGTGATGATCGAGGCGGAAAAAGATGCGGAATTCTGGAGCATTCCTGCCTGCCTTTTCAAGAATTTGATGGACGAGTCCCTGGCGGTGTCCAATTATGCCCGCAGCCTGCTCAGCAGCAATTTTTCGGAGCTGATGTGGCTGATGGAGCAGATCATGTGGAAGAGCTTTGACAAGCGGCTGGCGGGCTTCCTGCTGGAGGAAATGCAGCTGGAGGGGTGCAGCACGCTGAAGATCACCCACGAAAAGATCGCCGCCCATATGGGCACAGCCCGGGAGGTGGTTACCCGGATGCTGCGGTATTTCCAGAATGAAGGTATGGTGCGGCTGACCCGCGGCACCATTGAGATCACTGCGCAGGAAAAACTGGAAAATTTAAGCGACACATAAAAAGCTTGTGATTTCATCACAGAACGGATGTAAAATAGGCGTATACTATACCCAGAGCATTAAATGAGGAGAATGACTATGACCATTACAAATGATATTAAGTACATCGGCGTAAACGATCATCAGATCGACCTGTTTGAGGGGCAGTATGCAGTTCCCAACGGTATGAGCTACAATTCCTATATGATCCTGGATGAAAAGATCGCTGTGATGGACACGGTGGATCAGCATTTCACCCACGAGTGGCTGGATAATATCCAGAGGGAGCTGGCAGGCCGAACCCCCAGCTATCTGGTGGTGCAGCATATGGAGCCGGACCACTCTGCCAATGTGCATAATTTCCTGAAGCTGTATCCTGAGGCGGTGGTGGTTGCGTCCGGTAAGGCCTTTTCTATGATGCAGAACTTTTTTGGCACGGACTTTGCCGACCGCCGCATCGTGGTGGGAGAAGGGGACACCCTGAATCTGGGCAAGCATGTGCTCCACTTTGTAGCGGCGCCCATGGTCCATTGGCCGGAAGTGATCGTAACATACGATGCTTACGATAAGGTGCTGTTTTCTGCAGACGGCTTTGGCAAGTTCGGCGCGCTGGATGTGCAGGAGGATTGGGCCTGCGAAGCCCGCCGGTACTACATCGGCATTGTGGGAAAATACGGCACACAGGTGCAGGCGCTGCTGAAAAAGGCAGCTGCGCTGGATATTGCCGCCATTTGCCCCCTGCACGGGCCGGTGCTGACGGAAAATCTGCAAAGCTATATCAATTTGTATGACATCTGGTCCTCTTACCGTCCGGAGAGCGAGGGCATCGTGATCGCCTACACCTCCGTTTACGGCAATACCAAGGCCGGTGTGGAGCTGCTGGCACAGAAGCTGAAGGAAAAGGGCTGTCCCAAGGTGGTGGTCAATGATTTGGCCCGCTGCGATATGGCAGAAGCGGTGGAGGATGCCTTCCGTTACAATAAGCTGGTGCTGGCCACCACGACCTATAATGCGGATGTGTTCCCCTTTATGAAGGAATTTATCCACCATTTGACGGAGCGCAATTTCCAGAACCGCACTGTAGCGCTGATGGAAAACGGCTCCTGGGCGCCGCTGGCTGCCAAGGCGATGCGCGCTATGCTGGAGGACAGCAAGAATCTGACCTTTACCGATACCACTGTGAGAATGCTGTCTGCACTCAGCGAGGACAGCAGAAATCAGATCGAGAATTTGGCAAACGAGCTGTGCAGGGAGTATATTGCCCAGCGGGCAGATACTGCCAACAAGAACGATCTGAGTGCGCTGTTCAATATCGGCTACGGTCTGTATGTGGTAACCAGCAATGACGGCACCAAGGATAATGGCCTGATCGTCAATACGGTCACCCAGGTCACAAGCACGCCTAACCGTGTGGCGGTCACCATCAATAAGCAGAATTATTCTTACCATGTCATCAAGCAGACGGGCATTCTGAATGTCAACTGCCTGGACACCTCCGCACCCTTCTCTGTGTTTGAGAATTTTGGCTTCCAGAGCGGACGGACGGTAGATAAGTTTGCCGGGATCGAGGAGCTGCGCAGCGACAACGGCCTGCGGTTCCTGCCCCGGTATATCAACTCCTTTATGTCTTTGAAGGTGGAAAGCTTTCTGGATCTGGGCACCCACGGAATGTTTATCTGCTCTGTTACAGAGGCAAGAGTGATGGAAGATAAGCCTACCATGACCTATGATTACTATCAAAACAGCGTAAAACCCAAGCCCCAGACCGAGGGCAAGAAGGGCTTCGTGTGCAAGATCTGCGGCTGGGTCTACGAGGGCGAGGAACTGCCCGACGATCTCATCTGCCCCCTGTGCAAGCACGGCGCAGCGGATTTTGAGCCCATTCAATAACAGCAGAAGGCAGGCCAAAGGGTCTGCCTTCTTGACTTTAAGTGGCGAATATGGTACGCTGATACCGATCATTCGGAGGGGGAAATACCATGGCGAAACTGCGTAAACAGCCGGTCAAGATCAAAGAGGGCATTGGATTTGCAGAGATTTTTCTCTGCCTTTGCGCATTGTTTTCTGTTATTTTGACCTACTATGCAACAAAATACTGCATCGACTCCGATGCGTCCAGCGAGCTGGTGCTGGCCAATCATCTGGCGGAAAACGGCGGCATCCTGACAAAGGATTGGGGCTATTCCACAGAGCTGCGTGTTCTCAACACCCAGCTGGTATATGCGCCGCTGTTTTGGATTTTTGATGACTGGCATATGGTGCGCTTTTTCGGTGCGCTGATCCTGCAGGCGATCCTGGTCGGGTCTTTCTATGTATTCACCAAAGCCACCGGCATCAGCAGAAAGATATTTTGCATCAGCGCAGGGCTGTTCCTGCTGCCGGTCAGCGTATGCTACGGACGGATCGTGCTGTATAACGGCTACTATATTCCCCACATTGCCATTTCTATGGTGATCGCCGGCCTGGTATTTGCAAAAAATGAGGGCAGAAGCGTCCGGTGGATCGCGATCCGTACGGTGGCGCTGATGGTGCTGTCCTTCCTGGGCGGCTTGGGCGGCGTCCGGCAGGGTATGATGACCCACGCGCCGCTGCTGCTGGCGGTCTTCACCTACTTTGTGATGGATGATTTGGTTTGCAAGCGGGAGGCGGGCCCTCATACGGGAAAGCGCCTGGGATATTTGCTCAATACCATCGGCTCTACGGCTTTCTTTGCTTTTGGCTTCCTGGTAAACACCAATGTGCTGGCAAAGCAGTATGTGTTCAGCGACTATTCTGAAAATATGGTGGGTCTGCTGGATGTTTCCTATTTCAAGAACATTTCCTACGGCCTTATGCATCATTTCGGCTTCCGGGACGAGGTCAAGCTCATCAGCGTGCTGGGCGTGCTTTCTGTGCTGGCGGTGATGCTGACGATTGGCTGTATCATCGTGGCTGTGGTGCAGATTGTCAAGTACAAGGAGCACAAGGATGTCAGCAAGGCGCTGCCGTCAGTGATGTTCCTGAGCTACCTGGTGGCAATGCTGCTGGTGTTCTGTGTGCTGGGCAAGTACTATTACTATGTTTTGTACTTCACACCGGTGGTGGCGTGGTTCATCCCCGTTTTTGCCCAGACCCTGACGGAAAGACCCAAGAAGGCAAATGGTCTGGATATGCGCCGGGTATTGCCGATGGCTGCGGCGGTGATCATCTTCCTCAACGGTGCGGTCAACGGCATTTATTTCCTGGATCACACCCAATTTGAACAGAAATACGAGGGACTGGTGTTCACGGATCGGGAGATCACCGACAAGCTGGATCCGGTGGTGGAATTCCTGGTGGAAAACGGCTATGACCGGGGTTACGGCCATTTCTGGAACGGAAATATCATCACGGAAATGTCCGACGGAGCGATCCGGTTTGTGAATGTGCATACGGACAACTTAGCCAATATTTCCTTCAACTCCTGGCTGTGCCTGAAGACCAACCGGACGCTGGAAGGAACAAAGGATTTCCTGCTGCTGGAGGCAGGACAGCAAGCGTCCTTTGAATCGAAAAACGACTTGAGCCGGGTCAGTCTGGTTTATCAGGACGAAAACTATGTGATCTACGGAATCGAAAAGTAAAAAGAAAAGCGAGGTGAAATTCACCTCGCTTTTTGTCATCTATTGCGCTCGGGATGACAAGAAACCTTAAGCGGCGGGACGGACAAAGAGCCGCTTCAGGTTTAATTTGCTGCCGTATTTGCGGATCAGACCGCAAAGACCCATAACCACCAGCGCAGTTACAACGGAAACGCCGTAGTAAACTGCCAGCAGACGCCGGTCAGAGTACTTGGGGAAGAATCCCCGGATGTGCTTGGAATAGAAATGATGGCACAGATACAGCGGGAAGCTGAATCTTCCCAGCCAGGAGAAGAACCGCCAGCGGAACACCGCGGTGTCAATACCCTTCTGGCTGAAGGAGAGGATCAGCGCAATGGCGTAAACCAGCAGGTAGAAGAAATCCTTTCGGGTGGCGGTGCTGGTGAACATATAGTGGATCAGCTGCGCATAGCAGATATATTCCACGGCGGTCAGCAGGATCCTGCCAAAGATGGAGAAATTGATCTTCTTCATCTTCTCCACAATGGGATACATCGTGATGCCGATGCCCAGCTCTGCCAGGGCGCGGATATTGCCCTTGTAGGTCCAGCCCATCCATTCGGTGGGATTTCGGGGGGACTTCACATTGCCGCAGAACCAGCCCAGCAAAAGTACAGAGCCCACGGGGATAATGACATACAGCGCGGTATCGCCAAATTTGCGCAGCAGCGGGAAAAGGATCGCCATAGCGATCAGCATAGAGGACAGATACCAAATGGCACCGTTGACACTCTTCGCCCAGATGCCGGTCATATTGATCAGCAGGAGTTCGGAGAAGGTGGTGGAAAGCAGCGTGAAGAACTTGGTTTTGGTTCCCAAATAGGTAACAGCAAAGGCGATGACATAGGTGATCAAGATCTCGGGGCAAAAGCTTTTGTATTTTTTCAGCAGGAACTCGCCGGTCTCCGCGCCCAGGGATTTGGTACGCTGGCCCATTTTTTGAATGCTGGCCATCATCAGATAGCCGGAGACCAGAAAGTAGAACTCCACAGCGAAGCTTCCGCCTAAGAACAGGGATTTATCGTCACCGACGACATACCGGCTGTGGTGGATCAGCACAATGACAGCAAAAAGAAACTTTAAAAAGTCGATTTTTCCGTTGCGATTTTTGCGGGAAGCCATAGGTTCTCTCCTTTCGGTTTTAGGATCAGATCAGGCCGCACTGCTGCTTGATGATCTCCACGATCTGTCTGGCTGCGGTGCCGGTTTCCTGGCAGCCGCGCCGGCGCAGGAAGTATTCCGTTTTCCGGGCGTAGAGCTCGGCATCAAAAAGCAGGACATTTTCGCGCAGGGCAGCGTTGGTTTGGGCGATGGGGAAGGGGGTCTCCTCCAGCGGATAATAGAAGCCGCGTTCGCGGTCGTAAAAATCCAGATCGGGAGCATAGATAAAGCCGGGACGGCCGGTGAGCACAAAGTCGCAGATCCAGCTGGAATAGTCGGTGATGCCCACATCTGCAGCCAGCATCAGCTCCTGAATGTCCGGATAGGCGGTCGCATCCAGGATCCGGGGGTCGTTGCCCTGGGCGCTGCGGGCTTTCAGGGTCTTCATATGGTATCGGCTCAGAAGCACAAAGTCTGCGCCAAACCGTTCTTCCAGCGCGTCCAGAAATTGCCCGTGATCCAGATCGTAGCAGGCGGTGGCGTCGTTGTTGCGGAAGGTGGGGGCGTACAGAGCGATCTTCTTGTTTTCCGCAATGCCGAAATGCTGCCGCACCCGGGTGACGATCTTTGCCTTGGCGCTGTCGTCAAAGAAGAAAATGTCATTTCTGGCGTGACCCAGCTCCTCGATCCGGTTCTTCGGCCAATGGGTCTGGCGGAAGACATCGGTCTCAAAGCTGCTGTTGGATACACACAGATCCGCCCAGCGGGCATTCAGACGGGCGGCAATGGACCAGCGCTTGTTCTTTACATTTTCCCTGCCGATGCGCTTTAAACCCATAGAGCCGTGCCAGGTCTGGATATAGAACTGATTTTTCTTCTTGGCAGGGAGGGGATTCCAGGTGAAGCCGAAGGCATTATCCACCCAAACCTTGGCGGTTACCAGCTCTTTAAAATAAGGGCCCTTGCCATGGACGACCCGTTTTGCGCATTCTGGGAAATCTGTGCCGGTCAGCTGATGGGGCTTGACCACCCAGACGATCTCCAGAGGCAATTTCTGCCGCAGGATCTCCTCGCAGATATATTTGGGGTTGCAGGTATAGGTGTGATTGAAGGTCAGGAAAATGACCTTATTTTTTTGCACCGGGCTGGTATAGGTCAGCCAAAGCCTGGCAGGGATCGCCAGTACCCACACAAAAAGCTTGCGCAGCTTGCGGAAGGTCTTTGCAATGAATTTATCTTTCTTTTCAGACATACTCATTCCCTCTCTTCCTGTAAGCTGCGCAAATCTTTACTTCATATATTCGTCGTAGGCGTCCAAAACAGCGTCGGTAGGGCCGAACTGCATCAGCTCGCCATCGTTGATCCACAGCACCTTGTCGCACAGATCGGCGATGGTCTTGCGGTCGTGAGAAACGATCACAACGGTACGGTCTTTGTCAGAGATCAGTTCCTTCATCTTCTTATAGCTCTTTTTCTTGAAGCGGGCATCGCCTACGCTGAGCACTTCGTCGATGAGGATGATCTGGGTCTCCAAAATGGCGGTAATGGAGAACGCCAGCTTGGAATGCATACCGCTGGAATAGGTCCGCACCGGGGCGTCAATGGCGTCACCCAGCTCGGAGAATTCGATGATCTGCTCCATTTTCTCCTTGATCTGCTCTTTGGTGAAGCCCAGCAGCATACCGGACAGAAGAATATTGTCCCGGCCGGACAGCTCTGTTTTGAAGCCGATGCCGATGGCCAGCAGGGAAATGGAATTGCCGTGCAGATCCACTGTGCCGCTGTTGGGAGCAAAGATGCCGGCGATGGCACGCAGCATCGTGGACTTGCCGCTGCCGTTTTTGCCGACGATACCCAGGATCTCACCCTTTTTCACCTTGAAGCTGACATTCTTGACGGCTTCGCAGATCTGGGCCTTATTCCGTTTGCCAAGGAGCAGATGCTTCTTGATAGAGTAAGATTTCAGACTCTTGTAGTTAACACAAAGGTTTTCTACTTCAATGGCGTATTCACTCATAATTATACCGCTTTCAAGTAACTGTTTTCTTCTTTGTAAACCAGGGCGATGCCGCATACAGAGAGAATGACACTGACGCCAAACCAGATGCCTAAGAATTTCAGGTTTGGTGCGGAGCAGTAGATCAAACAGTTGCGCATCGCAGTGATCAGGGATGCCAGGGGGTTAAAGTCGTTCAGATATGCGCCGACTTCGGGGATCTTTTTCTTGATGTTGTAAAAAATACCGGTCAGATAAAACAGGAAGCGCAGCACGATGTTGACCACATTCGCCAGGTCTTCCACATACACGCCGAAGTGCATAATGAAGCAGGAGCAACCAAAGGTGAAAAGCATCAAGGTCATAATGATGGGAATGAAGAACAGAACATTCCAGGAAACCGGGATCTTGAAGAACACCATCATCAGCACTACGATGCCGAAGGAGATCATCATTTTGAAGGCATCTGCCAAAAGCTGAGCCACAACCAGGATATACTTGGGGAAGTATACACGGGAGACTACGGATTTGTTCCGCTTGACGATCTTGACGCTGCTTTTGATGGTGTTGTTAAAGAAATTCCACATAGAAAGGCCTACAAAGATAAACACCGGGAAATACTGCTCATTGGACTTAAACACATAACCGAAAATGTATGTGTAGATCAGCATAAAGCACAGCGGATCCAGGATCCACCAGATCCAGTTCAAGTAGGATCCGGCGACCTCGGTCTTCAGCTGAGATCTTGCGGATACAACAGAATAGGAGAAATATTTACGAAAGTCAGTAAAAAAGCGATTGATCATAACAACATTCCTTATATCGGTCAGAAGAAATATCTGTAAAATCTACACAAAGCTCCATATTACAGCTTT
>JAFQRK010000062.1 GCA_017410075.1 Oscillospiraceae bacterium | reverse complement strand
GGAGCTGATAGTCTGCGTGGTGGTCATGGTAGAGCCCAGAACGGAGAAGACAACCTGGAAGACTTCATCCTCTTCCAAAGAAACCTGGAAGGAGGAATTTGTTTCTCCCCTGCTGTTCAGAACAACAGTATCTCCATCCTGATAGACAGACCGGTCTGCCCAAACACGGCCGGCATAGCGGTTGCCGTCGGTGTCGGTGCCCATCATATGCTCCCAATCGTCTGCGGTATTGGGATCGGTGATGATATCATTTACGGTCGACTGTGCCACAGGAACTGCTGCATAAGCAGTCAGGGGCACATAGCTGGCGATCAGCGCCAGGCAAAGGAACAAACCCATTGCTCTTTGCAGTAAAGTAAACTTTTTCATATCGTATATCCTCCTTACAGGTTCTTACTTACAACTTTTTGTTTTCGGGACAGGTGCAGATGGCCAGCAGCTCTTCGCAGTGCTGATAGTGGGCACATTCTTCACAAGTGCTGTTTTCGTCTTTCTTGCCTTTAAAATATTTACAGGGGCTTTGGATCGCTGTTATAAAGGGCGCCCCTTCTTTTGTGTACTGCGGCTTCTTTATAAAATCGGGATATATCTCAACCGGCTCTGCATATCGGTTATGCCGGTCACATTCTTCGTAAAATCCGTAACGGATCTCGAAGGTCTTGCCGTAAAGCTCTATGATCTTATAAAGCTCGCCTTCTTTTGGTTTCGTTAACATGGTTTTCTCCTTTCCCTGAAAAAGAAAATCTGCTATGCGTTGTTTTATGGCAACAGCATAGCAGATTGTTTTTATTTTGGGTATTACCTCAAAGAGGAAAAAAAGTACAAAGTTTTTCCTGCGCTCCATAACTTTTGGGGGCGCAATTAAGATATGTCGCTGGAAAGGTGCATAACTTTTTTGTCCAATGAAGATATATCAAAGGATAGCCGCAAAAGCATCTCTTTCCAAACCGCTCTTGAGCTTAATGGTGCGGATCGCCTGCTTGACGCCGGAGATGGACATATGCAGTCTGGCTGCGATCTCCGCGTCGGACATCTTAAACGCGGCAAGCCGCGCAACCGCCCGTTGCTGCTGGGAAAGATTTGCCACCACCTGACGGCCGGTGATCTGACTGTTCAGCTTGGCCCAGTTGGCCACATAGATGTGATACAGCCGATGTACCTCTTTCCAGGCTTCGGCGTCCAATTTCTTCAGCCGGGATTCGATCAGACCGCCGATGGTGCGGCAGTATTCTGCCAGCAGACCGTAAAATTTATCCGGCAGCGCCAACGCCAGCGCTCTGTCGATATGGCGGATGGCCTGGGCATCATTTTTCGTATAATGGTAGGTAACCGCGCAGGTCAGCCGCAGATAGATCTCTGAGATCACCGTTTCATCTGCCATCGCCCAGGAGATCATAGGCTCAATGGTCGCCGGCAGCAGACCCATCAGCGCAAGGCCAGAAACACCCTGCACTTCCGCCGTCTGGGCGGCAACGCCGCTTCCGGCTGCGTACAGATACTTGGCGTAAAAGACCTTCGCCGCAGGCAGTGCGTCCTTGTGCAGCATTTCAAAGCAGCCGATCTTGAACCACTCCGGGAAATCCCTGACATCGTAGAGCATACTGTCCACCGCGCACAGCGACAGCGTGATAATATCCCGCTCTGTGTCATCTTTGGCATTCGCCTCAGAGATATGGATCTTGGCCTTGCGCCACATATTCAGGTCACCGTGCCAGATGGCACACTGCGCCAGCAGCATGCCGCCTGCAATCACCGCGTAAAATCCGGAGTGCTTCTGCAGCAGATAGTTTGCGCTTTCGTAAACCTTGTCGATCTGTCCTCTGGAATAGGCGATCTCCGCCGCAAACAGCGTCTGGGCTTCGGGATTGTCAGACAGCGCCGCAACGGCACGCTCCGCACAGCCGGGAACGCTGTATAGGTTGGTCATATAAAGAAACGGGGTTTTTCTTGGCATGGGCATATCCCCGTTGACCGCACGGCCTGCCTTGGTTCTGCCGTCTCTGGGCTTTTGGGCATCCTTGGGGATCATCCACGCTCTGCCAAAACGGGCCGCGCCCGCAATTTTTCCATCCGCGCACAGCGTCTGCAGCCGCCGGGGAGAAATGCCCCATTGCGCCGCCACTTCGTCGATTTTCAAATAATCCATATGGCTCCCTCCGCTCCGTTTCTCCTATTGTTCGTTTAAGCGCCGGATATATCGTTCGCTTATACGCTGTGATTTTGTTCGCATAAGCGCCGTTTGTTGCTTTTATTATACATCGTTTTTCCAAAATTTCAAGAAAATTTTTCCTGCAAACAGAAAAAGCACGGCAGAAAACTCTGCCGTGCCCGTATTCCATCTTGCTCCGGTGCCCCGGGGCATTTGTCAAAGACCCAAAATATAAAACGCAGCCATCAGCACCAGAATGACAATAACCGTATAGATCGCTGCGGGAATGGCGTTGACGCGGATAATTTTGCCCTCTTTGCCGGTGGTTCCGGCGGTGGCGCAGGCCGCCACCACATTGTTGACGCAGATCATATTGCCGATGCCGCCGCCAACGGTGTTGGCCGCCACGATGATGGCGGTATTCAGTCCCAGATTGGCAGCCGCCTGCTCCTGCAGATTGGCAAACATGGTCACCGCCACGGTGTTGGAGCCGGAAATAAATGCGCCCAGCACGCCGATCACCGGAGAAATGGCAATATAAAGGCTTCTTCCTACCTTGGACAGCGCTTCTGCCATATGGTAGATCATACTTTTCATTTCATCCACAGCCGCCACATCGTTGCTGCCGGAGTAGCGCAGGATCTGCACCATTGCCAGACCAAATACCAGCGCCACAGCCGCACCGCTGACCTGCCTGAAGGATGCCGCCCAGGCAGTGCCCACATCCTTTGCCCGCATTTTGTGCAAAAACACCGTGATCAGCGCCACCAGAATGAACACCGTACCGGGTACATACGCCCATTTCAGGGTAAAGGCGGTATTGGCAACGCCAAACAGATCACCGCTCTTGATAACGAAAATACTGCCCGTCTGATTCAGCAGACCCTTGATGCCCAGGGCAGGGATCCGGGTCGCCACCAGGATCAGCGCAATGATCACATAGGGGATCCACGCCCGGATCAGGGACATTTTGGATTCCTTGGGCGGTGCAGGGGGACGGGACGCTTTCCAGCTGTCCTCCCACTCCGACTCCGGGCCGAAATGCCAGGTCTTCCTGGGGGTGAGGAAGCGGAACTTTGCCGCCAGCACCGTGATCACCAGGGCGATCAGCGCGCCAAACAGCGACGGGAACTCATAGCCCACAAAAATATTGATCAGCACATAGGGCACCGCATAGCTGGCGCCTGCAAACAGACAGAACGGCAGCGCCTGCAGCGCAGGCTTGACGGACCGTTCCGGGCTGAAGAATTTGCAGATAATGGCGATGGCCATAAAGGGCAGGATCAGCATCACCACCGCGTGGGGGATGGCTGTCCACAGCGACATCTGGCCGATGTAGGCCGCATCCAGCGCTTCTGCGCCGCCCAGACAGGCGATGGCCTGCTGTACCGGCGTACCGATGGCGCCAAAGGCAACGCAGGCACTGTCGCAGATCAGCGCCATCACCACCGCCGCCACCGGCGGGAAGCCCAGACTGATCATCAGCGGAGCTGCCAATGCCGCAGGAGTGCCGAAGCCGGCAGCCGCCTCGATAAAGGACACGAACAAAAAGCCAACGATCACCGCCTGCACCCGGGCATCAGGGCTGATAGAGCGGAAACCGTTGTTAATGGCTACCATACCGCCGGACATTTTCAGGGTGTTCATAACCAAAATCGCGCCAAAAATGATGATCAGCACCTCGATGGAATTGAAAAGCCCTGCAACGGTGTAAGCGCCCAGCTGCAGAAGATCCATATTCCACACAAAAAAGCCCAAAACCGCGGTAATGAGCCAGGAGATGGGCATCGCGATCTTGGCCGGCCAGTTAAGCGCCGCCATCACCACCACGCAAAAAACGATGGGAATAAACGCCAGCAATGCGTACATACAATCACCTGCCAACCAAATGATACTAAAATCATACCAATATCTGCCTGTTTTTGCAAGTTCTTTTTCCCATCAGCCGCTTGGGACAGCGAAGCTCCTGCCGACGAAAAAAGCCTTTCCCTGGGGGAAGGTGCTGAGCGAAGCGAATTTGATTACATGCTTGCCAGTGGCAATCATACCAATAGTGTGGATTTTGCGAAGCAAAAGACGGAGGGAGAGAAATCTCTCCCCCAGTCAGCCTGTTCGGCTGACAGCCCCCTCGTCAGAGGGGGCCTTGGTTGCGTTTTTCTTTGTTTTATGCTATAATTTCAGGAGATTGCCACGCCAGCGTGCGCACTGGCTCGCAATGACATAAGAAGCGAGGGTTTTATATGCACAAAATCTTGTTCATCTGCCACGGGAATATTTGCAGAAGCCCGATGGCGGAGTTTATTATGAAGGATCTGGCGGCGAAAGCCGGGCGCAGCCGTGAATTTGAGATCGCCTCGGCGGCTACCAGCCGGGAGGAGATCGGCAACAACATCTATCCCCCTGCCCGTCGGGAGCTGAGCCTGCACGGCGTCGCCTACGAAAATCGCCGCGCGCGGCAGATCACGGAGCAGGATCTTGCCTATTACGACAAGATCTACTATATGGATCGGCTCAACGCCCAGTATCTGCGCCGTCTTTTCGGCGACCGGGCGGCGAAATGTCAGCCGCTCCTTGCGCGCGATGTAGCCGACCCCTGGTACACCGGCGATTTTTCCCAGACCTGGGAGGATATTCTGGTCGGTTGCACACGGATTTTGGAGGAAGTATAACAAAAAGCCTCCCTCTGACGAGGGAGGTGGATTTTGCGAAGCAAAAGACGGAGGGGGAGCGATGGGAGCGCCGCCGGTGGCGGAAGAAGCGACCTGAGCGAGTGGCCGCGGTCGGCAGAAAGCAAGTCTGCTTCGGCAGGCGTAGCTTTCGCCGGGCACCGCAACAGGAGTTTCGTTCCCTTTTAGGACACTCCCCCAGTCAAAAATCAGAGATTTTTGCCAGCCCCCTCGTCAGAGGGGGCCTTTATTATTTCATACACTCCTGTGCGGAGAAGCTAAAGGGCAGCAGATCTGCCAGCGTGACGGTCTCAAAGCCGTCGGGTTTTACCAGATAGACGGAAAAATCGTCCTTGCAGAACTCTCGCATCACCTGGCGGCACACGCCGCAGGGCGGAAATCTGCCGGTGATCACACCGTCTTTGCCGCCGCAGATGGCGATAGCGGTGAAATCCCTGTTGCCCTCGCTGATGGCCTTGAAAAAGGCGGTGCGCTCAGCGCAAACTGTGGGGGTATAGGATGCGTTTTCTATGTTGCAGCCCTGATAAACCGTTCCGTCTGCGCACAGCAGCGCCGCACCAACTTTAAAACCAGAGTATGGCGAATAGGAGCGAGTCATCGCGTCGCGGGCTAATTCACAAAGCTTTTCCGGTGTCATAGGCAGTCCTCCTTACACGATCTCCCCGGCAAAGCTCTTTCCCGGGGTATCCAGCTCCACGCCCAGCAATTCCGCCGTAGTTGCGGCAATATCCGCAAAACTGGCGCGTGTTCCCAAATTCACATCTTTCACCCGCTTTCCCAGCACCAGCAGCGGCACGAACTCCCGGGTATGGTCGGTGGTGGCGGTGTAGGCAGGATCGCATCCGTGGTCGGCGGTGATCATCACGATATCATCCGCGCCCAACTGCGCCAGAAATTCCGGCAGCCAGGCATCAAATTCATTCAGCGCGTTGGCATAGCCCACAGCATCCCGACGGTGGCCGAACTGCATATCAAAATCCACCAGATTCACGAAGCAAAGGCCGGTGAAATCCTGCTTTGCATAGCGCAGGGCGTGCTCCATTCCGTTGGCGTTGGACTTGTTGTAGACATACTCCGTCAAGCCCTGACCGGCGAAAATATCGTGGATCTTGCCCACGCCGATGGAGGCCATTCCGGCGGCCTTGACTGCGTCCAGCAGCGTTTCCTTCGGCGGCTCCAGGGAGAAATCGTGGCGGTTTGCGGTGCGCTTGAAGCTGCCGGGCTGACCTACAAAGGGTCTTGCGATCACGCGGCCCACGCCGTGCTTGCCCTGGAGCAATTTCCGGGCAATGCGGCAGTATTCATACATCTGTTCCGGCGGCACGATATCCTCATGGGCAGCGATCTGGAACACCGAGTCTGCCGAGGTATAGACGATCAGATCGCCGGTGCGCATATGCTCTGCGCCGTATTTTTCAATGACCTCCGTACCGGACCAGGGGGCATTGGCCAGCACGCCCCGACCGGTCTTTTCCCGGAAGGGCGCCAGAATTTCCTCAGGGAAGCCGTTGGGATAGGTGGGCAGCGGATCGTCAGACACGATGCCGGCGATCTCCCAATGGCCGATGGTGGTATCCTTACCCATAGACTTTTCCCTCAGTCGGGCAAATGCACCGCCCTCTGTCCGGGGCAGGCACGCAACGCCGTCGATATTACCCAGACCGGCGGCGATCATATTGGGGATGTGCAGCTTGCCGGTAGCGGCGCAGGCGCGCAGGGTATTGACGCCTACATCGCCAAAATTTTCACTGTCGGGCATCTGTCCGATGCCGAAAGAATCCAAAACGATCAAAAATACGCGTTTCAAGGGAGCAACCTCCTTTTTGCTTTTTTCTTTATTATACCGAAAATATCAACCGTATGCAAGTGGAAAGTAGTGATCAACCCCCCTTGCCTCCTCCTTTGGGGGAGGTGGATTTTTGCAAAGCAAAAAGACGGAGGGGGTTTCACTCCCCCAGTCGTGGCTTGCGCCCCGACAGCCCCCTCAGAGAGGGGGCCGAGGATTCGGTCGCCCCTTGTAGATGCCAAAAGTGCCGCCCGGAT
>JAFQRK010000061.1 GCA_017410075.1 Oscillospiraceae bacterium | reverse complement strand
CCCTTGCCTCCTCCTTTGGGGGAGGTGGATTTTTGCAAAGCAAAAAGACGGAGGGGGTTTCACTCCCCCAGTCGTGGCGTGCGCCCCGACAGCCCCCACAGAGAGGGGGCCGAGGATTCGGTCGCCCCGGGTAGATGCCAAAAGTGGCGCCCGGATGGGCGGCACTTTGCATTATTTCGTCATTTTTTCCTGCTTGACCTTATGGTCGATCACATGGCGGGAGGCCAGCTCCTTATGGATCTGCTCCAGAGAAATGCCGGCTTCTGCCATCAGCACCATCACATGGTAGGCAAGATCGGCGATCTCGTAGACGGTTTCCGCCTTATCCTCCGCCTTGGCGGCGATGATGACCTCGGTGGACTCCTCGCCCACCTTTTTCAGGATCTTATCCAGACCCTTTTCAAACAGATAGGTGGTGTAAGAGCCCTCTTTTTTGTCGGTTTTTCTGCCCATGATCAAGTCCATCAAGCCCTCCATGGAGAACTCGTGGCGATTTTCGCTCTGGAAAACGGGATTGTGGAAGCAGCTGACAGTTCCCTTATGGCAGGCAGGGCCATCCGGCTCCACAACCACCACCAGGGCATCATTGTCGCAGTCAGCGGTAATGGATACGATGTGCTGGTAATTGCCGCTGGTCTCGCCCTTGAGCCACAGCTCCTGACGGGAGCGGCTGTAGAAGCAGGTCAGCTCCTTTTCCATAGAAATGCGCAGGCTTTCACGGCTCATATAGGCCAGGGTCAGCACCTGCTTGGATACTGCATCTACCACGATGGCAGGGATCAGACCCTTTTCGTCAAATTTAAGTGTGTCGATGTTCAGCATAATTTATCTCCTTACGGGAATATTCTTCTTTGCCAGGAGCGCCTTCAGCTCAGGGATCTGCACCTGACCAAAATGGAAAATGGACGCGGCAAGGCCGGCGTCAATAGTGGGGATGGTTTCAAACAGCGTCACAAAATCTTCCGCGCAGCCTGCGCCGCCGGAGGCGATCACCGGCACGCTGACCGCATCGCACACCGCCTTGAGCAGCGGCAGGTCGAAGCCCTGCTTCACGCCGTCGGTGTTGATGGAATTGACCACGATCTCGCCTGCGCCGTTATCCACGCACCGTCTGATCCAGCTGATGGCCTCCATACCGGTATCCACACGGCCGCCCTTGGCAAATATCCGGAACTGGCCGTCCACCCGTTTTACATCCGCCGACAGCACAACGCATTGGCTGCCGTAGCGCTTGGCGGCTTCTTCCACCAGACCGGGATCTTTAATTGCCCCGGAATTGACGCTGACCTTATCGGCACCGCATTTCAGCACCCGGTCGAAATCCGCCAGCGTATTGATGCCGCCGCCTACTGTCAGCGGAATGAACACCCGCCGGGCTGTTTCCCGGAGAATATCCGTAAACAGCTGCCTGCCGTCGGAAGAAGCGGTGATATCGTAAAACACCAGCTCATCTGCGCCGTTTTGGGTGTAATGATCCGCCAGAACGATTGGTGAGGACACATCCTGCAGCCCGTCGAAATTTGTTCCCTTGACCACCCGTCCGTCCTTGACATCCAGGCAAGGGATGATCCGTTTTGTAATCATTTCGCCACCTCGATCGCTTCTTTCAGGCAAATTGCCCCGGTGTAATAGGCCTTGCCGATAATGGCGCCGTGGATATCCATAGCCGCCAGCCTTTTCACATCCTCTATGGAGGAAACGCCGCCGGAGGCGATGATCTGCATATTGCACCTTTCGGACAGCTCCTGATAGAGGGCGTGGTTTGCGCCCTGCATTGCGCCGTCCTTGGAAATATCGGTGCAGATCATCGTCTGTACGCCCAGACCGGCCATTTTCCCGCAGAAGTCAAAGGCATTTTCTTGGGATAATTCCGTCCAGCCCTTGATGGCCACAAAGCCGTCGCGGATGTCGATGCCCACGGCGATCTTTGCGCCGTATTTTGCGGTGGCTTTCGCCACAAAACCGGGGGTAGTGACGGCAGCTGTGCCCAGGATCACACGGTCGATACCGGCGGACAGATATTTTTCCACCGTTTCCATATCCCGTATGCCGCCGCCGATCTCACAGAAGAGGCCGGTGGCCTTTTTAATGGCGCAAACGGTGTCGAAATTGGGAGTGGTGCCGCTTTTTGCACCCTCCAAGTCCACCAGATGGATACACTTTGCACCCTGAGCGGCAAAGTCCCTTGCCACGGAAACGGGGTCATCGCTGAACACCTGCATCTGGGCATAATCACCCTTGAACAGCCGGACGGCCTTGCCCTCATACAGGTCGATGGCAGGATAGATCAGCATAGGTCAGCACCCCTTTCCACAAAGGCTTTCAGGATCTTCAGTCCCACTTCGCCGCTTTTTTCCGGATGGAACTGACAGCCAAATACATTGCCGCAGGCCACGGCAGCCGTTACCGGCGCGCCGTATTCTGTGGTGGCGATCACAGATTCATCGCACTGAGTCGCACAGAAGGAATGGACAAAATATACGAAATCCCCCTGATCAATATAGGAAAACAAGGGATTTTCCTTGGTAATATGTAAGGAATTCCAACCAATATGGGGAATTTTATACTCCGGTGGGATCACCTCCGCCAGAGGGCCTACGCAGCCCTTGATCAGACCAAGGCCATCGTACTGGCCAAACTCAAAGCCCTTCTCAAACAGCAGCTGCATACCCAGGCAGATGCCCAGCAGGGGCTTGCCTGCCCCGGCAAGAGCGATCAGCTTCTTATCCAGACCCGTTGCCCTAAGCTTCGCCACGGCATCGCCGAAGGCGCCCACGCCGGGCAGGATGATCCTATCTGCCTTTTCCAAAACCGCCGGGTCAGCCGTCACCACGCTCTGTACACCAATGGCGGACAGAGAGCATTCCAGGGAAAAGAGATTTCCCACGCCGTAATCTACGATCGCTAACATCACAGCACTCCCTTGGTCGACGGAATTTCACCAGCGCAGGCAGGATCAATGGCAACCGCCTGCCGCAGGCTTCTTGCCACAGACTTGAAGGCGCCCTCGATGATGTGGTGGGAATTGCTGCCGGTGGCCTTGCGGATATGCAAAGTGCAATTTGCATTACGGACAAAGCCCAGGAAGAATTCCTCCACCAGCTCCGTATCGAAATTGCCCACCTTTGCTGTGGGGATATTCAGGGCATAGCCCAGATAATCTCTGCCGGACAGATCCACCGCGGAGAGGATCAGCGCCTCATCCATAGGCAGGATCATATTGCCGTAGCGGCAAATGCCCTTCTTGTCACCCAGCGCCTGGGAAAAAGCCTGCCCCAGCGCAATGCCCACATCCTCAACGGTGTGGTGATCGTCCACATAGGTATCACCCTGGCAGCTGACATTCAGATCGAATCTGCCGTGGGATGCCAAAAGCGTCAGCATATGATCCAAAAAGCCGCAGCCGGTGGCGATTTCACTTTTTCCGGTTCCGTCCAGATTTAAGGATATTTGGATGTCGGTTTCATTGGTTTTTCTGTCTATTTTCGCCGTTCTCATACATTTTCCTCCAAAATCTGCTGCACCGCGCAAACAAATGCCGCCATCTCCTCGGCTGTGCCGATGGTGACCCGGATGTAATCCCGCAGCCGGTCTGTATCAAAGTGGCGGATCAAAATACCCTTGGCTTTCAGCGCCAGGTACAGCGCCTTGCCGCCGATGGCCGGGGTCTTGGTCAGAATAAAATTCGTCTGGGAGGGAATGGTGGTGAAGCCCAATTTTGCCAGCGCCTGAATCGTCCATTCCCGGTTAGCAATGATCTTTTTGCAGTTATTTTCAAAATATTCCTGATCCTCCAGCGCACCCACACCTGCCGCCATGGTCATTGCGTTGACATTGAAGGGGTTGGTGGAGAACTGGATGTTTTTCAGATCCCGGATCAGCGCAGGATCGCCGATGGCCATACCCAGCCGCGCGCCGGCCATAGACCGGGACTTGGAGAAGGTCTGGGCGATCAGCAGATTGTCATACTTGCGGATCAGCGGCACAGCCGTCTGCCCGCCGAAATCCACATAAGCCTCGTCTATGACCACCACATTGTCCGGGTTGCCCGCCGCGATTCTCTCCACATCCTCCAGCGACAAAGCCAGGCCCGTGGGGGCATTGGGATTGGCGATAAGGACGGTCTTGCCGCAGCCGATATAGTCGCTGACATTGACGGAAAAATCCTCCCGCAGCGGGATCTGCACATAGGGCACGCCATTGAGCTGGGCGAACACCTTGTAAAAGCCATAGGTGATATCCGGGAACGCCGCCGGGGTATCAGCATCGCAAAATGCCATGATCGCAAAATTCAGCAGCTCGTCAGAACCGTTGGTGAAGATCACCTCATCGGCAGAAATGCCGTAAGCCTCCGCCGCCTTCTGCCGCAGCAGCTTGCACTCCGGATCGGAATACAGCTGCAGCCGCTTTGTCGCCTCCTGCACCGCTGCCTGGGCTTTGGGAGAAGCCTGGAAGGGCGATTCGTTGGTATTGAGTTTGATATAGGATCTGTCCTGGGGCTGTTCGCCGGGAACATAGGGAACGAGATCCTTATATTTTTTGCTGAAAAAACGGCTCATTTTTCTGCCTCCTGAATGCGGATCACCGCGCTTTTTGCGTGGGCGGTCAGACCCTCTGCCTCGGCAAAGTAGGCAACATCCTCTGCCACCTTTTCCAAAGCTTCCCGGGTGTAATAAATAAACTGTGTCTTCTTAATAAAATCGTCCACAGAAAGCGGACTGGAGAATTTGGCTGTGCCGGAGGTGGGCAGGGTGTGGTTGGGGCCGGCAAAATAGTCACCCAGCGCCTCGGGACAGTTTCTGCCCAGGAATACAGAGCCTGCGTGGCGAATTTTGTCCAAATAGGGCATCGGATCATCCAGGCAAAGCTCCAGATGCTCCGGTGCGATCCGGTTTGCCACTTCAATGGCAGTTTCCAGAGTGTCCACCAGAATGATCTTTCCGTTGCTGTCGATGGAGGCTCTTGCGATTTCGCTGCGCAGCAGCTGGGGGATCTGCTTCTCCAGCTCAGAGCGCACCGCGTATGCCAGTTCCTCCGAGTCGGTGACCAGCACCGCACTGGCCATTTTATCGTGTTCGGCCTGAGAAAGCAAGTCCGCCGCCGCATAACGGGGGTCGGTCTTGCCGTCGCAGACGATCATGATCTCGCTGGGGCCGGCGATCATATCAATGGAGACCTTGCCGAAAACCTGCTTCTTGGCTTCCGCCACGAAGGCGTTTCCGGGGCCCACGATCTTATCTGCCTTGGGAATGGATTGGGTTCCGTAAGCCAGCGCCGCAATGGCCTGGGCGCCGCCCACCTTGAAGATCCTGTCCACGCCTGCCACCTTGGCAGCCGCCAGGATCACGGGATTCACCGTTCCGTCTGCCCGGGGCGGCGTTACCATTACCACCTCGCGGACACCGGCGATCTTGGCAGGAATGGCATCCATCAGCACCGTGGAAGGATAGGCCGCCGTACCGCCGGGGACATACAGGCCTGCCCGGTCAACGGGAATGATCTTCTGACCGACGATCGTGCCGTCCTTTTCGATTTGGAAGCCCTTGCGCACCTGCTGCGCGTGGAAGGTGCGGATATTTTCCGCCGCTTTTTGCAGGATTTCCAGGAATTTGGGCGCAACCGCTGCCACCGCAGCGTCGATCTCCTCCGGGGTCACCGCCAGAGCGGTCAGCTCTGCCTTATCAAAGCGCTTGCAGTAGTCAAACAGCGCCTCATCGCCCCGCTTGCGCACATCGTAAATGATGTCTGCCACGATATTTTCCACATTTATCGCCGTTTCCGGCTGGGCAAAGATGGTATCGTCCGTCTCCTGCCCGTATTTCAAGATCTTAATCATTGGTTTCCTCCGCAAGACTTTTCGTAACAAAGTCTATGGTTTCGCTCTGGAATTTGTAGCTGGCCTTGTTGGCGATGAGCCGGGCGCTGATGGGGACGATGGTCTGCACCACTTCCAGATCGTTTTCCTTCAGGGTGGTTCCCGTTTCCACGATATCTACGATCACATCGGAAAGGCCCAGAATGGGCGCCACCTCGATAGAGCCGTTTAAGTGGATGATGTCAATATCCCGACCCTGGCTCCTATAATATCCGGCGGCAATATTGCTGAATTTCGTCGCCACCCGCAGCGTGCGGCGCTGATCATCCCGAAAGCCCTTGGGGGCGGCAACTGCCATCCGGCATTTGCCGATATGTAAGTCCAGAAGCTCATAAACATCCGGCTCGTATTCCAGCAGAATGTCCTTGCCCACGATGCCGATATCGGCGGTACCCCGCTCCACATAGATGGCCACATCCGAGGGCTTGACCCAGAAATAACGGACGCCCTTTTCCGGGTTTTCAAAAATCAGCTTGCGGTTATTCTCATAGATGGCAGGGCAGGAAAAGCCTGCCTTTTCCATCATTGCATACACTTTTTCGCCCAGGCGACCCTTGGGCAATGCCACATTCAGTATTGATTTCAAGGATCTCACCTCACAGTTTTCACTTCCCGGCAGCGCAGACCGTCTGGGATCTGCCGGTATACTGCCACGGTTTTTCCGTTGTCCGCGATCGCTTTTGCGGCGGCGCTGATCCGGGCGATGGGTTCATCGGCATACAGCAAAACGGTGTCTACATCATAGGCATCCTCTTCCTGCTCCAGCCGCTCCAGAAGATCCATATACACCGCAAAGCCGATGGCGGAGCTTTTTCTGTTCATCTTGCGCATCAGCTTGTCATACTGGCCGCCGGACAAGACCGCATCCGGCACGCCACGGACAAAGCCCTTGAACACGATGCCGTTATAATAGTGGATATCATCCACCACAGAAAAGTCGATGCGGATCTGATTGCCCAAAACGGCGCTTAGCTGCTCCAGCAGCTCCAGCGGCTTGGTATCCACCGTGCCGTCAAGCAGCTTTCTGACCTGGGGCAGCACCGTTTCCGGTGCGCCGCCGATGGATGCCAGCGCCTGCAGCAGCGCCGTCTTTTCTTCGCAAACACCGGCATCGGCACACACCGCCACCAGCTCGTGCAGATTCTTGCTGCCTACGCAGCGGAAGATCTCTGCCTTCTGCTGACCGCTTAAGTCCTTGGTCAATGCCGATATCAGACCCAGATGGGAAATTTCCAGAACGCAGTCCCCGGAGATCTGCTCCAGGCTTTTCTTCGCCAGCTGCAGGACCTCCAGAATGCAATAATCGTCAATATTGCCCAGCGCCTCCAAACCCACCTGCTGAATTTCGCGGAAGGCGTGAGAATTTCTGGACACGCGGTACACGCTTTCGTGGTAGTAGAGCTTTTTCACATTCTGCGCATCGTCGGGGCTGTTCTTGACGATGGACAGCGTCACATCGGGCTTTAACGCCATCAGCTTGCCGCTTAAGTCGGTAAAGGTGATGACATTATCCGACAGCAGAAAATCCTTGTTCCGTGCATAGAGGTCATATTCCTCAAATTTGCTCATCTTGTACTGGGTGTAACCCTGCTGATTGTAAATAGAGCGCAGGCGGAAGGCGATCTTCTCCGTCACATCAAGCGGTAAATTCATTTTTCTTCCTCCTTCAGCTTTTCGATGGTGGTGCGGTAGCCGCCGGGACCGTAGTTCAGGCACTTGCTGACACGGCCGATGGTGGCGGTGCTGATGCTGACCTGCTGCATAATTTCCTGATAGCTGGCGCCCTCAGACAGCAAGATCGCCGTTTCCAGCCGCTGGGCCATATCCTGCAGCTCCTTAACGGTGCAAAGATCCTCAAAATAGGCGTAGCACTCTTCCAGGCTTTCCAGATTCAATACAGTTTTGAACAAGGTGTCCATTGCTTCTGATCGCAAAGTCATGGCAATCCCTCCTTCGGTATTTGTTCCTTAGTTTAGCACTTTAGCACGCTAAAGTCAACCCCTTTTTAGGGAAATTTTGGGAGGAAATTGCAGAAAGATTTTCGTGTGCCTTGCCTCCCTCTTTGAGGGTTGATTTCCCCGTTAGCGGGGAAAATGTCCGCGCAGCGGACAAAAGGGGCGCGGAGGTGGATTCGCCGCAGGCGAAGACGGAGGGAGTTTAACTCCCCCAGTCAGCCTGTTCGGCTGACAGCCCCCTCAGTGAGGGGGCCAAGGCAACAGCTCGACATAAAATACAGGCAGGTGAATTTCACCTGCCTGCTAAATTTTATTCCATTGCCGCCATCAGATTGGGGGTGGTCATCCAGTGCCACATTGCCCACCAGGTAGAGGGCTCCCGCTTTGCGCCCTCGCGGCCCAGGAAGTCCAGCTGCTCTTCCTCCAGCTCCGCAATGCGGTCGATTTTGCCGTCGTACCAGCCCTGCAGGCGCTCCCGCGCCGCTTCCAGACGGGCGATGACGCCGCCGATGCGGATGTCCTGAATGTCGAAGCCGTGGGGCTTATTGTCGGTAAACCACTGCTTACGGTAGGTCTTCAGGAAGTTCCTGACCCGCTTGACAGTCTCATCATAGTCGGCAACCAGGCCGGGGATCGCCGCCTTATCGCCGCTTAAGTAGATCTTATGGGTGCGCACACTAAGCTCTGCCTTCAGCTCCAGGGCTTCGCACAGCGCCTTTTGGGTGGCAAAGAGATAGCCCCATTCGGGATGATCTGCCATCTTTTCCAGCTTCTTGGCGCAATCGCCAAACAGCTTGCCCTCGCCCTCAAACACCTGCTTGTCCATAATGCCCAGCAGGCAATCGTTATACAGCAAATACTTTTCCGCGTTGCAGATATAGTCGGCAGCATCGTTGGGTGTGCCGGTCAGCTCCAGGAGCATAAAGTCATCCCAAGCGACACCGAATTTTGCCTCGAATTTTGCCTTGATGGATTCTAAGTCCTCGTTGCCGTTAGCATATTCCGCGGCATAGAAGGTCGCCGGCAGCAGGGAGAATTTGGAGCATTCTCCGCCCCAGTCGCCCCACATGGTATAGATCACATCCTGCACGCCGTTTTCCACACAGCTGTCGATGGACGCCTTGATGGCTTTCATCGAGTAGCCGTTGTGGGGCGCAAAGCCCGCCCAGGTCCAGATGCCGCCGGCAAACCAGGTGCCGTCCTTGATCTTCTGGTGGGTGTGGAGCATTCCGTCGTAGTGCTCCTTCTGGGTGGAGTAGTAATCCCAGTATACCAGCTGCACATTGTCGGGGATCTGCTTGCGGATATCGTCGCTGATGTCGGCATCGGTATAGTATTCGCCGCCGGTGACCAGCTTGATGAACATATCCGACCACATCAGGAAGTTGAAGCCGTACTTTTTGCCGATCTGGCAGACGCGATTCAAATGGTTGATCATCACCTGAGAGTGATCCTGATGGCCGTGCTGATCGTAATACCGGCCGCGGCCCACCATATGCGCTTCGTCCATACCGATATGTACGGTTTTGGTTGTGAAGCATTTGGCCACAGTAGCGAACATAGACTCGATCAGCTCGTACACCCGCTCATCACCGATGAGCAGAATATCGTCGGTATCAAAATGGGGCCAGTAATCCGGCCAGCGCTGGATGGCGCCCAAGTGAGCCAGCACCTGGATGCAGGGGATCAGCTCCATACCCTTAGACAGGGCGTAAGCATCCATTTCCTTCAGCTCTTCCTGGCTGTAGCGACCGCGCATATAACCGAAATAGGGATTGTCGTCCACTTCGTAGGTATCTTCCGTATACAGCATCAGGCAGTTGTAGCCCATATCCGCCGTCAGGTCGATCCATTTTTTGACGCCGTCAACGGTGGACACGGCATTGCGGGAGCAGTCCAGCATTGTGCCCAGCTTGCGAAATTTCTTCTCCATATTGCGTGCCTTCCTTCGTTTTGTTTTCTATATATTGCCATTATATCCCGTGGCGGGTTTGAATGCAAGATGATTTTCTGAAACCCGTGTCATTGCCGGTGGGGCGAAGCAAAATCGGGGAATACGGGCAGAAATCGAAAGGTCAGCGCAGGTTCCGGGCCGGCGCACACGCCGGCGTGGGAAGCCCCCGGTATCACGGGGCTTTTTCTCCGCAATTTTTTACAAATTTCCTGAATTTTTATTGCTGATTTTGGCAGTGTTGTGCCCTTGTGTTTATATTGACTTTTTCGCTGATTTTTAGTACAATTACGGTGGTAAACAATGGGTATCCGGGACGGCGATTTTTCCGTCTGCAGAACCTGCCCTGTGCCGCAGGGAAATGCGGCAGT
>JAFQRK010000060.1 GCA_017410075.1 Oscillospiraceae bacterium | reverse complement strand
TCCCCAATCCGGATGTGCAGATCTATATTTCCGACGGCCTTAGCTCTACGGCTGTGGAAGCCAATATGGGCAAGATCCTGCCGGTCATCACCGAAGCGCTGCAGGCCAAGGGTCTGAAGGTGGGCACGCCGTTCTATCTGCGGTTTGGCAGAGTCGGTGCCCAGGAGCATATTGCGGAAACCCTGGGCGCGAAGGTCATTTGCGTACTGCTGGGCGAACGGCCCGGTCTGGCAACTGCTGAGAGTATGAGCGCCTACATCACCTACAATGCCTATGTGGGTATGCCGGAGTCCAAGCGCACCGTCGTTTCCAACATCCACAAAAACGGCACAGCAGCGGTGGAAGCCGGTGCATATGTGGCCGAGGTCATCGCCAAGATCCTGGAGCAAAAGGCCAGCGGCGTTGACCTGGTGAAGTAAGGAGGTGCGCAGATGCTGGGAAGCCCAATGAAAACCACTGTCTTAAGCGTTCGCATTATCCCCAATGCCGATCCGATGCTGCTGCAGAAGCTGGACATTCCGCAGGGGCACAGAAGTTTGGGGATCTTCACCACTGATTGCGACGATGTTTCCTATGCCGCGCTGGATGAAGCCACCAAGAAGGCGGATGTTCAGGTAGCCTATGCCCGGAGTATGTACGCCGGGGCGGCCAATGCCAATACGGCGCTGGCAGGCGAATTTATCGGCATCCTTTCTGCAGAAAATCCGGCGGAGATCCGCAGCGGTCTGGAAGCGGCACTTTTATACATCGAAAACGATGCCTGCTTCTTCAGTGCAAATGATGACGATTCTGTGGTCTACTTTGCCCAATGCATTTCCCGTACCGGCAGCTATCTGTCCAAGGCCGCCAATGTCCCCGAGGGAACGGCGATGGCATACCTGATCGCACCGCCGCTGGAAGCAATGGTGGGTCTGGATGCGGCGCTGAAGGCCGCCCAGGTGGAGATGAAGGTCTTTTACGGACCGCCGTCGGAGACCAATTTTGCCGGCGGTTTGCTCACCGGCGATCAAGCAGCCTGCAGGGCAGCCTGCGAAGCCTTTGCCGAGGCGGTCTGCGGCATTGCCGCCAGCCCCACGGATTATTAAATCTTAATCTGCTTCGCGGAAGGCGAAGATCAATAAACGATAATAAACAAAATTAATTTTATTTGGAGGTACTTATTATGAACACACTGCAAGCTTTGGGTATGGTTGAGACCAAGGGTCTGGTCGGCTCCATCGAGGCCGCTGATGCAATGGTCAAGGCAGCCAATGTCCGTCTGATCGGCAAGGTCCATGTAGGCGGCGGTCTGGTGACCGTTATGGTTCGCGGCGATGTGGGTGCTGTCAAGGCTGCTACCGATGCCGGTGCTGCCGCTGCTGCCCGTGTTGGCGAGCTGCTGAGCGTCCATGTCATTCCCCGTCCCCACAACGAAGTGGAGGCTATCCTGCCTGTTCTGGGCGCTGAATAATCGCCATATCAGAAACGCTCACCAGGAGGTGAATCAATGGAATTCGACAAGGACTTACGCTCCATTCAGGAGGTAAGAGATCTGGTGGCAAAGGCCAAGGCGGCTCAGGAGATCTACGCCGGCTTCAGCCAAAGCAAGGTGGATAACATTGTTAAGGCCGTTGCCGAGGCCTGCGCAGCCAATGCGCAGCGGCTGGCAAAGATGGCGGTGGAGGAGACCGGCTTCGGCGTCTGGCAGGACAAGATCCTGAAAAATCTGCTGGGCAGCGCCATCACCTACGACAGCATCAAGGACTTGAAAACCGTGGGTGTCCTGTCTGAGGACAATGAGAAGAAGGTCTGGGAAGTGGCTGTGCCTATGGGCATCGTGGCAGCCCTGATCCCTTCCACAAACCCCACTTCCACGGTTATGTACAAGACCCTGATCAGCCTGAAATCCGGCAATGCCATCATCCTCAGCCCCCATCCCAATGCCAAGAACTGCATTCTGGAAACCTTCCAGATCATCAGCCGTGCAGCAGCCGCTGCCGGCGCACCGGCAGGTCTTGTGCAGTGCATCACCGTTCCTTCCCAGGAAGGCACATCCGCGCTGCTGAAGCATCGGGATATCGGCATTATCCTGGCCACCGGCGGCGAGGCAATGGTCCGTGCGGCATACAGCTCCGGCAATCCGGCGCTGGGCGTCGGCCCCGGCAACGGCCCGGCGTATATTGAAAAATCTGCGGACATTATCAAGGCGGTCAAGCACATTTTCGACAGCAAGACCTTCGACAACGGCACCATCTGTGCATCCGAGCAGAGCATCATCACTGAGCGCTGCATCAAAGATAAGGTGGTGGCGGAGGTTGAACGGCAGGGCGGCTACTTTATGACGCCTGAGGAAAGCGACAAGGTCAGCCGCTTCATCCTCCGTGCCAACGGCACGATGAATCCCAAGATCGTGGGCAAATCCGCCCAGACCATTGCAGAAATGGCCGGCATCAAGATTCCTGCAGGAACACGGATTTTGCTGTCCCATCAGACGACGGTGGGCAAAGATAATCCCTATTCCCGTGAAAAGCTGTGCCCCATTCTGGCATTCTACACCGAGGACAGCTGGGAAAGCGCCTGCAAGCGCAGTATCGAGATCCTGAATAACGAGGGCGTCGGTCATACAATGACCATCCACAGCGAGGATATGAGCGTCATCCGGGAATTTGCCCTGAAAAAGCCGGTTTCCCGTTTGCTGGTCAATACCCCCGGTGCGCTGGGCGGTGTCGGTGCTTCCACCGGTCTGCAGCCGGCTTTGACATTGGGCTGTGGCAGCGTTGGCGGCAGTGCAACATCCGACAATGTTGGCCCCATGCACCTGATCAACATTCGCCGTGTGGCTTTCGGCATCAAGGAGCTGAGCGATATCCGCGGCAACAATCCGGCTCCGGATGGCTGCACCAGAACCGATAATGCCTGCAGCCGCACAGAAGCCAAAACCCCTTCTGCGCTCAGCCGTGCCGATATTGAGGCCATTACCAAGGCCGTTATCGACCGTCTGTCCCGATAAAAAATCAAAATAATAACATATAATTTTTGGAGGTAAACACAATGGAAACTTTGCAAGCTTTGGGTATGATCGAAACCAAGGGCCTGATCGGCTCCATCGAGGCCGCTGATGCAATGGTCAAGGCCGCGAATGTGCATCTGGTAGGTAAGGTCCATGTAGGCGGCGGTCTGGTGACCGTTATGGTCCGCGGCGATGTGGGTGCTGTTAAGGCTGCTACCGATGCCGGTGCTGCCGCTGCTTCCCGTGTTGGCGAGCTGGTCAGCGTTCATGTCATTCCCCGTCCCCACAACGAGGTGGAGTTCATTCTGCCCACTCTGGAAGGCTAATCTGCTAAAGATCGTTGGGCAGGCGGCGAAGCTGCTGCCTGCCCGCCCAAAAAAGAAGAAAGGAGGGTGTATCAATGACAAAAAAACTGTTAACGGATGTGGAGCTGCGTGCCCGATGGTCCCAGCAGCAGCCGGATAAATACTGGGTGGATGCAGATGTGATCCTGACGCCGGCTGCGGCGGATTTTATCCGGGAACACGATATCACCCTCTGCAGAAAAGAAGAAAACAATGCAAATACTATGACCAGAACGCAGATTCCGATGCGTGACGGTCAGCCGGTGTATCAGGATACCCAGACCGGTCGGGAAACGGTGTGCAAGGCCGAGGGAATGACCCATCTGCGGGGCAATCTCTTAGTTCCCAAGACCCATCCCCAGATCGCATTCCGGGGTCAGCTGGATACGCTGATGGCGATGATCCTGCAGGTGCAGATCACTGCCCAGGAGCAGGGACAGAAGCAAATCATCTCCGATCTGGAGGAGCTGTTGGAATTTACCCACAAGATCCTGGCGGCGGAGGTTAAGGACGAACCGCTGAAAGAGGTCAAAATGCTGGGAATGGACAGTCAGCAAATTCGCTACAATTCGCAGCAGGTAAAAAAAGTTTTTGGCATTGATCATCCGATCCCCAACTATAAAATGGGCAAGCTATGTGTGGAATTAAACCGTTTGCGCACCCAGATCCGGGAAACGGAGCTGGCGGCCGCCCAGGCATTTTACTGCGGCGGATCCTACAGCCGCCCCGATATTATCGAGGCGCTGAACAGAATGTCCAGCTGCGTCTATATCCTAATATGCCGCAAATTGTCCGGCTACTATGACAGGAGGAATCGACTATGAACTACTATAGCGAAAACGATATCAGGCAGATCGTAGCCGATGTTCTGAGCCGCAGCGGATTTAACGGCGCAAAGGGAATGGAAATTCCCGTGGAGATATCTGCCCGCCATGTCCACCTGAGCAAGGCGGATAAGGAAGCGCTGTTTGGCGCAGGCTATACATTGACCCGCAAGCGGGATCTGAGCCAGCCGGGACAGTATCTGTGCGAGGAACGGGTGAAGCTGGTGACAGCCTCCGGCGAGATCGCAAATGTGGCGGTGCTGGGCCCGGAACGGAAACAGACCCAGGTGGAGCTTTCCCTGACGGATGCCAGAATTTTGGGGCTAAAGCCCCCGATCCGACTGTCCGGTGATCTGCGAAATGCCGCAGATGTAATGATCATAGGCCCCAAGGGCGTTATCACCGCCAGAGGCAGCGTGATCGTTGCCAAGGCTCATGTACATATGACTCCGGAGGACGCAAGAAAATACGGCGTCGAACACGGTCGGTCGGTCAATATCCGGATCGGAACAGAGCGATCCGTGACACTAAACGATGTGCAGGTTCGGGTGGACAAGAATTTCGGCCTGGCTGTGCACATTGACTATGACGAAGCCAATGCCGCCCAGGTCAGCGGCGGAAATATCGTTGGCTGCCTGCAGAAGAATGGGTGAAGAATATGAATCAGAATGAATTGGAAAAGATCATAAGCTTAGTCACCCAGCAGGTGATGGCAGCAATGGAGAAAAACGGCTGCACTGAGATCGCGGATGACAGCGACACGGTGCTGGTTGTGGGCTGTGCTGACAAAGTGCCCAAGGATCTAAGCCGGGACAAGGTGCTGACGGATCTGGAGGATTATCGTACCCATAAGGATATCCAGCGCTACAAGCAGGTAGTGGTCACCAAGCTGAATATTACGCAGCTGGCGGATATCGCACTGGGCCGGCCGACGGATGAAGCAGCCTGCGCGGTTACCTATGCGCTGCTTTCCGGCGTGGAGGTCATTATGCTGGAAGATGCGCTGACCTTCCGCAGATTTAAGGACGAGGGCAGCAATGCCCTGTACAATACCCTGGAAAAATACGCCAAGACACTGAGCGTCTACGGCGTTAAGACTTATAGATCCAAATCAAATATTGTGGTGCCCGGCGCAAAGCCTGCCAAGTTTGCACAGCAGACTGCTGTACCGAAGGGCTCTGCGATGCCCAATATAGGCAAATTGGTTACGGAAACGGATGCCCGGCTGCTGATCATGGCCCAGGGCAATCCCGTGCGCATACCGGTTGGCACTATCATCACGCCGCTGGCGAGAGATGTGTTTGCCCATGCCGGTGTAGAAGTGATCAGAGACTAAGGAGGAAAAGACATATGATTATTTGCAGAGTGATCGGCCATGTTTGGGCCACCAAAAAGGAAGCACGGCTGGAAGGCCTGAAGCTGATGGTCGTCCGGGAAGAGGACGGCCCCAAGAGCACCAAGGACAAGGTTTATGTAGCAGCGGATGTGGTTGGCGCCGGTATCGGTGAAAAGGTGCTGGTTGTCTCCGGAAGTACTGCCCGTCAGGCCTTTGGACGAGATGATGTTCCTGCAGATATGGCTATTGTGGGCATTATCGACAGCCTGGAGATCAATCCTGCTGCACAATAAGGAAGTGAAATCAATGAGCATCGTAGATAAAATCCGGGACGCCGGTATTGTCGGCTGCGGCGGCGCCGGTTTTCCGACCCACGCAAAGCTGAAAGGAAAAATTGAATACCTGATCATCAACGGTGCTGAGTGTGAGCCGCTGCTGCGTACGGACCGGTACATAATGCGCAATTTTGCGCCCCAGCTGGTCAAGGCATTGGCGGCAATGAAGGAGGAGCTGGGTATCGGCAATGTGGTGATCGCGCTGAAGGAGCATTATCACGAGGAAGCCAATGCCCTTCGGGAAGCCATTGCCGCGGCAAATGCCCCCATCCGGCTGCATTTGATGGAAAGCTTTTACCCTGCCGGTGACGAGCAGACCATCGTCTATGAAGTGACTGGGCGAGTGGTTCCTCCTGCCGGGATCCCCATTGCTGTGGGCGCGGTGGTCAACAATGTGGCCACTGTTTATGCCATTTCTCAGGCAATGGAGGACATTCCCTTTACGCAGAAGATCCTCACCGTTACCGGTGAAGTAAAAAAACCCACCGTCCTTTGCGTTCCGGTGGGTACAAGCTACGAAAAGTGTATTGAATTGGCTGGCGGCGGGCTCAGCAGCACATATTTTGTTGTCAACGGCGGCCCGATGATGGGCAAGCCTATGACGATGGAAGAAGCAAAAAGCGCCGTGGTGACAAAGACCACCTCCGGCATTCTGGTGCTGCCTGCTGACGGCTATCACGCCAATACCCATCAGATCGAGCTGAAGCGGATGCTGAAGCAGGCCAGCGTTGCCTGCATCCAGTGCACCAACTGCACCGAGCTCTGCCCCCGGCATATGCTGGGACATCCGCTGCGCCCCCATATGATCATGCGCAAGATGGCCACCTGCGGCGATATCCGGCAGATGCTGGACGATCCCGATATCCGCAATGCCCAGCTGTGCTGCGAGTGCGGTATTTGCGAGACCTACGCCTGCCCCATGAGTCTGTTCCCCAGAAAGATCAATGCAATGCTGAAAGGCGAGCTGGGCAAGGCCGGTATCCGCTATCAGGCGCCGGCGCAGGAATGGACAGCAAGTCCCCTGCGGGAAGGCCGCAAAGCACCTTCTGAAAAAGTAGCTTCCCGGGTCGGTGTCAAAAAATACTATAATTACGAAATTACGGACATAATAAGCACAACGGTTGACTGTGTGCAGATCCCTATGAAGATGCATATTGGAGCACCTTGTACCGCAACTGTGTCCGTAGGCGACCGTGTCCGGGCAGGGCAGGTCATTGCCGAACCGCCTGAGGGCGCGCTGGGCGCAAAGATCCACGCCAGTATTGACGGCCGTGTAACGGCTGTGGGCGAGCGGATCGTGATCGAGAAGGAATGAGGTGTCAGCTATGATGAACACAATTGGTTTTCTGGAACTGAACAGCATTGCCAAGGGCGTTGAGGTGGCAGACACCGTTCTGAAGACTGCCGCCGTCAATCTGGTATTTTCCAAGGCAGGCTGCCCCGGCAAGTACTATCTGCTGTTTACCGGCGAGGTGGCGGCGGTGCAGGCGTCTTTGGATGCCGGACATACCATTGGCGGCAGCCATGTGGTGGATTCGTGCATCATCCCCCGGATCCATCCCCAGGTCATCAAGGCCATCAATATGACCGCGATGCCGGAGACCATGCGGGCCATTGGCGTAATGGAATTTTTCAGCGTTACCGCTTCTGTTTACGGCGCAGATGCCGCCGTCAAGACTGCCAATGTGGATCTGGTGGAAGTGCGTCTGGGCACGGGCATCGGCGGCAAGTCCTTCGTTGTCCTGACCGGTGAGGTGGCGGCGGTTTCTGAGGCGGTCAAGGCCGGCATCAACACCCCCAATGCGGCGGGCATGCTGGTTTCCTCTGTTGTTATTCCCAGCCCCCATCCGGAGCTGTTGGACAGCCTGATGTAATCGGGAGGACTGTGTTATGGACAATATTTTTCAGGAAAAGCAGCGCATTATTCAGGAATTCGTTCCCGGCAAGCAGGTGACGATGGCGCACATCATCGCCAATCCCAATCCGGATATTTACAAGAAGCTGGGTGTCATCGGCGAGCATTTTGGAGCGCTGGGCATCCTGACCATCACCCCCAGCGAAGGTGCCATCATCGGCGCAGACACCGCCACCAAGGCAGCCAATGTAGAGGTCATTTTTGTGGACCGCTTCAATGGCAGTCTGGTCATCGGCGGCAGCGTTGCCGATGTGGAGGCCGCGGTCAAGGATGTGCTGCGGGTGCTGGAAAACCTGCTGCACTTCGCCCCCACCCAGATCACAAGAACATGAGAAAAGTCATTATGGTGGGCCATGTGGCCTGCGGCAAGACCACTCTGTGCCAATGCCTGAACGGCATGGAGATGAAGTATAAGAAGACCCAGGCTCTGGAAGTGATCCACAAGACCATCGACACCCCCGGCGAGTATGTGGAGCGGCGTTCTCTGTTTCACGCCCTGGTGGTGACCTCGGTGGAGGCAGATCAGGTGCTGTTTGTGCAGGATGCATCCCAGGACAGGTTTATGTTCTCGCCGGGTCAGGCGTCGGCGTTTCCCATTCCCGTGGCAGGTGTGGTATCCAAGGTGGATATGGCCACGCCCAAGCAGGTGCAGCAGGCGAAGGAGCTTCTGGAGCTGGCAGGCGCAAGCCCCATCTTCGTTGTCAGCGCCTTTACGGGAGAGGGCATCGAAGCGTTAAGAGATTTTTTGGAGGAAGATGTGAATGGATAAGGCCGCTTTGGAGGCATTGGTACGGCAGATCGTGATGGAAAAGCTGGGACAGGTAAGTGACTGCCCGGTGAAAAAGCTGTCCGTGCCCAGCCTGGATGTAACCGAGGAGCACCGGATGGATACCGGCAATCCCCGGGATCGGGTCTGGACAAGAGATCTGCTGACCCTGGAGGAATCGCCCCGTCTTGGCTGCGGTCTGATGGTTATGGAGCGGACCACATTCCCCTGGACGCTGAACTATGACGAACTGGACTATGTCATCAGCGGCCGGCTGGATATTCTTATAAACGGACAGAAGGTTACTGCCGGTGCGGGGGAGGTCATCTATATCCCCAAGGGCAGCGCCATCCAGTTCTCCGTGGAGGACAAAGCGCGGTTTTTGTATTTCGTATATCCCGCCAACTGGCAGGAGCAAGGATAAAAGAGAAGCCCCGGCGTGAGCCGGGGCTTTCGTTATTTATACAGCTGCTTTTTCTTTCTTTTTGTCGGTGATCAGGTGGAAGATGCCGTAGAATGCGGCGATGTAGATCAGGAACAGACCTACGACCGACATGGGATACAGCACCTTGTTGCCGCCAACAAGATTATAAAGAATATCGTAGGGCGTGCCGTCGCCGGCCATCAGGAACATATAGTTGTAGTCAAGGGTGATGTTGGCAATGTAGGCGGCAATGCAGAAGAAGATCAGAATGCCGTAGGTGATGACCATATTGCTCTTGCGCATCCGCTCCATTTTGGAGATCATAATATACAGCGCGGCAAAGCCGGAAATGCAGTGGGTGATACCGGAAACCACATTGTCCATAGACAGCACCGGGTAGCAGCCATAGTTCTGCGCTGCGCCCACAGTGCCGAAAACGGCACCCAGCAGACCGAAAATGCTGACAAAATCCAGCGCCGCCTCTTCGATCCGCCCCTTGGTAAAGGCGGCAAGCGGCAGTGCGATCAGCTGAATGCTGCAAAGGAACAGCGGCAGCGTATGCTTGATGGGCTCCAGGCTGGGGCCACCGTCAACGCGCAGGCAGAGGATCACGATCTTGAAGATCTCAAAAGCGTCGATCAAAATGGCAGAGGCGATAATGACTCTGTTTTTCTCTTTTAGTGTTTTGCTGCGATTTCTTTTGCCCAGCACGATGGCAAGAATGGTCATAACAGCCAGCAAGGAGCCGACAAACAGCAGGTGCTGCCAGGAATAAGCGCCCTCCGGCGTGCGGGTGTAACCGCCAAAGCCCAGAAATTCTTTCATAATACACCTCGTATTTTGTCATATTCTGTCACATTATAGCAGAACAGGCAAAGAAAGTAAACGAGGGCAAGGTTTAAGAATTCTTTAAGGAAGCATTGAAAGGGCGGTTTTTGTGTGGTATAATCAAAAAGAGGTGAGGATATGAAGAAAGTCAAGATCACGGCGATACGCAGAAGCGTCTATCCCGACCTGATGGAAAAGTACGAAAATCCCATCGAACACGCCTGCGAGGTGACCATCGGTGATTCCTGGGTGTCCATAGACGGACAAAAGCCGGAGGGCTTTTGCAATGCCGCCTGGAGCTGCATCGAGAGCTTTGTTAAGACATTGGCAGCCGGCGGCGGCAATTTCTATGACGGCTGGATGAAAGATCCCTACACTGCGATGCTTAGCTGCAACGACGGTTTCCGCCCGGTGAGCTATTATCTGGAGGTTTTGGAATGAAATTGTTGGCTGAAGCCTTAACGAAATTCACCTGCGGCTTGCTGCTGGTGGGGCTGCTGATCTTCCTGCCCGCCGGAACATTACAGTATACATACGGCTGGATGCTGATGGGCCTGCTGTTTATCCCAATGCTGATCGCGGGCTTTGTTATGCTGGCGAAATCCCCGGAATTTCTCAAAAAGCGGCTGGATGTGAAGGAAAAGCAGGGGACGCAGAAGGGCGTTGTGGCGGTGTCCGGGCTGATGTTCATCGCCGGCTTTGTACTGGCAGGTCTGGACTATCGCTTTGGTTGGTCTGCTATGCCCAATTGGGTGAACATTGCGGCATCGGTGGTGTTCCTGCTGGACTACGCCCTGTATGCCGAGGTGATGCGGGAAAATGCCTATCTGAGCCGCACAGTCAAGGTAGAGGAAGGACAGACCGTGGTGGATACCGGGCTTTACGGTATCGTCCGCCATCCAATGTATGCCGTTACCATTGAGCTGTTTATGATGATGCCGCTGGTGCTGGGGTCCTGGTGGGCATTGATCGTTTTTGCGATCTATCCTGCGGTGATCGTTGTCCGGCTAAAAGATGAGGAAGAATTGCTGACCCGGGAGCTGCCCGGCTACGAGGAATATAAAAAGAAAGTAAAATGGCGCTTGCTGCCATTCATTTGGTGATATAAAAGGTGCGTTGCGAATTTCGCAACGCACTTTTCTTATTCTTTCAGCAGTTTGTTAAGCTTTGCGGCTTTCTTTTTCTCAACGCAGTAGATCACAAGCCAAATGATGGCGTAACCTGCAGCAAAAATGCCGGTGAAGACCAGAATGGGGATCAGCTGATTTGCCAGCCAGCCGTTGATCAAATAGGTCAGGATATACGCAAGATACAGTGCGCCGCCGTGAAGCAGGATCATTATGGGCAGGGGTAGCTGCTCCATCTGATAGACGGCGGTCATTCCAGCCGCGACAAAGGCCAGCAGCGTGATCGTCAAAATGCCGAGGCACACCTCTCTGGGAGAAAAGCTTTCTGCTGTGCCGGTTGCACCAAGGATGCCGTAGATAACTGCCAAAACTATGGGGCCGCCGCCGGCACAGATCAGGCCGCGGAAGATAAATTCCTTCCAAAACTTTTTCATTTGGATTCCAACCTCCTTTTGATCTGGGCGAAGCACCGCCGGGAAACATATTCGCGGTAACCGCATTTAAAAACGGCATCTACGCTGCCGGCGTAGGTGACACAGAACCGGTCTAAGGCGCTTTCGTTGGCCAAAGAGCTTTTGTTAATGCGGATGAAAGAGGCCGGCAGCTGCTGCTCCAGCTCATACAGCCGCAGCTTCAGCCGGTAGCGGCGGTTGCCGGAGTCGATGGCGTAGGTCTTGCCGTCCAGCACAGTAATGCATTCAATATCTGCAACCGCCAGCATTTTGATGTCATCCTCGGTATAGCCGGGGATGCGGTCTGCATATTGGCTGATCAGCGCTTCGATCCCGTCGATCAGCGCTGTGCGTTCGTGGACAGTTGCCACGATCTGCTCTTCTTTTTCCTTGTCGATGATGAGCCTGAACTTCATTGCGCCACCTCCATTTTTACCAGTATACCACACTTTGGGGCAAAAGTCCGCAAAAATATATCCATCGGTATTTTTACAGCCGCAAAAGGCAATCAAAAGCGGATATTTGACAATATGGCAGGGCAATGCTATACTAAAATAAAAATGTTACCGGGAGGATCGGCTATGAAAAAACCCATTATTGCCATTATGTACGATTTTGATAAAACGCTGTGTACCCGGGATATGCAGGAGTACACCTTTATCCCCAGCATCGGTATGAAGCCAGATGAATTCTGGCGCCACACCCATGAGGTGGCAACCGAGCATACAATGGACTCCATTCTGACCTATATGTACTGTATGGTGGAAAAAGCCCATCAGGTACAGACACCCCTGACCCGGGAATCCCTGGTGGCCTGCGGCAAGGACATCGAGTATCATCCCGGCGTGGAGGGCTGGTTTGAACGGATCAACCGCTATGCCGAGGAGGCCGGGGTAGAGGTGGAGCATTATGTGCTGTCTTCGGGATTGAAGGAGATCATCGAGGGCACATCCATTGCCAAGTACTTTAAGCGTATCTATGCCTGCGAATTCCTGTATAAGGACGGTCAGGCCTATTGGCCCAAGATGGCGGTCAACTACACCAATAAGACCCAGTTCGTCTACCGCATCAATAAGGGCGTTCTGGACATTAACAACAATGTGGATCTGAACAATTCCCGTCCCGATAGCGAGAAGCGGGTGTTCTTCAGCAATATGATCTACCTGGGCGACGGTCTGACGGATGTGCCCTGTATGAAGCTTGTTAAGCAGTCCGGCGGTCACTCCATCGCGATCTACCACCCGGGCGAAGCGGATAAGGCCGCGCCGCTGCTGAAGCACGAGCGCGTGGACTGGATGTTTGAGGCGGATTATTCCGAGGGCAGTGAGCTGGATAAGACGATGAAGGCGCTGCTGCAGAATCTTTCCTACTACAACCAGCTGAAGGGGATCAACGAACAGCAGAAAAAAGAATTTAACACACAGTGCTAAAAGGAGAATGTATTATGAATATCAGTGAAATTCTGGCAAAATGTGACCACACCCTGCTGAGTCAGGCTGCCACCTGGGCAGATATTAAGGCGATCTGCGATGACGGCATCAAGTACAGCACCGCTTCCGTTTGCATCCCCCAGTCCTTTGTAAAGCAGGCAAAGGAATATGTTGGCGACAAACTGGCGATTTGCACCGTGATCGGTTTCCCCAATGGCTACGCCACCACCGCTGCCAAGTGCTTTATGGCTTCTGATACTGTGGATAACGGTGCCGATGAGGTGGATATGGTCATCAATATCGGCTGGGCCAAGGAAGGCAAGTGGGACGAGATCACTGCTGAGATCGCAGCGATCAAAAAGGCCTGCAAGGGCAAGCTGCTGAAGGTCATTATCGAGACCTGCCTGCTGACCGACGATGAGAAGATCGCGCTGTGCAAGTGCGTTTCCGACTCCGGCGCAGATTACATCAAGACTTCCACCGGCTTCTCCACCGCCGGTGCCACCTTCCACGATGTGGAGCTGTTTGCAAAGCATGTGGCACCCCATGTGAAGATCAAGGCCGCCGGCGGCATTTCCAGCATCGAAGATGCGCAGAAATTCATCGCCCTGGGCGCTGATCGCCTGGGCACTTCCCGCATCGTTAAGATCGCAAAGGCGCTGGAGGCCGGCAAGACTGCCGCCAATGACGGCAGCTACTAAGCGAGGATAAGGCTATGCAAGCGACTGAAAAACAGTATCATATCCAGTGCGTAGAAGGGGATGTTGGCCGGTATGTGCTGCTGCCCGGCGACCCCGGCCGCTGTGAGGCCATTGCAAAGCATTTTGACAACCCTGTGCATATCGGTATGAACCGGGAATACAATGTCTGGACCGGTACGCTGCTGGGGGAGAAGGTCTCCGTCTGTTCCACCGGTATCGGCGGCCCCTCTGCTGCCATTGCAATGGAGGAGCTGGTAAAGATCGGCGCAGATACCTTCATCCGTGTCGGTACCTGCGGCGGCATCCATCTGGATGTCAAGCCCGGCGATGTGGTGGTTGCCACCGGCTCGATCCGGTTTGAGCATACCTCTTTGGAGTATGCGCCTATCGAGTACCCCGCGGTTGCGGATTTTGATGTGACTGCAGCGCTGAAGGAGGCCAGCGAGGAGCTGGGCTATGATACCCACACCGGCATCGTCCAGTGTAAGGATTCCTTCTACGGCCAGCACAGCCCGGAGAAATCCCCGGTCTATTACGAACTGCTGAACAAGTGGGAAAGCTGGAAGCGCCTTGGTGTTAAAGCCAGCGAGATGGAATCCTCCGCACTGTTTGTTGTGGCGGATGCGCTGGGCGTGCGCTGCGGCTCTTGCTTCCACGCGGTTTGGAATCAGGAGCGGGAAAAGGCAGGCCTCTTTATGGCTATGACCGAGGATACCTCTGCCGCTATCAAGGTGGGCATTGAGGCAATGAAGAAGCTGATCCTCCGAGACCGGGCTAAGAAGTGAAAACAAAAAGCAGGAATGGCAAAACCGTTCCTGCTTTTTAAGTTTGTATTAATTTTCCAATTATTAGGGGGAAATTCCCTTGCATTAAGTGTCTTCATATGGTATACTTTTGTTATCCTATTATGGAATTAGAAAGAGAGGCGTGATATTGTGAAAAAGTACTTAATTCGTATCATTGGCGCACTTTGTATCCTCGGCGCAATTACCCTGCTGTTTCTGTCGCCCTTTATGGAAATTACGGGCATCAAGCGGGCAGATCTGCGCGATTTCCGGGAAGATGCGGAGGCGCTGCTGGACGGCGTTTCCCAGACGATGCAGAATCGGGTTGCCTACGATGAGGATTTTGAAGAGGATCTGAAGGACAACGATTTCCCCTATAAGAAATCTGAAATCAAAAAGCGCTTCAAGGAAGTTGAAGAATTGGCAACGGAGCTTCTTAACAACAAGATCTCCATCCACGAGCTTCTGGTGATCTCGGTAAAAGCACCGGGTATCGTAAAGGATTTTGGAAATTTGCTCAATACTGACGGCGGCGATTATGTGATTAATGCCATCGTGGAAAGCGGTATGGAGCAGGTCAGAGAAGAGAATCCGGATGCGTACTTTGATGACAGCGATATCACCGAGTACAAGAAAACCATACGCGGCGATGCAGAGGATGCGGTTGCTCTGCTGTCCGCTCTGTCCATCGCTTTTATTGGCTTGGCGGTGGTACTGGCGCTGATCGTTCTTCTGGCAGTTATTTCTGCTGTTACCCATGTGTGCAACAAGAAGCGGGGAATGAAGTACATTGTGCTGGCCATCGTGCTGATTCTGGTGGTTGGCGGCACAGTTGCCGGCCCGCTGGTATCCAACCTTGTGGATCTGAACGAGCCCTTTACGGATGCAGGTCTGCAGATGGCGATCATGCCGTATGTTGCCCTGGCACTGATGTTTGTGCCGGTGATCCTGGATATCATTTTCGAGCGCAAGAACAAGAATACAAACGGCGCAGCGGAAGAGGATGTTGTCTGCTACCAAGAGCCTGCAGAACCTGCACAGGAGCAGATTGCGGCGGATGAGATGGAAACAGAAGAGCTGTCTCCGGAGGATGCCGCAGCGCAAATCCCTGAGGCGCCTGAAAAGCCCAAGAAAAAGAAGAAGGGGCTGAAGTTCTGGCTCATTACCTGCATTAGCGCCGTAGTTGCTATCGCAGCCATCGTACTGGCGCTGGTGATGTTTGTGTTCAACACATACAAGACACCCGTTGCACTGCTGGAAAAACAGGCAAACGCCAAGAAGGCATCCGCTTTACTGAGCAAGCGCATCGAAATGCTCAATGGCTTCTGTGAGGATGAATACAAGGAAATCCTGAAGATCATGAAGAAGTCGGACGACTACGAGGAATCGTTGGAGTATTACGAAGAACAAATCGAATATCAGCAGGACGAATACGGCAAGAACTATAAGGTTAAGTACAAAATCGTCGATAAGGAAGAGATCGACAAAGACGAATTGAGAGAAGTTCGGGATACGATTCGTGAGCGCGGCGAGATGCGACTCGAAAGCTTGGAAAATTTGGAGGATGAGGATTACGAGGAAGGCGCAGATGAGCTGGGCATTACCAAGTCTCAGGCCAAGAAATATGCCAAGGCGCAGGAAAGCATTGCGAAAACGCTGAAGAAGGCAAAGGTCACAGAGGGCTATGTTTTGACTGTTTCTGTGACCACGACCGGCAGTGAATTGGATGAACCCGAGGAAGATGAGTTCGAGATCGAAGTCTACAAGGTCGACGGAAGATGGGTTAGCCAGTCTGCTCTGATGATGTTGATGTATGGCAGCTTATTTTAACTTGAATTGAAGAACATATTAGGGAAAGGGAGCAAGAAAGATGGAAGAAAACATCAATGTCACAAATGAATACATCGAGGAAGCCCCTGTAGTGCAGGAAGAGCCACTGGTAACACCTGCCTATGAAATGGCGCAGGAGCCCAAGAAAAAGAAGAAGGGGCTGAAGTTCTGGCTCATTACCGGTATTGGTGCCGCAGTTGCTATTGCGGCCATTGTGGTGGCGCTGGTGCTGTTTGTGTTCAACACATACAAGACGCCCCTCGCGCTGGCAGAAAAAGCTGCCAACAACAAGAAGGCGTCTGTTGCTCTTGACAAGCAAGTTGCTATGCTCAACGGCTTCTGTGAAGATGAATACAAGGAAATTGTAAAGGTCTTAAAGAAGTCTGATTATTATGAGGATATGCTGGAACAGTACGAAGAGCAGATCGAGTATTACAAGGACGAATACGGCAGCAACTATAAGATCAAGTACAAAATTACCGACAAGGAAAAGATCGACAAGGATGAGCTCAAAGAGCTGCGAGATGAAATCCGCGAGATGGGCGAAGAAATGCTGTATGAGCTCGAGGAGGCCGATTCTGATTACTATGAAGAGGGTGCTGATGAGCTGGGAATCTCGGAATCTCAGGCTAAGAAGATCGTTAAGGCTATGAAAAGTGTTGCTAAAACCCTGAAAAAGGCCAAGATCACAGAGGGCTATACGCTGACCGTTACCGAAACCATTAAGGGCAGCGAATTGGATGAGCCCGAGGAAGACGAGTATGAGATCGAGGTCTACAAGATCAACGGCAGATGGGTCAGCTCCAGCGCGCTGTTTTTAGTTTTCTACGGCGTGTTTTGATAATCGTATACTGTAAAAAGGGGATGCAATGCATCCCCTTTTGCTTTTGCCTGCTTCGCTCGCAGGTGTTCGCAGATTTGATTCCGCACCGCAACAGAAAAGCCCGGAACTCGCGAATGCGAATTCTGGGCTTTTGAATTAGCTTGATAATAATGCTACGGTTTCACAGAGTTTCATAAAGTTTCACTCAAAAGATGAAACTATGAAACAGAAAATGAAACTCTGCGGAAAAAGTGAAACTTCCTTTCAGGAAGGAAACTATGCTAACCGGTTTGAAAAGGTGGAATTTTCTGATTACAACACTAATCGATATCGTTCAAGGTTGTCTGATTTATCCTCGTATGCAAACCCATTTTTGATTGCAATCTTTTTGCTGGCGATTTGTCTTTCATCACATTCAATGACGCAACTTTCAATACCCAAAAATTTTGCGTGTTTTACCAGTTCTTTAGTAACTTCATCTGCAATTCCAATTCCCCAGTAATTTCTATTTAAGACCCAGCCAATCTCATAGTCGTTTTTCTCATAGGAATGAAAAATTGCGTGTCCAATTACTTCGCCCGTCATTTTCCAGACAATCGCATAAACCAATGGTTGTTCGCAAAGCCCTGCTGATTGAATAAAATCCCTTGTTCTCTCTATGTCAAAAACCTGTTCAATATACATCATAACACTTGCATCTGAAAGCACGTGATGCAAATCGTCAGCATCCTCCATCTTCATATTGCGAATAGTGCATCTCTCTGTTGTTAATTCCATACTTACCTCCGCAAATGCCTATTTTCTGTTCGCTCCGTTCAAGTTTATCAAATGAATTATATCAAATTGCCGTGTAAATATCAACCAGCAAAGAAAAAGCACGATGGTTTCGTATCAAAACCATCGTGCTAATATGGTCCGAGTGGCGGGATTCGAACCCACGGCATCCTCGGCTGCGCCGCCGGTTTGCGGTACCCGATAAAATCTTCGGGCTTACGCCATTCCTCGATTTTATCGACCGCTGCACACAAAACACCTCACTTACTCCGCCGCTGGCGGCGTTCGGTGTTTTGGCCCAAAGCAGGCGCGCTACCAGCTGCGCTACACCCGGATGGTCGATTGGTATTATACACGATGTAAAAGGAAAAAGCAACCGAAAAATGATCCTGCGCATTTGCGCAGGATCATTTGCTTTGCCCGATCAAACATTAAACAGGAAATTGACGATGTCGCCGTCTTTCATCACATATTCCTTGCCCTCGCTGCGTACCAGACCCTTGGCCTTGGCGTTGGCCATTGTGCCGCAGTCTTTCATATCCTCAAAGGCGATGACCTCGGCACGGATGAAGCCCCGCTCAAAGTCGGTATGGATCTTGCCGGCGGCCTGGGGCGCCTTGGTGCCCCGTTTGATGGTCCAGGCGCGGCATTCGTCGCTGCCGGCGGTGAGGAAGGAGATCAGTCCCAGCAATGCGTAGCTGCTGCGGATCAGCTTGTCAAGACCGGACTCGTTCAGACCCAGTTCCTCCATAAACATAGCCTTTTCCTCGGGATCGTCCAGCTCGGCAATGTCCGCCTCCAGCTTGGCGCTGATGGGGATCACCTGACTGCCTTCCTCGGCGGCCAGCGCCTTGACCTTCTGGAAATGGCCGTTGCTTTCAGGATCGTTGATCTCGTCCTCAGACAGGTTGGCAACATAAATGGTCTTCTTCAGGGTCAGCAGGTCAGAGGTGGAGATGATGGCCAGATCGTCGGCATCATCGGTAAAGGTCCGCGCCAGCTTGCCCTCGTTCAGGTGCTGCAGCAGCTCAGCAAACAGCTCAGCTTCCCGGGCGAACTTCTTGTCGCCGCCTTTCATAGCCTTCTGCGCCTTGTCGATGCGGCGCTCCACCATTTCGATGTCGGCCATCACCAGCTCCAGGTTGATGATGTCGATATCACGCAGGGGATCGGTAGAGCCCTCCACATGGGTGACATTGGAATCGTCAAAGCAGCGGACCACATGGACGATGGCGTCGGTGGTGCGGATATTGCTGAGAAACTTGTTGCCCAGACCTTCGCCCTTGGACGCGCCCTTCACCAGACCTGCGATATCCACGAATTCGATGACAGCGGGGGTGGTCTTCTTGGGTTTGTGGAAATCGGACAGCCAGTTAAGCCGCTCGTCGGGCACGCTGACGACGCCCACATTGGGGTCGATGGTGCAGAATGCATAGTTGTCAGCAGGCACACCGGCATTGGTGATGGCATTAAATAGAGTGGATTTGCCAACATTGGGCAATCCTACGATACCTAATTTCATTTCTTCTTCTATCTCCTTAAAAGTCCTTTATTTGCAATGGTTTTCGGCACCCCGGTGTTTCCGTATACACCTTTTATACACCTTTTGTACACCTTTTTACACGGTAGCGGTGGGGGAGCTTTCTTCAAACAAGGATACGGCCTTTAGCATAGAATCGTTTGTGACGTGCACATATCGATCCATGGTGGTTTGAATACTCGCGTGTCCTAAAAGCTTCTGCAAAACCTTGGGTTGCATTCCGCTTTCAATTGCTCTTGTC
>JAFQRK010000059.1 GCA_017410075.1 Oscillospiraceae bacterium | reverse complement strand
GTGATAACGATGCCGGCGTCGTGCAGTTCCTGTGTAACACCAACGGCTGGGATGTCAACGAGTGCCTGAATGTTCTGAACAAGAAGTCTGGCGTTCTGGGTATTTCCGGTGTTTCCTCCGACTTCCGTGATCTGGAAGCCGGCGCCAAGAACGGCGATGAGAACTGCGCTCTGGCCCGCGACAAGTTCTGCTATGAGGTTGCCAAGTATGTCGGCGCTTACGCTGCTGCTCTGAACGGTCTGGATGTTCTGACCTTCACCGCCGGTGTTGGCGAGAATGACTTTGCTGTCCGTGCTGCAGTTTGTGAGTATCTGGGCTTTATGGGTGTTAAGATTGATCCCGAACTGAACAAGAAGCGTGGCCAGGAGCTGTGCATCTCCACTCCCGATTCCAAGGTTCAGGTTTGGGTTGTGCCCACCAACGAAGAGCTGATGATCGCTCAGGATACTGCTGAGCTGGTCAACGCCGCTAAGTAATTTGCGAATAATGAATTCCCGAAATACCGGTGTATTTCGGGAATTCTTGTATAAAGGAGTATACTATGAATCGTGTAACTGAGCGCTTTTTGCGCTATGTTTCCTTCGATACGCAGTCTGACGAATCTTTTGATATGTGTCCCTCCACCGCCAAGCAGAAGCTGCTGGGTGCGGCGTTGGTGGATGAAATGCTGCGTATAGGCATCCGCGATGCCAAAATGGATGAGTATGGCTATGTCTACGGAACTGTGCCCGGCGACCCCAGTCTGCCTACCATCGGCCTGATCGCCCATATGGATACATCTCCCGACATTTCCGGTGCCAATGTGCAGGCAAAGGTGGTACCCTATGCCGGCGGCGATGTGTGCCTGAATGAAGAAAAGGGGATTTACCTTCGGGAAAGTGAATATCCCAGCTTAAAGAATCACTATGGCAAGAATTTGATCGTCACCGACGGTACGACTCTGCTGGGCGCTGATAACAAGGCAGGCATTACGGAAATTATGACCGCGGCGGAATTTCTGCTGCGCACACGGATGCGCCACGCCACACTGAAGATCGGTTTCACCCCGGATGAGGAGATCGGACGGGGTGCGGATCTGTTTGATGTCAAGGGCTTTGGCGCAGACTATGCCTACACCGTGGACGGCGGCGCCATCGGCGAGATCGAATATGAGAATTTTAACGCTGCAGGTGCCAAGGTGGTATTTCGCGGCCTGAATATCCATCCCGGCGCAGCAAAGAACAAAATGGTGAATTCTCAGTATATCGCTATGGAATTCCAGAGTATGCTGCCTGCATTGCAGAAGCCGGAGCATACCGAAGGCTACGAGGGATTTATCCATCTGACGGATATGCGCGGAGAGGTGGAGGAAACCACTTTGCGCTATATCATCCGTGACCACGATATGGAAAAATTCCGGGAAAAGAAGGCGCTGGTGGAAAACGCAGCAGCCTTTCTGAATCAGAAATACGGTGCAGGCACGGTGGAGCTGACAATCAAGGACAGCTATTACAATATGAAGCAGTGCATTGAGCCGTGTATGTATATTGTGGAGCGGGCGAAGAAGGCAATGCAGTCTGCCGGTATGACGCCCCGTGAGGTTCCCATCCGCGGCGGCACGGACGGCGCGAGACTTTCCTATATGGGTCTTCCGTGTCCCAATCTGTGTACCGGCGGCGAAAATTACCATGGGCGGTTTGAGTACATTCCCGTGGAGGATATGGAAAAGTGCGTGAGTATGCTGGTTGGCATTTTGACGAGTCTGTAAAAGAAAAAAAGTGGTATGCAGCGCATACCACTTTTTTAATTAAAGCTTAGCCCTCGAAATCGGTCTCGGCAGCAACAACACCGTCGGCAACAGTCTCATCGACTTCCTCGGCGCAATCGCAGTCACAGTCACAGTCGCAATCACAATCGTCATCGCAGCAGCACTTGCAAAGACCCAGGGTGTTCTTTGCCCAGGCGACGATCTTATCGCCATAGGTTGCGACTACATAGACAGCACCGGCGACAGCCGCCAGAGCCACAGCAATCTTGACAAAAATCTTCATAAGACATTACCTCCATAAATGTTTTAGTGATCTTACTATCAGTATAACCAGTTGCGCTGAAAAATGCAAGGATTTTTTAAACCAATTTAAGTGCAATAGCCGTACATTCCCCGTACGCTGACCTCGCCTGCAGCTACGGCTTCTGTATGACCGTCCGGAAATTTCACCAGCAAAGCGCCGTTGTCATCAATGCCGACAGCAACGCCATAGCGGATGTGTTCGCCGTCTGTAAGGCTGATTTCTTTTTCCAGGGTGATGCAGTCCCGTCGGTAGATGTCCAGTATGTTCTTTTTGTCGCCCAAATGCTTTGCCATATCGGAAAAAGCGCTGATCAGCGCAGCGGCAACGCCGCAGCGGTCTACACTGTGTCCGCAGGCCATACGGAGCGATCCGGCAAAGCTTAGGATGTCGTCCGGGAAATCCGCTTCCGTCTGATCGCAGTTGATGCCGATGCCGATGATGGCAGCAGTTTCCGGCGGGGTGATGATCAGCTCGGTCAGAATGCCTGCCAGCTTTCTTCCTCCAGAGACCAGATCGTTGGTCCACTTGATGCCGGGACGGAATCCTGCAGCGGACTGCACCGCGTTGCAGGCTGCAACAGCAGCAGCGCAGGTTAGGTGCATCAGCTGATCCGGCGGCGTCTGCAGCCGCAGGATCACGCTCATATACACGCCCAGGCCTGCAGGAGAGGAGAAGCTGCGTCCCATACGGCCTCTGCCGCTTAGCTGTCGGTCAGCGAGCAGCACTGTGCCGTGGGGTGCACCCTGTTGCACCAGGATCTTTGCCTGATCGTTGGTAGAGCCGACGGTGTCATACCATATAATTTGATTCTGCCAGAGGTGATCCTCTGGCAGAAAGTGTTTGATCTGTGTTAACATCAATCAATATCCTTAATAACTTCTTCGGGGGCCTCATCCAGCACCTCCGGGTGCGCCAGCAGACGGCGATAGTGCTTAAAGAAGGTGGCATAATAATAACCGTCGACGATACGCTCATCCAGAGTGAACTTGATATCAACATACTTTTTCTGCACGATGGTGCCGTCCTCCTGCACTTCCAGTGCGCGGCGCTTGCAGCCAAAGGCACCAAAGGCGGGGATATTGCCGAAATCGTAGAGATGATGGTAAATGGGGCGGATGCCCAGACTGCCCATGGAGGTGAAGAACAAGCTGCCGTGGAAGGGACTCAGCTCCAGCAGGAACTTGGGCAGCAAGCCGAAATAATCCAGCAGCTTCAGCAGCCACACCACGAATTTCAGCACCACACCGGGGATCAGCGTGAACAGAGCCACAAGATTATCAAAGCTGGAATCCAGCTCAGAGGTCCGCTTAACGCTTTCCACAGCGGCGTTGAGCTTATTGTAGACATCCTCAGCGGTGTCATAGGGGGACAGATGGACTTTGATGGAAGTGTCGGGGGACTCCAGAGTCATTTCCTTTTTGACCACCATACAGTACTGAATATCGTTGCCGCGAGAGTAGACCTTCTGGCCGGAAATGAAGCGGTTTAGCTGGGGATACTTGGCGATGCCGCGGACATACGCTGCCAGAAGCACATGGGTGATGCCAAAATCCTTCAGACCTTCCCGACGCTTTTGGCGGATATAACGGTCAATATGGGTGATCTCAATGGATTCCTCAAACAAATTGGAGCAGGTGTTGCGCTCCACCTGAATGTAGGAGGTGATCTGCGCGATGGGAGGCAGGCTGCGTACCCGACGGCCGTCAATGCGGTCGCCCCAGGTGGGATGGTACTCACTGTCGGTATGCACCCGGATGGCAAAGCTCTGCAGGAACAGACCGCCAAAGAACAGGTAATCCGGAAGAACATACATCCAGTGATCCGCAATGCCGCGCTGCATCAGCGTGCGCTGCAGGTAGAAAAGCAGGGCGCCGGCGCCCAAATACAGCGGTACCAGCAGCCATACGGAGCGGATCTTTCCGCAGGTAATGGCGGTATATGCCAGGCAGAAGAACAGCAGGCAAATGATAAACAGACCGCGTACAAGCAGGGAATTGCCAAGCAGCATATGGGGACGGATGGCATAGTAGAGCGCGATCAAAAAGACGGGGATCGCAGTTTTGTAGAACAGCTCTTTGCCGCCTAAAATTACGATGAGCACATACAGCAAGGTGGCTGCTACTGGCAGAACGATTTGAGCCCACACCTGTGCTGTATCGCCTGACCCTTTCAAACAGGCGAATACGATGCGGGTCACTGCCGAGCCAACCAGGCAAAGTGCCATCAGCCATGTCATAACATTCTTGTTACTGACATAAAAACGGGTTTTTCCTTCCATAACGGGCTTATTATAGCAAATAATCGCGGTTTTGACAATAAAAAATTTTTCAGCTGCCGAAATGCGGCGCAATCGCCCGATCTGCGGCGAGGGATAAAGCGGAAGAAACATTGACCTTTTGGTTACTATTTGATATAATCAGTAAAAACTGAGAAAAGGGGAATCCTTATGAAAAAAACGGTTCTGAGAGAATATGCAAAGCTGATCGTCCGCTGCGGCGTCAATGTCCGGAAGGGGCAGGAGGTCATCATCTATGCCGGCCTGGAGCAGCCGGAGTTTGTCCAGATGGTGGTGGAGCAGGCTTATAAGGCCAAGGCAAAAAAGGTCACCGTGGAGTGGAACTACGATCCGCTGACCAAGCTGCATGTGCGCTATCAGTCTGTTAAAACCCTGGGTGAGGTTACTGAGTGGCAGAAGGCAAAGCAGCAGTATTTCTGCGATGTGCTACCTGCCCGTATCCATCTGGTTTCCGACGATCCCGACGGCCTGAAGGGCGTGAATATCGCCAAGATGGCCAAGGCAAGAAAAATGTCCTATCCCATTCTGCGCCCCTATATCGACGCCCGAGACGGCAAGCAGCAGTGGTGCATTGCCGCTGTTCCCGGCAAGGCATGGGCGAAAAAGGTGTTCCCCGGCCTGCGTACCTCCGTGGCTATGGAGAAGCTGTGGGAAGCGATCCTCACCACCTCCCGTGTGGATGAAGATCCCATCAAGGCCTGGGAAAAGCACAATGCCGATCTGAAGAGCCGCTGCGATTATCTGAACAGCCTGGGTATTGAATCCTTGCACTATACTGCCGACAACGGCACGGATCTGACGGTAGGTATGATCCCCGAGGCACACTTTGCCGGCGGCGGTGAGACAAGCCTGCAGGGCATCTATTTTAATCCCAACATTCCCACAGAGGAGTGCTTCATTTCTCCGATGAAGGGCAAGGCAGAGGGCATCGTTTACTCCACCAAGCCTTTGAGCTATCAGGGTCAGCTGATCGAGAATTTCTCCCTGCGCTTTGAAAACGGCAAGGCTGTGGAAGCCAAGGCTGAGAAGGGCGAAGAACTGCTGAACACTATGATCACCATGGATGAGGGCGCTGCCTATCTGGGCGAGTGCGCCCTGGTTCCGCAGACAAGCCCGATCAATGTGAGCGGTCTGCTGTTCTATGAAACGCTGTTCGACGAAAATGCCGTCTGCCATCTGGCTGTAGGCGCCGGCTTCCCCGACACCATCAACGATTACCAGAACAAAACGCTGGATGAGTGCCGCGCGCTGGGTATCAATGATTCTATGATCCATGTGGACTTTATGATCGGCTGCGATACGATGAATATCGACGCCCATTGCCGCGATGGCAAGGTCGTTCCTGTCTTCCGGGGCGGCAACTGGGCATTCTAAGACGAAAAATTCGAAAAATAACGAAAAAAACACTTGCATTTCCTATTTGGATATGTTATGATACTCGGGCGATTGAAATTGCTAGGGATTTTATGCCCTTTTAACTACGAAGAAAGAGGTGAACCAAATGAAGGAAGGTATCCATCCCAATTACGAACAGACTACCATTCGCTGTGCCTGTGGCAATGTCTTTACGACCGGCTCCACCAAGAAGGACATCCGCGTTGAAATCTGCTCCAAGTGCCACCCTTTCTATACCGGCAAGCAGAAGCTGGTTGACACCGGTGGACGCGTTGACCGTTTCAACAAGCGTTTCGGCCTGAAGTAAGCGTAAAGTCCGCACTGCGTATCGTAGTGCGGACTTTTTTGTATTATTTTGCTTCCGCAGTGCGATTTTTGTGGTATACTGTGATTATATATGCGAAGCGGAGGAACTATGGAATCAACTTTTGAGAAAATACAGGAAAGAGCCGTGCTTGTGGGTCTGAATGCGGATTGCTTCCGCCAGGATCAGATCGCTACCGATGAGACCCTGGACGAGCTGGAGGCTCTTTTGGAAACTGCCGGCGGTTTTTGCACCGGAAAGATCCTGCAGAATCGCCACGCGCCGGATCCCCACAGCTTTATCGGTGAGGGCAAGGCGCTGGAAGTGAAAATGCTGGTGGAGGCCACGGAATCCACAATGGTGGTGTTTGACAATGAGCTGTCTGCCGGCAATATCCGGGCGCTGGAGGAGATCGTGGGCGTTACGGTCTTGGATCGCAGCGCCTTGATTTTGGATATCTTCGCCCAACGGGCAAAGACCAGAGAGGGCCGTCTGCAGGTGGAGCTGGCGCAGTATAAATATTTGCTGCCCCGGCTTTCCGGAATGGGCAAGAGTCTTTCCCGGCAGGGCGGCGGCATCGGCACCCGGGGCCCCGGTGAAACAAAGCTGGAAAGCGACCGCCGACATATCCGGGAACGGATCGCGCGGCTGCAGCAGGAGCTGGAGCAGGTACGGCAGGTTCGGGGCGTGCAGCGGGAGCGGCGGATGAAAAATTCCGTGCCGGTGGTAGCCATCGTCGGATATACCAATGCCGGAAAATCCACGCTGCTGAACAAGCTCACCGGCGCCGGCATTCCTGCCAACAACCGGCTGTTTGACACGCTGGACACCACCTCCAGACAGCTGGAGGTCTCTGACAATTTGAATGTGATCCTGACGGACACCGTCGGATTTATCGCAAAGCTGCCCCACCATCTGGTGGATGCTTTCCGGGCGACTCTGGAGGAGTTGGAATATGCAGATCTGTTGCTCCATGTGATTGATTCTGCTGACGAAAACCGGCAGGAGCATATCGCTGTGGTGGACAAGCTGATCTCCCAGCTGGCTGCACCGGGCACGCCGGTGTTGCAATGCTACAACAAAGCAGATCTGGTGGAAAAGACCGACATTCCCATCGGTGAGGATGTGGTGCGCATTTCCGCTGCCACCGGTGAGGGTATGGAGGATCTGCTGAAAGCCATTGAAACAGCGCTGGGACATAGCCGCCATCATATCGTTGTGCGTTTGCCCTATTCTATGGGTGGTATGGTGGAGACCCTTCACAGCAGCGCCCAGGTGCTGAATGTGGAATATACTGCTGAGGGAATTGAGGTGGAGACTGTCGTCGATCCCATTCTCTACGGCAAATTGAGAGATTTTATTGTAAAGGAGTGCTGAGCCTTGGAGGAATATCTGGTTCCGACCCGATTCGGTGAAGATGTATTTATCGAGAAAAAATCACGCTTTATCGGCAGGGTTTGGCCGGTAGAATCCGAGGAAGAAGCGCTGGAAAAGATCCAGCAGATGAAAAAGCAGCACTACGATGCCACCCATAACTGCTGGGCGTATATTATCAAGGACGGCGCTGTCCGGTTCTCTGATGACGGCGAGCCCGGCGGCACGGCAGGAATGCCGATGCTGCAGGTGCTGCAGCGGGAGGGACTTTTTAATATCGTGTGCGTTGTGACCCGGTATTTCGGAGGCGTTTTGCTGGGGGCAGGCGGTCTGGTGCGGGCTTATACGAAAGGCGCGAAGATCGCCGTGGATGCGGCAGGAAAGTCGATGAAACGGGTCTGGAGCGTGCTGTATGTTCCTTGCCCCTACACCTATTATGAGCGGCTGAAGCTGGAGGTGGATGCCTTTGGCGGCCTGATCCGCAATACGGATTTTGGCTCTGAGGTGGAGCTGGAGATCTTAATGCCGGAAGCGCAGGCACAGCCGTTTTTGGATCGGCTGACGGATATGTCCGCCGGCAATATCGAGGGAATGATCACCGCGCAGGAATACCGCGCATTTCCGATTACGAAGGGAGAAGTGTAAATGACCATTCGTGAAGAACTGGAACGGCTGGAGCATAGAAGACTGCATCCCAAGGCAGCTTTTGCTGATCAGAGCAAGGGCAGACCCTATCCCGAGGAGGATCGGGAGGAGGATGTGCGCACCTGCTATCAACGGGATATCGACAAGATCGTGCATTCCAAGGCGTTTCGCCGGCTGATGCATAAGACCCAGGTGTTCCTGCGGCCGAAGGGCGATCATTACCGCACCCGTATGACACACACTCTGGAGGTTTCCAGGATCGCCGGCACCATTACCCGGGCGCTGGGGTTAAACGAGGATCTGGCGGAAGCCATTGCTATGGGTCACGATTTGGGACATACACCCTTCGGCCACGCCGGCGAGGTGGCGCTGACCAAATGTCTGGGCAAGCCTTTCCGCCACAATGAGCAGAGCCTGCGGGTGGTGGATTACCTGGAACGGGACGGTCAGGGGTTGAATCTGACCTTTGAGACCCGGATGGGCATCCTGGGGCATACCGGTGAGCATATCCCGGAAACGCTGGAGGGGCAGATCGTCCGCCACTCCGACCAGATCGCCTATGTCAATCACGATATCGACGATGCCGTCCGTGCCGGTATTCTTACCAATGAGGATATCCCGACGGCCATTTCTGAAATTTTGGGCCATACCCATACCCAGCGGATCAATACCCTGGTGTGCGATATGATCCGCACATCTACGGAAGCCGGGGAGATATTGCTGTCAGACGGAATTTATCAGGCGCTGCAGGATCTGCGCAGCTTTATGTTTGAAAGGGTCTACCGCAATCCCATGGCAAAGGGTCAGGAGAGCAAGGCCAAAGAAATGCTGGAAAAGCTTTTTGAATATTATGTAAACCAACCCGAAGCACTCCCGGCGGATTTTCATCCCCAGGTTACCTTCGACGGCATTGAACGCACCGTCTGCGACTATATTGCCTGTATGACCGATAAGTATGCCGTTGACAAATATACCGAGATTTTTATCCCGATGGGTTGGCATATTCGGTAATTTGTGATACAATAAAAAGATCAAAGGAAAGGAGGTACAGACAATGGCATTCCCACCTGCATTTATTGACGAATTGGTTGCCCGCAATCCCATTGAGGATGTGGTGGGTCAGTATGTAAATCTGAAGCGCTCCGGCGGAAATATGTTCGGTCTGTGTCCTTTCCACGGTGAAAAGACCGCATCCTTCTCTGTTGCGCCGGATAAGGGCATTTATTACTGCTTTGGCTGTCATAAGGGCGGCGGCGTTATCAATTTCCAGATGGAAATGGAGGGCTTAAGCTACCCCGATGCCGTTCGGGCATTGGCAAAGCGCTGCGGTATGACTGTCCCCGAGGACGAGCAGTATCAGAGCCGTTACCGTCAGCAGGAGCGCCTTTGGGCGCTGCACAAGGAGGCGGCGAGATTCTTCCACAGCCAGCTGTATGCCCCGGTGGGCAAGGCGGCTTTGGAATACGCCCTGGGTCGGGGTATGCCCAAATCTACGCTGACTACCTTTGGCATCGGCTATGCGCCGGACAGCTGGGATTCTATGGTCAAGGCCATGCGGGCCAAGGGCTATACCGATCAGGAGCTGATCGACAGCGGTCTGGTGACCAAATCCCAGAAAAGCGGCAATCTGTTTGACCGTTTCCGGGACCGACTGATGTTCCCCATCATTGATGTACGGGGAAATGTGATCGGCTTCGGCGGCCGCATTATGAAAAACGACAAGGAAGCCGCCAAATATCTGAACTCTCCGGAAACGATGATTTTTAACAAGCGCAAGAATCTGTTTGCGCTGAATTTGGCGAAAAAGAGCAAGCTGGGCTATCTGATCCTGGTGGAGGGCTATATGGACGCCATTGCCCTGCATCAGTATGGCTTTGACTGTGCGGTGGCATCGCTTGGCACCGCGCTGACAGAGGATGGCGCCACCTTGCTGAGCAAATACACTGACCAGGTGGTGTTGATCTATGACGGCGATACTGCCGGTCAGAATGCCACCAAGCGGGCCATTCCCATTTTGGAAAAGGCCGGTTTGCATGTAAAAGTCCTGCAGATGCGGGATGCCAAGGATCCGGACGAATTTTTAAAGAAATTCGGCGCGGACAAGTTTAAGGTCCTGCTGGAGGAATCCTCCAACCGGGTAGAATATCAGCTCAATGCCATCCGCAAGAAGTATGACCTGCACCAGGATGACCAAAAGGTGAAATTCCTCCACGAGTGTGCCGATCTGATCAGCACCTTAAGCAGCCCTGTGCAGCGGGAGGTTTACGGCGGCAGAGTGGCAGAAGCGGCAAAGATCAGCCCGGATGCTATGAAGCTGGAGATCAGCCGCGCCTGGAAGCGCCGGCAGTATCAGCAGAAGAAAAAGCAAGAGGCAATGGATCTGGCACCTGCAAAGGCGTTGCAGCCCAAGAGCCGCACCATCCGCTATGACAATGTAAAATCCGCAATGGCGGAGGAGTGTGTCATTGCTCAGGTTCTGCGCGAGCCTGCACTTCTGGATCAAACCAAAGCGCTGCAGGCAGAAGCATTTTCTTCTGAATTGCTGGGTAGAGTCTACGGTCAGCTGCAGCTGCGGCACCAACAGGGTATGGATGTATCCGTCGCGGTGCTCACGGATTTGAGCAGCGAGGAAATGTCCCATATCACTGCCATTATCCAGCGCCAGCAGGAAACTGTCAGCGAGAAGGCACTTGCCGATTGCGTGGGCACGATCCTTGCGGAGCATCAGGCATCCAGCGTGTCCAGCGAGGATGATCTGCTGGCATTGCAGAATAAATTACGGGAAAGAAAAGGTCTTGGCGTATGACAGTGGAACAGCTGGATACGAAAACATATTCTGAAGATGATGTGCGCCAGTATTTAAGCGATATCCGCCAGTATCCCCGTTTGTCTGCTCAGGAGGAACGGGAGCTGGCACAGCGCTGTGCAGCAGGAGATGAGGAGGCCATCCGTAAGATGGTCAACTCCAATCTGCGGTTGGTAGTATCCGTGGCCCGGGAATATGCCGGGCGGGGCGTGCCTCTGCTGGATCTGATCCAGGAGGGGAGTATCAGCCTGCTTGCAGCTGCCAAGAAATTTGACTATACGCTGGATTACCGGTTTTCTACCTATGCCACCAAATGGATCCGGCAAGGTGTCAGCCGGTATCTGACCGGTCACGGTACCATCCGCGTGCCGGTACATACGGCGGAAAAAATCCGCAGGATCGACACTGTTCGTGCCGGCTTGCTGGTGGAACTGGAAAGAGAGCCGACAGCCCCGGAGATTGCGGAAAAATGCGATATGCCTGCGGCAAAAGTTGCGCAGCTGATGACACTTTTGCCCCAGACCTGCTCTTTGGATGCCCAGATCGGCGATGAGGACGGTACGCTGTCCCAGCTGCTGGAGAATATCCACGCGGAACAGCCTTATGAAAAGGTTGTCCGGGAAGAACTGAATCAAACAATGGAAGCGCTGATGGCCAGCCTTAATGCGCGGCAGCAGCAGATCCTGCGGCTGCGGTTCGGTATGGAGGACGGCGTGTGTTATTCCCTGGAGCAGACCGGGAAAAAGTTGGGCATTTCCAAGGAACGGGCCCGGCAGGTGGAAAAGCAGGCCATTGAAAAACTGCAAAAAATGGGCAGCGCTATGGGACTGGAGGAATTTTTGGAATGATGGAGTTTACATTTGAAGATTCTCTCTGGGAGCAGACCCTGCCGACTCTGAAAGACAGCATTGATGCAGAAAAGTTCCTGGCATTGCTGGAGGATGAGGACGAAAGCTTCCTGGAGGAGGCATTTGCGCAGCTGTGCGCGCGGAAGATCCGGCTGGACATTGCCAAGCTCCCAAAGGGATCGGCAACAGGAGAAGCGGCTGTCCGCCTGCGCACAGAAGCGCAGCTGGTGAAAAGCGGAAAGCTGCTGCAGGATCTGGAGGACTCCGATCCTTTGAAGCTGTACCTTTTGGAGATCGCAGGCATACCCGCCGCCGGCGATTTGAAATGCCTTGCTGAGGAACTGAAGGAAAACAAGGATGACGCTGCGCTGCAGCAGAGGATCTTAAAGTTGTGCCTGAGCCGTGTTGTGGAGCTGGCTTGTGCCCATACCGGCTCCGGCGTTTTGCTTCTGGATCTGATCCAGGAGGGAAGTATGGGTCTGTGGCAGAATCTGAGCCGCTATGACGGCGGCGATTTTGAGGACTTCCGGGATTGGCACATCTGCCAGAGCATGGCGTATATCATCACCCTGCAGGCGAGAGACCAGGGCGTTGGCCAGAAGATGCGCCAGGCGCTGGAGGATTACCGCAGCGTGGACGAAAAGCTGCTGGCGGAGCTGGGAAGAAACCCCACCCGTGCCGAGATCGCGCAGCAGCTGCATATGAGCGAAGCGCAGACAGAGCTCGTGGAATCTATGCTGAAAACGGCCCGGGATATGCACCGCGCCAAGGCGGAGCAGGAGCCGAAGGAAGAAGAGCCGGAAGACAATCAAGCGGTGGAAGACACCGCATATTTCCAGGCACGCCAACGGATCCAGGAGCTGCTGTCCGGTTTGGACGAAAGGGCAGCAAAGCTGCTGACCCTGCGCTTTGGCCTGGAGGGCGGCCTGCCCAAGAGCCCCGAGGAGACCGGCAGAATTTTGGGATTGACTTCCGAAGAAGTGGTTCAGGCGGAGGCTGCTGCGCTTGCGAAATTGCGGCAAGAAAAATAAACGAGAGAGGTTTTTAGATATGGCTAAGACTTATGCAATCGCTATCGACGGCCCTGCCGGCGCAGGCAAAAGCACCATCGCCAAGCGTTTGGCAAAGGAGCTGGGATTTCAGTATGTAGATACCGGTGCGCTGTACCGCACCGTTGCGTATTTTTTGGATCTTTTGGGTATCAGTCCCAAGGATGTGGACGGCGTTGAGCGCTATATTGATGAGCTGACCGTGGAGATCGAGTACGATGAAGACGGCCTGCAGCATATGATCATGAACGGAATGGATGTGACCAAGGATATCCGCACCCAGGATATTTCCCAGAAGGCATCCTTGGTATCCGCCCATGCTGTTGTCCGGGATGCGCTGCTGGATATGCAGCGCAATGTTGCGAAGAATTACAATGTGATCATGGATGGCCGGGATATCGGTACCGTGGTGCTGCCCAAGGCGGATGTAAAGATTTTCCTGACAGCATCGGCAGAGGTGCGGGCAAAGCGCCGCACCGATGAGCTGCTGGCCAAGGGCCAGAGCGCGGTTTTCGAGACGATCCTCAAGGAAATTGAGCAGCGGGATTATCAGGATACCCACCGCCCCATTGCTCCGCTGAAGATGGCCAAGGATTCTGTGAAGCTGGATACCTCTGATCTGGATATTGACGGCGTGGTTACCGCAATGCGCAAGATCATCAGCGAAAAGATCCCCGTATGAGTATCCGTATTGCGAAAAGTGCAGGCTTCTGCTTTGGCGTAAACCGGGCTGTGGAGCTGGTGGAGCTGTCTGCTGCCGCCGGCAAGCGGGTGGCTACCCTGGGCCCGATCATCCATAACCGCCATGTGGTGGACAAGCTGGAGAAGCTGGGCGTTCAGGTTATTGAATCTGCGCAGGAAGCCGTGCCGGGTATGACGGTGATCATCCGTTCCCACGGCGTTACCAGAGCGGTGATGGAGCAGCTGCAGCAGCGCCAGGTGGAGATCGTGGATGCCACCTGCCCCTTTGTCAAGCGCATCCACGGCATCGTGGAAAAAGCGGAGCAGGAGGGTCAGCTGCCGGTCATTATGGGCACCCGTTCCCATCCCGAGGTGGAGGGAATTGCCGGTTGGTGTCACAATTGCAGGATCTTTGAAAGCGCGGAAGAACTGGAAAAATGGGCACTGGAAGAGAAAATTCCTGCGGATTTGCCGATTTGTATGGTGTCGCAGACCACATCTACGGAAATATCGTGGAAAAAAAGTGTCCAAATGGCAAAAAAACTGTTTACTAAAGTAAAAATATTTGATACAATATGCAGAGCGACGGAATCTAGGCAGACAGAAGCGGCTGAGCTGAGTGCCGAGTGCCAGGCAATGGTGGTCGTGGGCGATGTAAAAAGCTCCAACACCGGACGGCTGGCTACCATCTGTCGTGAGCACTGCGAAAAGGTAGTTCTGGTGGACAACGCATCGGAGCTGGAAAAAGAATTTTTCCGCGGTGTTGCAAATGTTGGAATCACTGCCGGTGCTTCTACACCGGCGTGGATAATAAAGGAGGTCAACAAGACTATGAGCGAAATCATTAATGCTGATGCTGTGCAGGAGGAGACCTTTGAGGCACTTCTGGAGCAGTCCATCAAGACTTTAAATACAGGAGATAAGGTTATTGGAACCGTTACCAGCATTGGCAACACCGAAGTCCAGGTCGATCTGGGCACCAAGCATGCCGGTTACATTCCCTACGATGAAGTTAGCGCCGATCCTTCTGTGAAGCCTGAGGACATCCTGCATGTAGGCGACGAGATCGAAGTATTCGTCGTTCGCGTCAACGACCAGGAGGGTACTGTTCAGCTGTCCAAGAAAAAGCTGGAGGGTATGAAGATCTGGGAAGATATGTCCACCTGGGCAGAAGAGAAGACCACTGTTGAGGGCACCATCACTGAAGAAAACAAGGGCGGCCTGGTTGCTACTGTTAAGGGCATCCGCGTGTTCATCCCTGCTTCCCAGTCCGGTATTGCCAAGGGTGGCGATATGACCGGTATGGTTGGCAAGACTGTCAATATGAGAATTACCGAGGTCAACCGCGCACGCCGCCGTGTCATCGGTTCTATCCGCGCTGTCAACTCCGAGGAGCGTAAGGCTGCTCAGGAGAAGCTGTGGAGCGAGATCGAAGAGGGCAAGAAGTACCACGGCACCGTTAAGTCCCTGACTTCCTACGGCGCATTCGTGGATATCGGCGGCGTTGACGGTATGGTCCATGTTTCCGAGCTGAGCTGGAACCGCATCAAGACCCCCGCTGATGTTGTCAGCGTAGGCGACGAGATCGATGTTTATGTCATCTCCTTCGATGCTGAGAAGCACAAGATCTCTCTGGGCTACAAGACCGCTGAGATGAATCCCTGGAACAAGTTTATGGCCAGCTACACTGTCGGCGATGTTGTGGACGCCAAGATCGTTAAGCTGATGACCTTCGGCGCATTTGCTGAGATCATCCCCGGCGTTGACGGACTGATCCACATTTCCCAGATCGCCAACAAGCGCATCGGCAAGCCCGAGGATGTTCTGACTGAGGGTCAAGAAGTCCAGGTCAAGATCACTGAGGTGGATGCTGAGAACAAGCGTATCTCCCTGTCCATCCGTGCACTGCTGGCTCCCGAGGAGACCGAAGAGGCTGCTGAGGAAGCTGCAGAGGAGACTGTTGAGACCGTCGAAGAGACTGTTGAGGCTGTCGAGGAGACTGTCGAGGCTACTGAGGCTGAATAAGCAAAATACATACCGGGACCGACATTTGCCGGCCCCGGTATTTGTTTGAAAGGAGATATCTATGGTTAAGCATATTGTGATGTATACCCTGAAAGAGGGCGTGGAAAAGGAAGCTGCAGTGGAACTGATCCGTAGTGTATTGGAGCCTCTGGAGGGACAGATCCCCGGGCTTATCCATCTGGAAGTTCGGCAGGCGTTTAACGGCTTGGATTATGCCCTGTATTCCGAATTTGAGAGCCGGCAGGCGCTGACGGACTATGCGGTGCATCCGCTGCATTTGGCGGCTAAGGAGCATTTCCATCATCTGCTGGCTACCCGGTATGCTGCGGACTACGAGGTGTAAAATACTGTCATTGCGAGGGGCGTTAGCCCCGTGGCAATCCCCTTGTGCTCTGGGGGATTCCCACGCCAGTGTGCGCACTGGCTCGGAATGACATCTATCTTAATAAATTCCGGCAGGTACGAAAGTACCTGCCGGTTTTGCTTATTCCACGTGATCGTGGTCGTTGATGTGGTCGATGCAGTAGCAATGGTAGCCCTGGCAGCGGCTGCAGTACCGGAACTCCAGATCCGGATGGGAAACATCCGTCCGACCGCACACGGCGCAGCGGTGGGTGTAGGGTTCTTTGGGCTTGGCCACAGAGGCTTCGTAGGAGCCGGCATTGGGGAAGGGAATGGTCTTTGCCTGGGACTTGCCGGACTTTTTGCTGAACAGCCGTTTGAAATTGATCCGCCAGCTTATGGGGATCACATTGGCTACATCCTTGCCGAAGAACAGCAGATAGTTGGCAATGGCCACCAGCGGGAACAGATTGTAGGGGAAATAGAAGGTCGGAACGGACAGGCTGATCACTTCATAAGCAGTGATCGCCAGATCCAGCAGCGCAAAGATCCAGGCCTTCACCGGGATGATGAAAAACAGCAGGAAATGGGCATCCGGGTACATCGTTGCGTACGCCAGGAACAGGCTCAGATTCAGATAGTATACATCAGCATATCCGTCAAAGATGAGGCAGTAAGCATCCATCAGAAGGATTCCGGAAAGATAAAACAGATTGAACCGCAGCGTGCCCCAGACATTTTCCATAGCCCGACCCAGAGAATAGTAGCACAAAAGGCTGATAAGCACCAGTACAACATTGTAAGAGCCGACGCCGTAGACAAAGGGATAGGTGAACAGCCGCCAGATTTGACCTTGCAGGATCAGAGTCCGGTCGAAGCACAGCCAGTATGCCAGAACAGTATTCTGGGCGTAGATGGACATAAAGTAAACCAGGGCGGCACCCAGGGATACATACAGCATCAGATTGGGAATGCCCTTATTGCGATGCTTGAAGCAAAAACGCTCAAAGCGGCTTCGCGGATTTTTCATATACTCAACTCCTTGAAATATTATACCCATTTTACCAAAGAATGGACAAAAAGTCTATAGCGGAATTGTTAACAAAAACGCGAAAAAAGTCTTGACATTTGCCGAAAATTCGGTAAAATAATCTGGAACTGCATACTAGCCTTATCAAGAGCGGTGGAGGGAACGGCCCGATGAAACCCGGCAACCTGTATTTTCAAGGTGCTAAATCCGGCGGCAACGAAAGATGAGGATTCGATATAAGCACATCGAATCTTTCGGTGTGCGTTTTTGTTTTATTTAGGCTCAGTTTAGAAAAATTCTTACTGGTGGAGCAGCGGATATTTCCGCCTATAGCGGCACAGTGCAAACCTTGAAATACACAAAGTATTCCTTCGGTTTTCACTGCTTGCTCTAAGCGAAAACCCCTCGCTGTCCACAAAGTAATTCTTTTTCCAAACTGGCCAGAACGCTTTACTTAAGATGATGGAGGAACGAAAGAAAAATGGAAAAGAGATTATTTACATCCGAATGTGTTACCAACGGTCACCCCGACAAGGTGGCGGATTCGATTTCTGATGCGATCCTGGATGCCTGCCTTGCCCAGGATCCCGGCTCTCGTGTGGCTTGCGAGACCATGGTCACCACCGACTTCTGCCTGATCTGCGGTGAAATCACCACCAAGGCCACTGTTGACTATGCTGCAGTTGCCCGGGAAGCCATTCGCCACATCGGCTATGTGTATCCCGGTGACGGCTTCGATGCGGATACGGTAGAAATCCAGTGCCGCATCCACACCCAGTCTGCTGACATTGCGCTGGGTACCAACGATGAAGTTGGCGGCGCAGGCGACCAGGGTATGATGTTCGGCGGCGCTTGCACCCAGACACCGGAGTTGATGCCCCTGCCTGCAGCGCTGTCTCGGGCGTTGAGCAATCGGTTGACGCAATGTGTCCATTCCAACGATCTGCTGCGCCCTGACGGCAAGACCCAGGTCAGCGTGGAGTATGATAAAAAGGGAAATGTGATCGGCATTGACACGGTAGTTGTGTCCATTATGCACAGCGCTGATTTTGAAATTGAGGAGCTGCGCAAGTATATCCGCGAGGGCGTTATCGCACCGGTGCTGAGCAGCTATGGCTTTGATATTGCCGATGTTGCCAATATCCACATCAATCCTACCGGTAATTTTGTCATTGGCGGCCCCAACGGCGATACGGGCCTCACCGGCAGAAAGATCATCGTAGATACCTACGGCGGCTATTTCTCCCACGGCGGCGGCGCCTTCTCC
>JAFQRK010000058.1 GCA_017410075.1 Oscillospiraceae bacterium | reverse complement strand
TTATGCAGAACTGGAGGCGAACTAATATGGCAGATATGATCAAAACCGCTACCCGTGACGCTTACGGCAAGGCTCTGGCTGAGCTGGGTCAGGAAAAGGACAACCTGATCGTTTTTGACGCGGATCTCGCCGGCGCAACCAAGACCAGCGTTTTCCAGAAGGCATTTCCCGACCGCCATTTTGACTGCGGTATTGCCGAGGGCAATATGATCTGCGCCGCTGCCGGTGCATCCACTATGGGTCTTGTTCCCTTCGCATCTTCCTTTGCAATGTTTGCTGCAGGCCGCGCTTTCGAGCAGGTCCGCAATTCCATCGGCTATCCTCACCTGAATGTGAAGATCGGCGCGACCCACGGCGGCATCTCCGTCGGTGAGGACGGCGCTTCCCACCAGTGCTGTGAGGACTTCGCGCTGATGCGTTCCATCCCCGGTATGACTGTCATCTGCCCCGCTGACGGCGAGGAAGCACGGATGGCTGTCCGCGCTGCTTACGAGTTTGAAGGCCCCGTGTATCTGCGCTTCGGTCGTCTGGCAGTGCCGGAATTTCACGAGAAGAACTTTAATTTCCAGATCGGCAAGGGCGAGATCCTCCGGGACGGCACCGATGTTGCCATCATCGCAAACGGCCTGCTGGTTTACGAGGCTATCAAGGCAGGCGAAGCCCTGGCAGAAGCCGGCATCAACGCTATGGTCATCAATATGGCTACCATCAAGCCTCTGGACGAAGAGCTGGTTCTGGCCGCTGCCAAGAAGTGTGGCAAGGTCATCACCTGCGAAGAGCACTCCGTCATCGGCGGTCTGGGCGAAGCAGTCTGCGGCCTGCTGAGCGAGAAGCTGCCCACCGTTGTCCGTCGCATTGGCGTCAACGATGAGTACGGTCACTCCGGCCCTGCCACCGACCTGCTGAAGCAGTTCGGTCTGAGCGCTGAGCACATCGTCGAGGTTGCTACCGAGCTGTGCAAGTAATTTGCTAAATAAATTGAGCACCCTCTTTTGAGGGTGCTCTTTTTCCTCTTAATTTACGAAGAATCCCTTGCCTCCTCCTTTGGGGGAGGTGGCCGAGCGACAGCGAGGTCGGAGGGAGTTTAACTCCCCCAGTCGTGGCGTTCGCCACGACAGCCCCCTCACAGAAGGGGCCGAGGATTATCCTTGCTCATTTACTGATTAAACGCCGCAGGGTCAAAGGTGATCACGGTGTAGATTTTCGTCTTCTCCCGCTCTGACAGCTCCTGCTCCAGGGTTTTCTGGATCTTCTTTTTCTCCTTCAGCATATCCGACGGCAGCACCACATCGAAGATCAGATTGGTATGTCCGTCGCCCTTGACCATACGGAAATCGTGGGCGTGAAGCCGGGAGTCAATGGCTTTCAAAATGTCGTGGGTCTCCGCCAAGAGCCGGTTGCGCTCCGGATCGTCGGTCACCACCGGGTCATAGTGGATCACCAGATGGATATTATGGCTCTGAAGGCACTCCCGCTCGATATCGTCGATGATCTCGTGGCACAGCAGCGGATCTTCCCGCTGATCCATTTCCACATGAAGGCTGGCAAACCGCTGTCCGGGACCGTAATCGTGGACCATCAGATCGTGATAGCCCAGCACCTTGGGATTTGCACTGATATAATCCACAATCAGCGCCTGCAGCTCCGGGCTGGCCGCTTCGCCCAACAGAGGATTAATGGTCTCCTTGGCCAGTTTTGCGCCGCTCCACAGAATGAACAGCGCCACCGCCAGACCGGCATAGCCATCCACCTGCCAGGATGTAAAATACCCCAAAACACCTGCCAGCAAAACCGCCGCCGTGGTGATGCAGTCATTGCGGCTGTCCGCAGCCGTGGCGTTCAGTGCGCCGGAATGAATTTTCTTTCCCAGGGTATGATTAAATACAGCCAGCCACAGCTTTACCCCGATGGAGCCCAGCAGGATCGCCACCGTCAGGCCGGAAAAGGTCACCGAGGTAGGATTCAGGATCTTTTCCACCGATGTTTTTGCCAGTTCAAAGCCGATGACGATGATCAGCGCTGCCACCGCCAGACCGGACAAATATTCAAACCGGGCGTGGCCGTAGGGATGATCCTCATCCGCCGGTTTTTCTGCCAGCTTGAAGCCGGCGAAGGTAACGATGGAGCTGGAGGCATCGGAAAGGTTGTTCATTGCATCGGCGGTGATGGAAACCGAGCCGGACAGCAGACCTGCCGCCAGCTTTCCGGCAAACAGCAGCAGATTTGCAATGATGCCAACGATGCCGGACAGCTTGCCAATGGCAGAGCGGGCCTTGGGATTTCCAATATCGTCTGAATTCTTCACAAAAAGCCTTAAAAGCAGTCTGGTCATAGGATTTCCTCCCGTCGAAAATTGCAGTTTTCCCCGCTCTACCGTCAGTAGAGTTCCCGATTCTCCCTCAAAGAGAGGGGCGGTGCGCCCATTTCTCTCCCGAGGCGGATGACTTCATTCCCCCGGGAGCTTATAATAGGGATGCTGCAGCAAATGCGTTTCCAACATTATACTGAAAAACGCGCTGGCAGTCAATTCTTTTTCAGGAGCGTATTTCCAATGTCCGATTTTTGTATTATTACTGATTCCGGCAGCGATCTGACCCAGGCCATGGCCGCTGCGCTGAATATCTCCATCGTTCCCCTGACCGTGAATTTCAAGGGTCAGTCGCAGTCCGACAGCGTGGACGACGGTGTCCGGGAATTTTACGATGGCCTGCGTTCCGGCGAAGCCGCTACCACCTCCGCCATCAACCCAACCGGCTGGGCAGAAAAGATCGAGCCGATCCTGGCCGGCGGTCAGGATGTGCTGGTCATCGGTTTTTCCTCCGGTCTGAGCACCACCTATCAGTCCGCAGTCATTGCCGCTGAGGAACTGAAAGAAAAATACCCGAATCGCAAGATCCGGGTAGTAGACAGTCTGTGTGCTTCTCTGGGGCAGGGTCTGCTGGTTTGGTATGCCTGCAAAAAGCGGGATGCCGGTATGTCCCTGGACGAGCTGGCTGACTGGCTGGAGGAAAATAAGTTCCGTCTGTGCCACTGGTTTACTGTAGACGATCTGATGTACCTGAAGCGGGGCGGCCGCGTCAGCGCCGCAACGGCTCTGGTTGGCACCATGCTGCAGATCAAGCCGGTGCTCCATGTGGACAACGAAGGTCATCTGATTAATGTTTCAAAAGCCCGTGGCAGAAAGGCCTCCATTGAGGCCCTTGCCAAAAAACTGGGCGAGCTGGGCTTAGAGGGTGAAAACAGCACCGTTTTCATCAGCCACGGCGACTGCATTGACGACGCCCGGTATTTGGAGGCCATTCTGAAGGAAAAATACGGGGTCAAAGAGGTGATCATCGGCTATGTTGGCGCGGTGATCGGCTCCCATTCCGGCCCCGGCACGCTGGCGCTGTTCTTCCTGGGACACAACCGCTAAAGGAAATTCCACCAGCTAAGGCTTTGGGATTCCAGCATGGCATCCGCCAGAGCTGCCAATTCCACGCATATGGCAGAAAAATCTGCCGTTCTGTGGGTTTGGCCGTACACCTCCAGCTGATCCAAAAGATATTCCATCTTTTCCAGCGGCTCGTGATCTGCCACCGCCGCAATGAATTTCCGATATCTGCTCCAATCCGCTCTGGCCTGCCGGGTCAGAGCGGTTGCTTTTTCCCAATCCTGCGCCATCGCCAGCTCTGCCGCCTCCTGAAGATCCTCCGAGAGCGGGGTGTGAATACGGTCAAAGCGCAGGGTCAGAAATATCCCCAATACCAGCATTCCGATCAAAAATCCCACGCCGATCCACAGCCGCTTCATTGCGATCCCTCCTTCTCCTGCCACAAAATCTGCCCGGCTTCATCCACAGTCATCAGCCAGGTGGATGCCACGGTGGTTTTTCGCTTCTGCAGCTGCTTGTGCAGCCAGCGGTCGTCTTTGCCGGCAAGTTGCAGATTCTCCCGGTACAAATAGCCGTCAGCAATAAGGGTATAGGGCAAATGCTGCTTTGCCGGCGTGATCTTCGCGTCCCTTGCCGACGCCGGCTTCTCCTCAGGATACAGAAAAACCGACAGATTTCCGTTGGTCTCCAATATGGCATACTGCACCGTCTCCGGCGACAGCACATCCTTGCCCCGCAGAAGCTCCGTCAGCTCATCCAGTGTCACCCGGGTGCTGCGCAAATTGTTCTGCAGTATTTTTCCGTTTTGGATAAGGATCACCGGCTTGCCGCACAAAAGCCGCCGCAATTTTACGCTGCGCATACTCAGCGCTGTCAAAATCAGCTCCACGCCCAGCACCGTCAGAATGGGCACAAGCCCGGAATACAGCGGAATCCCGCCGTCCTGCATCGGGATGGACGCCAGATTCGCCACCAGCATCGTCACCACAAATTCCGACGGCTCCATTTCTCCGATCTGCCGTTTGCCCATCATGCGGATCACGGCGATCAGCACCAGATACAGCACGATGGTGCGGATGTAAGTCAAAAGCATTCCCCTACCCCCTGCACCTAGGGTTTCCGGGAATGGAAAAAATATGCACCGCTCTGTCATCCCGATGGAAGCCGAGGGATCTACCCCGGCACTTGGGTGCGTAGCATTGCCTGTAAAAAGCCTGTCATTGCGAGGAGGCGAAGCCGACGCGGCAATCCCCTAAAGTTTGCAGCCATACCGGGAGATTCCCACAGACCTATCGGCCCTCGGAATGACAAACGGGACGGGAGAGCCGTCCCCTACAATCCTACATCTACCGGCGTGCTTGTAGGGGTGGGGTTTCCCCACCCCTAATGCCCCCGGGAGGCGTAACAAAACGGACATCCTGCCGGATGTCCGTTTATCTTATTCTTCTTCGTACTCGTCTGCATAATCGCTTCTGCGGAAGCCATCCTTGTCAAATACCTTCATTACGGCAATATTAATGCCGATGCAGGCGGCGCCCATCAAAACCAGCTCACAAACAATGCAGATCGTGGCTGTCCAGACCATCGTCATCGGTGTCATCCGCCGGAAGGCGTTGCAAATAAAGGCCATGATCAGCGTCAGCAGGAAGCCCAGGCACGACCAGACGCGGCCGGCCCAAAGATGGGTAAACTGCCACGCATCCAAACTGGCCATACTCCACCAGAAGCGCCAGCCCAGAGAATAGTTGGCCTCCTTGGGCGGTGCGAGCAGATACAGCAGGCCAAATCCCAGCATCAGCAGCGGCCCTGCCATTACCAGCAGGCGCAGCACAGTCTCCACCCAGCCCATCAGCGTATCCAGCTCAGGCAAAAATGCCGCCACATCAAACTCGGAAAATATGGCCATCAAGGCATCTAAATTCATCTTTTAATCCTCAATCCTTCTTCAGGAACTTATTGATCTCACTTACAAAGCTGCCAACATCCTGAAAACGGCGGTAAACGGAAGCGAAGCGGATGTATGCCACCTCGTCCAGGGGCTTGATACGCTCCATAACCATTTCACCGATCTTATCGGTGCTGACTTCCCGCTCCAGCGTGTTCTGGATGGACTGCTCGATCTCTGTAGTGATCCGCTCCAGATCGGCGACCTCCACCTTCCGCTTGTCAAAGGCGCGGACCATAGAGTTCAGGATCTTATTGCGGTCAAAGCTCTGGCGTGTACCGTCGCGCTTGACTACGATGATGGGCAGGCTCTCCACGATCTCATAGGTGGTAAAACGGCGCTGACACAGCAGGCATTCCCGACGGCGGCGGATGCTGTTGCCGTCTTCAGAACGGCGGGAATCTACGACCTTGCTCTCCTGATCTCCGCAAAAAGGACACTTCATAGGGCACACTCCCTTACTTTAAGTATGCAATGATTATAGCAGAATGATACTTTTCTGTCTAGCACTTTTTTGCATTTTTGCCCTTTCCGGCTATGTATATTGTAGAAAAATGTATCTTTAGCCACCATATTTTGTGCAATTACGCTTGACAACCCCTTTCTTTACGGGTAAAATGATGTTGGTATGGTATTCGCATTCCGGGTCTGCTTTCCGGTCTGCGTTTCGATAACCGGCGTTAGCCGGGGTAACGCAATTCACGCCTCATGGCGTTTACTTTGTATCTTATTTTTGAATAATGCAAATGACACACCAGGGGTCTGTAGCGTCCGCCCCCTTTCACTAACGCCAATTTTAGTGAAGGAGGTGCGTTTGAAGAATTATGGAACTGACATTAGCCATTGTTTTGATCGCCGTTGGCACTGTCGTGGGTATTCTGATCGGTTTTCTTTCCGGTGTCGGCTATCGCAAGAAGTTTGCCGAGCGCGAGATCGGCTCTGCTGAGGCCGAGGCTACCCGCCTGATCAACGAGGCTATCCGCAGCGGTGAGAGCCGCAAGAAGGAAATGCTTCTGGAAGCCAAGGACGAGATCCATAAATCACGCACAGAGTACGAAAAAGAAGTCAAAGAGCGCCGGGCAGAGCTGTCCAAGCAGGAGCGCCGTCTGGAGCAAAAGGAAATCTCTCTGGATAAGAAGACGGAGAATTTCGAGCGCAAAGAAGAAGAGTTGGCCAAGAAGCTGGCTGCCGTGGCTGAGACCCAGGCAGAAGCCGAAGCCATCCGCAAGCAGCAGCTGCTCACTTTGGAGGCCATTTCCGGTCTTTCTCAGGAGCAGGCCAAGCAGCAGCTTCTGCAGAGCGTGGAGGAGGAGATCCGCCACGATACTGCAATGAAAATCAAGGAGATCGAAGCCCAGATGAAGGAAGAGGCTGAGGATCGGGCCCGTGAAGTCCTGTCCATCGCCATCCAGCGCTGCGCTGCCGATCACTCCGCAGAGTCCACCGTCAGCGTAGTGCCTCTGCCCAACGATGAAATGAAGGGCCGCATCATTGGCCGCGAGGGTCGCAATATCCGCACCCTGGAGACCATCACCGGTGTTGACCTGATCATCGACGACACCCCCGAAGCCATCACCGTTTCCAGCTTTGATCCCGTCCGCCGGGAGATCGCCCGTCTGGCACTGGAGAAGCTGATCGCCGATGGCCGTATCCACCCCACCCGCATCGAGGATATGGTGGAAAAGGCCCGCAAGGAAGTGGATCGCACCATCCGCGAGGAGGGCGAGCGCGCCTGCTACGAAACCGGTGTGCATAACCTGAATCCGGAGCTGATCAAGGTTCTGGGCCGTCAGAAGTACCGCACTTCCTACGGTCAGAATGTGCTGAATCACTCTATGGAGGTTGCCCACATTGCCGGCCTGATGGCCTCCGAGCTGGGTATCGACGCTTCCCTGGCCAAGCGTGCAGGCCTGCTGCACGACCTGG
>JAFQRK010000057.1 GCA_017410075.1 Oscillospiraceae bacterium | reverse complement strand
GTAAGGCGAATAGGAGGATACAGAAATGGCAAGAATTAAGGGCGCGCTGATGACGCGCAAGAGAAGAAATGCTACCCTGAAGCTGGCTAAGGGCTATTGGGGTTCCAAGTCCAAGCACTTTAAGATGGCCAAGCAGCAGGTCATGAAGTCCGGCAACTATGCCTATGTTGGCCGCAGGCTGAAGAAGCGTGATTACCGCAGACTGTGGATCACCCGTATCAGCGCTGCTGTTGCTCCCTTCGGCCTGAACTACTCCACCTTTATGAACGGTGTGAAGAAGGCCGGCATCGAGCTGAACCGCAAGAGCCTGTCCGAGATGGCTATCCAGGACGCTGCCGCTTTCGCCGCTCTGGTTGAGAAGGCTAAGGCTGCTCTGAACTAAGTCATAAAAAGTCCTGCACTGCCAAGTGCAGGACTTTTTGTCGCTCAAGCCTCCCTCTGAGGAGGGAGGTGGCAAAAATCTCTGATTTTTGCCGGAGGGAGAGATTCTCTCCCCCAGTCAGCCTGATTGGCTGACAGCCCCCTCGTCAGAGGGGGCCTATGCTGCGCCTACAATATGGTGAGAGGAGTTGGTCAAATGCAGTTAAATCACATCGCTACCCGGGATGGGCGGCTGTCTTCTATTTTGCGGGAAGAAATGAAGCTGTCCGCCGGGCTGATGAACCGTCTGAAATGGGATGATCGCATTTTGGTCAACGGCCAGAGCCAGCACACGGATTTTCCGGTAAAAGCCGGCGATGCTATCACCGTTTTGATGGACGAGCCTGCACCCCAATATCCGGCAGAGGACGGCGATCTGACCGTTCTTTATGAGGATGACTACATCCTGGCGGTGGACAAACCGGCAGGAATGTTGATCCACCCCTCCCGCAGCCGGGATACCGGCACACTGGCGAATCTTGTCATCGGCTACTATCAGAAAAAAGAGCTTCCCTGCGCTTTTCATCCGGTTACACGGCTGGATCGGGATACCTTTGGCATCGTTTTGCTGGCGAAAAATTCTTATGCCCACGCCCTATTGCAGGCTGCATCTTTGCAAAAGACCTATCACGCCCTGACTTTTGGCGGTCCGGAAACGGACAGCGGCATTATCGACGCCCCTATCCGGCGGCTTCCCCTGCCCAGCCTTCTGCGGCAGGTGCACGCTGAGGGCAAGCCCAGCCAGACCCGATTTGCGGTGCTGGCGCGTCAAGGAAACATCTGCAAGCTGGCGCTTGCTCCCATCACCGGCCGCACCCATCAGCTCCGGGTCCATTGCGCTTATATGGGCTTCCCTATTTTGGGTGATCCCCAGTACGGCAGCCAGATCTCCACCGCTTTTTCTGACCGGTTGGGGCTTTCCTATCAGCAGCTTTGCGCCAAAAAGCTGGAGTTTATCCATCCCGTTACCGGGCAGCCGCTGGCTTTGGAAAGCAAACTGGACACCCAGGAGTTTAATTTCCTTTAAAGATTGCGGCGACCCTCTTGTAATCATCCATTTCCTGGTATACTATTAATATAAGGCTGTAAAGAAAGGGGCGATTGTTTTGAAAAAGCTGCTGTTTGTTATGAATCCCTACGCAGGCACGCGAAAGGCCAACAAACATCTTGCGGATATCCTTTCCATATTCAACCGTGCCGACTTTACGGTGACCGTTCATATGACCGCCAGCCCGGGAGATTGCGAGCGGGCAACTATGGCGCTGGCAGAGGGCTGCGATCTGGCGGTCTGTGCCGGCGGCGACGGCACATTCAGCGAGATGGTCAACGGTCTGATGCGGCTGGGCCTGGATATTCCCGTGGGCTATATTCCCTGCGGCTCCACCAACGATTTTGCCAACACGCTGCGGCTTTCCAAGGATGTTCTGCAGGCCGCCCGCGACATTGCCGAGGGCACGCCCGTCTGCTACGATGTGGGGCAGTTCCAAAACCGGTATTTTACCTATGTGGCATCCTTCGGCGCATTTACCCGCACCTCCTACGCCACGCCACAGAACATCAAAAACGCTCTGGGCCACGCTGCCTACATCTTAAACGGCATTCAGGAGCTTTCTCAGCTCCACAAGGAGCATATCCGCATTGAAACCGAGGATTGCGTTATTGAGGACGATTTTCTCTTTGGCGCTATCTGCAATTCCACCTCTGTAGGCGGTATTCTGAGTCTGGATCCCAAGCAGGTGGATATGGCTGACGGCAAATTTGAATTGCTTTTGGTTCGCGCGCCCAAAGATTTTCTGGAGATCACGGAATGTATCGGTGCGCTGCAAAATAAAAAATACAACTGCGCGATGATCACCTTTTTGAGCACATCCCATCTGAAGATCGCTGCCGATCCCAATATGTCATGGACGCTGGATGGCGAACGGGGCGAAGGTGCCGGAGAGATCACCGTCAAAAATCTGCAGCACGCCATCCGCGTAATGACAAGGAGCAGCAATGATTAACACTACACTGTGCTATATCACCCGTGGAGATCAGGTGTTGATGCTCCATCGGACAAAAAAGAAAAATGACATCAATCAGGATAAATGGATCGGCATCGGCGGCAAATTTGAGGGAACAGAAGCCCCTGAGGAATGCCTGCTGCGGGAAGCCAGAGAGGAAACGGGTCTGACATTAACTGCCTGGCGGTGCCGGGGCGTGATCACCTTTCTGACCGACAATCCGCAGGACGGAGAGTATATGTACCTGTTCACCGCCGACGGCTTCGAGGGCGATCTGAAGGAGTGTAACGAAGGCGATCTGCAATGGGTCAGCCGGGATTTTCTGGATCAGCTGCCCAAATGGGAAGGCGATCAGATCTTTCTGGATCTTTTGTGGCAGGATGCCCCCTTCTTCCTGCTGACGCTGCGCTACAACGGCGACAAGCTGACGGAAGCCATCCTGGACGGAAAGAAAATTCGATAAAAACAAGCCCGTGGCATAGCCACGGGCTTTTCTTTCTTCTTTGGATTAAAAGGTGTCATTCCGAGGGGTGTCAGACCCGTGGGAATCTACCAGGGCTTTAGGGGTTTGCCACGGCCTTTCAGGCCTCGCAATGACATACTGTTCTTATGCTTTATTCGCTCAAGGGCTTGATCTTCCGATTATAGATCCGCAGGAAGAGCAGCAATGATACCGCCAGGCTGAAGACCTCCGCAATGGGGAATGCCCACCAGACTCTGGTGACCACGCCGGAAAGGCTCAGAAGATATGCGGCAGGCAGCAGCACCACCATCTGGCGGCACAGCGAAATAATTGTGGAATAGCTGCCGTTGCCCAAGCCCTGGAAGCCAGCTGTCAGCGCAATGCCGATGGCCGCCATGGGGAACGCCCAGCTGATCTGCCGAAGCGCCGTGCGTCCGATCTGGATCACAGCATCCGACTGATTAAAAATATCCAGCAGCAGATCCGGCACCAGCTGGAACACCAGCAGGCCTACGATCATCACGCACAAGGCAATGGCGCACGAACGCTTCAGCGTGCCGGTGATGCGCGCCGGCTTCCGGGCGCCGTAATTATAGGCCACAATGGAAACCGTGCCGTTATTCAGGCCGAACAGGGGCATAAAGAAGAAGCTCTGCAGCTTGAAATAGATGCCGAACACCTTGGTTGCGGCATTTGTCGGATCAATGCCCAGCAGGATCTGATTCATAGAGAAATTCATCACCGAGCCCACCGCCACCATAATAATGGAGGGCACGCCCACGGTCAGGATCTTGCCGATCACCCGCTTGCTGGGGATCATATCCCGCAGGCGGAAATTTACCTCCGGGTTGCATTTCAAATTGAAGATCAGCGCCAGAATGGCCGCGACCCACTGGCCGGTCACCGTTGCAATGGCCGCACCGGCAATGCCCATAGGCGGAATGCCCAGCCACTCTACGCCAAAAATAAACAGCGGATCCAGAAGGATGTTCAGCACCGCGCCGGTGCCCTGGGTGACCAGAGTATAGACTGTCCGGCCGGAGGCCTGCAGCAGACGCTCACCCAGCACCTCCACAAAAATACCCACGGCAAAAATGCAGCAGATGCTGGTGTACTGTGTGCCATATCTGACAACCAGCTCCTTGTTCTCATCAATGGGCTGCATATTAAAAAATGCCCCTGTGCCGAAGATGCCAAACAGCGCAAAAATCACCGTGGCCAGTGCCACCAGGAAGAAGCCGTTGCCAGCTGCGCGGTTGGCGGTCTTCTGGTCGCCCTCGCCCAGGGATTTGCTCAGCAGGGCGTTAACGCCCACGCCGATACCGGTGGCGAAGCCGATCATAATATTCTGCACCGGAAATGCCAGCGACAGCGCCGTAACAGCAGCATCCGGATCATACCAGGATACAAAAACGCTGTCGACCACATTGTACAGCGCCTGCACAAGCATTGCAATGATCATCGGCAGAGACATATTGATCAGCAATTTTGTTAAGGGCATAACGCCCATTTTGTTTTCAGGTAATCTATTCTGCGTACTCATAAAAATCCTCTTTTTCTAAAATCAGCAACCAGGTTATTATACTCATCTTTTTGTCTATTTGCAAGGAATTTTCTCTATGCTTATCAATTTTGCACTCCCTTGCCGCCCTCCTTGAGGGAGGTGGATTTTTGCGAAGCAAAAAGACGGAGGGAGTTTAACTCCCCCAGTCACGGCATTCGCCGTGACAGCCCCCTCAAAGAAGGGGCCAAGGCGTTTCTTTCGCAAAAAACCGACCCAAGCGATCTTGGGTCGGTTACAATGTTGCTTATCACATACCGACGAAGATGCTGTCGCCGGCGGTTTCATTGCGCCAGTAGGAGCCGGAGGCATTTTGCATAATGCCCGTTACCGGAATGGACAGCTGGAAGACTTCCTCCTCCAGGATGATCCGGCGTGCGCACTGATAATGGGTCACATAGTAGGCGCTGTTCAAATCGGAAATGGTAACGCCGCGGCTGGAGCTGGCGTGAATGACCTGATCGTTGCCCACATAGATACCAATGTGAGAGGCAAAGCCGCCGTTCTCACCGGTGTAGGAGAAGATCACCAGGTCACCGCACTGCAGGTCTTCCTTCGCCACGATAATGCCCACATCCATCTGCATCCATACGGTACGCGCAATGGACAGACCCACCTGATCGAACACATACTGGGTGTAGCCGGAGCAGTCAAAGCCCCAGCGGCTGGTGCCGCCGGAAACATAGGGAACACCGATGTACTCCTTGGCTGCTGTCAGCAGATTGTCCCGAAGCTCCAGAGCCGTCTGCATACTGTAATAGGGCAGCTGCTTGGTTTCTGCAGAGTCCTTATCGCAGTTTACATAATATTCTCCGTTCTCATTGACGGCAACCTGGCTCTTGGCAATGTAGCCGTTCATATCGTAGCAGTCTACCTTGTAAAACTCTCTGGTTTCTTCCAGAACGGTCAGCAGTGTGCCGTTCTTGAAGCAGCCGATCTCGGTGGAGTCATAGTAGGGGCTGCGGCGAACCTTACTGACAGTGTAGCTGTTTACCGTCTCCTCTTTCGTTTGGAGGGAACCGGCATATAGAATTTCATCAGCAGGCTTAGCCATAACCGGCTGGGCAAATACAGACAGCATCATAACCCATACCAGCAGGGATGCCACGATCTTAAAAAGACGCTTGCTTTTCATCGGTAACCGCTCCTTTCCAAAACGATTTTGGTTACAAATAGTTACAAACCGTTACCGATGATAGCATATTGGTTACAATTTGTCAACACTTGATACCGATATATTTTGTGGTTTTTCCCGTTTTTCTTCAAAAAAAGCACAAAATATCCCCTTTTTCTCCCCAAAAAGCAAGTGCAGAACCCAAATATAACAAATTCCGGACAGCCAGGCGGCTATCCGGAATTTTGATAAAGCATTGGAATATCTTATATTAGATTTGGGAAAAATCTTCCGGGAACGCTGTGATGAATGTTCCCTCCCCCGGGCGGAATGTGGACAGCACCTGCACCGGCACCTGATAGATCTGCGCCAGCTCCACACATCGGTCATGGAGCACCTGCGCGCCCTGCCGGGCCATGTGCAGCATATCGTCATACCCGATCCAGTCCAGCTTTACCGCATCCGGATACTTTCTGGGGTCTTTGTCGTACACACCGTCCACATCGGTATAGATCTTACACACCGCAGCTTTCAGAAACGCTGCCAGCGCCACGGCCGTAGTATCCGAGCCGCCACGCCCCAGCGTTGTGATGTCGCCCTTGCCATCCACACCCTGAAAGCCTGCTACCACCACTATGTTATCCCGTTCCATCTCCTGCGCAACACGGTCATTTTTCAGTCCCAGCACACGGGCATCGGAATGTACGCCGTCGGTCATCATGCCGGCCTGCGCCCCCGTCAGACTTACCGCAGGCAATCCCATCTTTTGCAGCGCCATTGCCATCAGCGCAGCGGACATCTGCTCTCCGGCAGCAAGATAGGCATCCATTTCCCGTTTGGGCGGATCTGTATGGATCTGAGCAGCTTTGGCGATCATATCATCGGTAGTATCTCCCTGGGCGGAGACCACTGCTACAATCTGATGCCCGGCAGCCCGGAGCGCCGCGATCTTTTTGGCTGCGTTTTGTATGCGCTCCCCATCCGCCAGGGACGATCCCCCGAATTTTACCACTATCCGCATTTTGCATCACCTCCGCCCCATTCTACGCCAAGAGCTGACATTTTGTGTGCAAAAAATAACCGCCCTGCGTCTGCAGGGCGGCAAAATATGGGGTTTAGCCTGCCAGAACCTCCGCCTTGATCACATAGGGGGCTTCGGAAAGGCTGTGCAGCAGATCCTCCAGCGCGATGGTCAGATCCGAGGTGTCCGCGGAAATGGTTACCAGCGCACAGCTGTTGGAGGGCAGGATGGAATTAATGGTCTGAATATTGGCGCCAAAGTTTGCCAGCATATTCAGGATCCCGGACAATGCGCCGGGCGCATCCCGAAGCAGCAGCTGGAATGTGATGATCTGCGCCATTGTTCTGTTTTGGAAGGGCAGGATCGCATCCCGGTACTTATAAAAAGCGCTGCGGCTGATATCTGTCATCTTAGCGGCATCATTGACGGTAGTAGCCTCACCGGTAGACAGCAGGCGCTTTGCCTCTGCCACCTTCAGAAATACCTCCGGCAGAGCGGATGCTTCTACGATATAGTATTTTGCTTTCGTCTTCATATCCATCCTCCAAACTGAAGTTTTTTGCGTTTTGTGTCTCTTATTGTAACACACTTTTTTAAAAATGCAAGCCCCTCGACGCCAAATGTCCACGAAAGGAAGAAAATTATGGTCCAATCCCCTTTTCGCAAGCTTATCTTCACCGCCGGTATCGTTCTGCTGGTCTTTTTGGGTGTGCGGTATCTGATGCCGGTTTTGCTGCCCTTTGCGCTGGCCATCCTTCTGGCACTGATCGCAGAGCCGCTGGTGCGCTTTTTCCATACAAAAGCCAAGCTGCCCCGAGCTGCAGCCACCGGCATCGGAATGACCATGACGCTGGTGCTGTTCATTTTAGCCATTATGGTACTGATATCGCTGCTGCTGCGGGAATTGGGAATGCTGGCAGGTGTGGTGCCGGATCTGGAAGATACGGCGATGCAGGGAATGGAATCCCTGCAGCTGTGGCTCACCGGAATTGCCAGCAAGACCCCTAAAAATCTGCAGCCGTTGGTGCAGCGCAGCGTGGACGGTATGTTTTCCGACGGCACCGCCATAATTGATCAGGTCTCTGCCAAGCTGCTGGGGCTTGCCTCCAATATCTTGAGCAAGCTGCCGGACAGCGTTCTGGGCTTCGGCACCTGGCTGCTGGCAGGGTATATGATCTCCGCCAAGCTGCCGAAGATCCGCAGCTGGCTTTCCCGTCATCTCCCCAAGCGGTGGAAAGAAACCTACCTTCCTGCTTTAAAAAGTCTGAAGCGCTCTGTCCTGGGCTGGCTGCTGGCGCAGGGAAAACTGATGAGCATCACCTTCTTGATTTTAACCGTGGGCTTCTTCATTCTGCAGATCCGCTACGCACCGCTGTGGGCTGCGCTGATCAGTCTGGTGGATGCGCTGCCCATTCTGGGCACAGGAATGGTGCTGGTGCCCTGGAGCCTGGTCAGCTTTCTGCAGGGCGACAGCATTCGGGCCGTGGGACTTTTGGGGATCTATGCCACCGCAGCCCTTCTGAGGCAAGTCCTGGAGCCCCGGTTTGTGGGCAAACAGCTGGGGCTGGATCCGCTGATCACGCTGTTTGCAATGTATGCCGGTTACCGGCTTTTCGGTCTGGGAGGGATGATCCTGTCGCCCCTTTTGGCGGTGGTGGTCACGCAGCTTTTTATGACCCCCGCTCCGGGAAAATAGCATTTCCTTCCAATACTGCCGCCGCAGGCGTCCGTTTTGCCAAAAAGTCCAGTAATTTCGGGGCTTTTTAAGGAAAATTCCGCGTTTTCCTATTGTGTATCCTATCTTTTTTTGCTATAATATTTAGAAAAAAGATATGATGGATGTGTATTGCTTTGAAATACGGAATTTGGAATGTTCAGCAACCCCAATCCGGGTCGGTGAACGAATTGGTAAGCGCAGGCTACAGCCCCTTAAGTGCAATGATCCTTTCCGCCCGGGGTATGGCCGGCGTAAGGGATGCTGCCGATTATCTGCGCTGCGACAAGCCCCTGGACGATCCCCTGCTGATGAAGGATATGGACATGGCTGCCAGCCGGGTGGCCCTGGCTATGACCCGGGGCGAAAAGATCGCCGTCTTTGGCGACTACGATGTGGACGGCATCACCTCTACCTGCCTGCTGACTGCGTTTTTGCGCAGCCACGGCGCGGATGTTGTCAGCTATATTCCCGGACGGCTGGAGGAGGGCTACGGCCTGAATCCCATCGCCATCCGTCAGCTCAGCAGCGAAGGTGTCCAGCTGATCATCACGGTAGACTGCGGCATTACCGCCGTTTCGGAGGCGCAGCTTTGCAAGGAGCTGGGGATCGATCTGGTGATCACAGATCACCACGAGTGTAAGGATATCCTGCCGGATGCCATTGCCGTTGTAGACCCCCATCGGCCTGACTGCGGATATCCCCATATGACCCTTTGCGGCGTGGGCGTCGCCTTTAAGCTGGCCGCTGCGCTGTGCGGCTCCCAGGAAGAAGTCCTTAGGGAGTATGCCGATATGGTCTGCCTCGGCACTGTGGCAGATGTTATGCCCCTGCAGGGGGAAAACCGGGTGTTTGTGGCCCGGGGTCTGGAGCAAATGAAGCTCGCTCCCCGTCCCGGCATCGCCGCGCTGATGAAAGAGGCCGGCTGTGTTCGGGAAAATATCACCGCCGCCTCAATCGGCTTTATGCTGGCGCCCCGGATCAATGCCGCCGGCCGTATGGGTCAGATCAATCTGGCGGTGGAGCTGTTTCTGACAGATGATCCCCAGCGGGCTGAGCTGCTGGCACAGCAGCTGTGTGCGCTGAATCGGGAGCGGCAGACTGTAGAATCCGAAATTTACGCCCAGGCGGTTTCCATGCTGCCCCAGGGCAAGCTTCCCGAGGCTATCGTGCTGGCAGACGAGACCTGGCATCAGGGCGTAGTGGGCATCGTGTCCAACCGCCTGGCGGAAGAATATTGCTGTCCCGTTTTTCTGATCTGCCTGGACGGCGAAAGCGGCAAGGCCAGTTCCCGCAGTTTTGGCGGCTTCAATCTGTTCAGCGCGCTGACTGCCTCTGCCGATCTGTTGGAAAGCTACGGCGGACACGAATTGGCTGCCGGCTTCACCATCCGCCGGGATAAGATCTCTGCCTTCCGGGAGAAGGTCTGCGCGCTGGCTGCCGACTATTATGCCGGCGATGTTGCCCGCACTCAAATTGACATTGACTGCGCCATCACCCCGGAGCTTTTGACGGTGCGCAGCATTGACTCTCTGAACTGTCTGGAGCCCTGCGGCAGCGGCTGTCCCAAGCCGGTGCTGATGATGGAGCGGCTTATTGTAGACCGGATCAATCTGGTGGGCAACGGCCGCCATATGCGCCTGCGCTTCAAGTACGGCAATCAGTACTTAAACGGCATCTTTTTCTCCGCCACCCCTCAGACCGCCTCTATCGAGCCCGGTGACATCGTGGATGTGGCCTTTAACGCCCAGATCAACGAATATCGGGACGAGCGGACTGTGCAGCTGAATGTGCTGGACATCCGTCCCAGCTGTGCCGCCCCCTGCTCACCGGAATCCTTTGGCTATGTGCAGCTTTGCTGCCACAAGCTGACCCCGGAGATCGCCAACCGGCTGTTGCCGGACCGCAGTCTGCTGGGTATGGTTTGGAAATACCTTGCCAATGCGGGCGGATCTATTGACGAATATCCCATGTGCCTGTGCCGCAAGATCGTCCGCTGGTCCGGTCAGGCCTTAAGCCTGGAGCAGCTGCTGACCTGCCTGGATATTTTCCGGGATGTGGGCCTGCTGCAGGTATACAAGCAGCACAAGAACATCACCGTTGTTCTGACCCCCGGCTCTGAAAAGGCCGATCTCACCACCAGTCCCACCATGCAGCGCCTGCTGCACGCGAAAGAGAGCTGAAATCTTTGGAAACCTTTGAAGTACATTACGCTTCCCTTTATGAAACCGTCCGCAGCCGTATGCCCGGTACCGACACGGAGCTGCTGGACAAGGCAATTGAATATGCCCGCAACAAGCATAAGGATCAGAAGCGCAAGGACGGCTCTCCTTATATCATCCATCCGCTGGCCGTCGCTGAGATCGTAGTGGAAATGGGTCTGGATATGGACGCCATTCTGGGCGCCCTGCTCCACGACTGCATTGAGGACACCGACGCCTCCTTTGAGGAGATCTCCAAGCTGTTCGGTGCGTCCGTAGCAGAGTTGGTGGAAGGCGTCACCAAGCTGACCCGCGCCAACTTTTCCTCCACCGAGCAGGCACAGATGGAAAATCTGCGCAAGATGTTTATGGCAATGTCCAAGGACATCCGGGTAATGCTGATCAAGATCGCAGACCGTCTGCACAATATGCGTACCATGCAGTACCAGACCCCTGCCAAGCAGGTCAGCAAATGCCGGGAAACCATGGATATTTATGCGCCTCTTGCTCACCGTCTTGGTATGCAAAAGATCAAGTGGGAGTTGGAGGATATTGCCCTGCAGTATCTGGATCCTGAAAATTATGCCAATATTATGGACTATTTGAAGGTCCATAAGGAGCAGGACGAGGCCTTTATGCACACCATCCAGAGCACGATCCAGGATCGCCTGGAGCGTGTTGGCATCCACAACACCACCTATGGCCGTATCAAGCATGTCTACTCCATCTACCGCAAGATGGAGAATCAGAACAAGACCATGGACGAGCTGTACGACATTTACGCCTTCCGGGTCATTGTGGATTCCATTCCCGACTGCTATAATGTCCTGGGCCATGTTCACGATCTGTTTAATCTGGTTCCCGGACGGTTTAAGGACTATATTTCCACCCCAAAGCCCAATATGTACCAATCCCTGCACACCACCGTCATCGGCAATCAGGGCATCCCCTTTGAGGTGCAGATCCGCACCTGGGATATGCACGAAACTGCCGAATATGGCATCGCCGCCCACTGGAAATACAAGCAGGGCGAGGGTGCAGGCAGCGAGAAGGACTTTGAATGGGTGCGCCGTCTGCTGGAAAGCCAGCAGGATGCGGATGCGGAGGAATATGTCCAGTCTCTGAAGATCGATATGTTCGACGACGAGGTTTTCGTCTTCACTCCCAAGGGCCGTATCGTTTCCCTGCCGGCCGGCTCCACGCCCATCGACTTTGCTTACGCCATTCACTCCGGCGTCGGCAACTCTATGATCGGCGCCAAGGTCAACAACCGCATCACCAACATTGACACCACGCTGAAAAACGGCGACATCGTGGAGGTCCTGACCTCCAAATCCGCCAAGGGCCCCAGCCGGGACTGGCTGAATCTGTGCAAGTCCAATCAGGCCCGCACCAAGATCAAGCAGTGGTTTAAAAAGGAAAAGCGGGAAGAAAATGTAATGCACGGCCGCTCCTCTTTCGAAGCGGAAATGAAGCGGAATCTCCTGCCCCTGAGCATCACCATTGACCCGGAGATCAGCCGCCAGCTTCTGAAAAAGCTGTCCTTTGACGACTGGGAGGATATGTACGCCGCTATCGGCTACGGCGGTCTGACCGCTGCCAAGGCCGTGGGACGCATCCGGGATGATATTAACAAGGCCATTCGGGTGCAAAATAATGAAAAGCAGCTAAATCCTCTGCGCACCGAGCCAGATTCCGATGCAGTCAAGCGCAACCGCCACGCCATCAACGGCGTCATCGTTGAGGATATCGACTCCTGTATGATCAAATTTGCCAAGTGCTGCACCCCGGTTCCCGGCGATGCCATTATTGGCTTTATCACCAAGGGCTTCGGTGTCAGCGTCCACCGGATCGACTGTCCCAACACCGCCAACCGCAGCCATCCTATCCAGGCCGCCCGCTGGGTCAATGTCCGCTGGGCCAACCAGGACAATCAGCCCTTTGAAACCACGCTGGAGCTGGATTGCATCACACGCGACGGTCTGCTGCTGGATGTGGCGACCGTGATGACCACTGCCCGGGTGCGGGTCAAGGAGCTGTTCGGCAAGGATCTGCCCGACGGCAAGAGTATTTTTACAGTTCGGTTCGAGGTCAAGGATGTGGACGAGCTGGATTCCATCCGGAAAAAGCTGGTGAACATCCGGGATGTGATCGGCTCCCGCCGCGGCCAGAACTAAAAGGAGTTTTTACAATGCGTGCTGTACTGACCAGAGTCAATTCCGCCTCCGTTACCATTGACGGCGAGGTGGTGGGCAAGATCGGCAAGGGCTTTTTGATCCTTCTGGGCGTTGGCCCGGAGGATACGGAAAAGGAATGCCGTTATCTTGCAGAAAAAGCCCTGGGTCTGCGTGTTTTTGAAGATGAAAACGGCAAGATGAATCTGGGTCTGGATTCCGTCAACGGACAGGTGCTGGTTGTCAGCCAGTTCACCCTTTACGGCAATGTCCGCAAAGGTCGCCGTCCCAGCTTTGCCGAGGCTGCTGACCCGGAGCTGGGCAACCGGCTGTATGAAAAGTTCCTCTGTTTCTGTGAGGAGCTGGGCTATCCGCCACAGCATGGCCGTTTCGGCGCCGATATGCAGGTAGAATCTGTCAATGACGGCCCCGTGACCCTGATCCTGGACACCGTTCAGCTGATGGAAACCCCCAGGAGAGGCTGAGTATGCAGGTCCATACACTTACCCTGGGCGCGTACCAGACCAATACTTATATCGTCCAAAATGATGACCGCTGTGTTATTATTGACCCCGGCTACGGCCCGGAAGCCGTTTCCCGCTTTTTGTCGGACAACGGCTTGACTGCCGATGCCATTTTCCTGACCCACGGTCATTTTGACCATGTGGGCGCTGTCGGCGCCCTGGCACAAATGCTGTCCTGCCCCGTGTATATCCACGAAGCAGATCTTTCCCTCCCCGCAATGTGGACCGCAGGCCCTATTCCCTACACCCACACCTACGGGGAAGGTGACCGGATCGAAAAGGCCGGCCTTGTCTTCCGGGTGCTGCACACCCCGGGGCATACCCCCGGCTCTGTTTGCCTGATCGCAGAAAACGCGTGCTTCAGCGGCGATACGCTGTTTTATGGCTCCTGCGGAAGAACGGATCTTCCCGGCGGCGACTGGGGAACGCTGCGCCGCAGCTTGAACCGTCTGGCGCAGGCGGAGGATGCTCTCGCCGTTTATCCCGGTCACGGAAAATCGACTGTTTTGGCTCAGGAAAAGCGCTATAATCCCTATATGCAGTAGAGGATCATCTATGAAACTAACGCTCATCGGTCACGATGACCGATACGCGGTAGAGCAGCTGCAGATGTCGCTGTTTGGCCCCGATGCCCGGGGCGAAGCCGTTTCCGCGCTTCACCGCGGCAAGCGCTGGCTCACCGCTGTTACCACCATCACGGCAGACGGCAAAACTGTCCGCGGCAGCCGCCGGCTGAAAGCAAGCGAAGAAGCCGTCCGGGATCGCCGCCGCATTTTGCAGCAGAGCTATTATCGGGCTGCCATTCAGCTGCTGCCGCAGCTGCCCCCCTGGGGCGCGCTGGCCGGTGTCCGTCCTACCAAAATTTCCACAAAGCATATTCTGGAGGGCGGCAGCATCCGCTCCGCTGCCAAAATGCTGAAAGATATCTACTATGTCACCGAAGCCCGGCAAAAGCTGGCCATCGCCTGCTCGGAATCCACAGTGAATGCGGTAAAAAAGATGAACGCAGGGGACATCTCCCTGTATGTGGGCATTCCCTTTTGCCCCACCAGATGTACATACTGCAGCTTTGTCAGCCGCACCATAGGCAAGCACGCTTCCCTTTTGCAGCCCTATCTTGACTGCCTGAGGAAAGAAATTGCTGAGACCGGCAAGCTCCTTGCCCAATCCGGCAAAACCGTCCGCACCGTTTATATCGGCGGCGGCACCCCCACTACCCTGGACAATTCCCAGATGGCAGCCCTTTTGGACGCCATTTGTACCTCTTTCGACCTGAGCCGCTGCATAGAATTTACTGTAGAAGGCGGCCGGCCGGATACTTTGACCCAGGAAAAATTGCGCATTATCCGTCAGCACGGCGCTGACCGTATGAGCATCAATCCCCAGAGTATGGTGGACAGCGTGCTGCGTGCCTGCGGCCGTCCCCACACCGGCGAGGATGTGAAGCGCGCCTTTGAATGGGCAAAAAGCGCCGGCTTTGACGCCATCAATATGGATCTGATCGCCGGTTTGCCTACGGATAATTTTGACGGCTTCCGCCATTCTCTGGATAGCGTCGCGGCTCTTAACCCTGCCAATATCACCGTTCATACTCTGGCGCTGAAAAAGGGCGCTGACCTGTTTGAGCGGCGGAAGGATCTGTCCTCTGCCCGGGAAGTGACCCGGATGGTGGACTACGCCAACGCCACCTTGCCCCAATTGGGCTACAAGCCCTACTATCTGTACCGGCAAAAATATATGTCCGGCTCTTTCGAGAACATCGGCTGGAGCGCCGGGGATCTTGACTGCCTCTACAACATCTATATGATGGAGGAGCTGCACACCATCGTCTCCCTTGGCGGCGGCGGTATGAATAAGGTCAACCTGCCCGACGGGACGCTGCAGCGCTTCCACAATCCCAAGTTCCCCGAGCAGTATATTGCGCTGATCGACAATGTTTTGGAGGATAAGCGCCAGCTTTTCTCCTTGCTATGAAAGGAAATGACCGTTTTGGACACTTTAATTTCCAATGTTACCTTAGTAACGATGAACAACCGAATGGATGTGCTGTTTGGCGCATATTTGGGCATTGAAGCGGGAAAAATTGCCTATATTGGCAAGACCGCCCCGGAGGAAAAGCCTCAGACCATCATCGACGGCACCGGAATGGTGCTGATGCCCGGTCTTGTAAACTGCCACACCCATTTGGCCACCACCGTTCTTCGCAGCTACTGCGATGAGCTGCCCGCCCACGAAGCGCTGGAGACCCAGCTGCGTTTGGAGGACAAGATGGACGGGCGCTGTGCCAAGGCCGCTGCCTTGCTGGGCATCGCCGAATGCCTGCGCTTTGGCATCACCTCCGTCAGCGATCTGTACTACTACCCCGAAGCCACCGCGGAAGCCGCTGCCGAAAGTGGCATTAAGGCCAACATTGCATTGTCCGCCTACCGCTTCATCGACGAAAACGAAGATTTTGACTTTGAGACCGACGAGCAGTGCGCATTCGCGCGCAAAGTTGTAGAAAAGTGGCACGGTCACGACGACGGCCGCATCAAGATCGACGCCGGCATCCACGCCGAGTACACCAGCAACTACAAGCTGTGGGAGGGTCTTGCAGGTTACGCCATTGAGCAAAGCTTAGGCTTCCAGCTCCATCTGGCGGAGACCCAGAGCGAGACCGATTCCTGCCTGGATCGCACCGGTCTTTCCCCGGCAGAGCTTTTGGATTGCCACGGCGTGTTCAATGTTCCCGTTACCGCAGCCGGCTGTGGTTGCCTGAGTGAAGAAGACCAGAAGCGGCTGGGTAAGAAGAAGGCCACCGCCGTTGCCACCCCTCTGGCTGCCGCCAAGAATGGCTACCCCGCCACCCCCATTCTCAGCTGCGTTAAGAATGGTATGAATGTGGCGCTGGGTACCGGCGGCGCTGTGGAATGTGGCAATCTGGATATGTTTGAAGTTCTGCGTGGCGCAGCAATGTCTGCCCGTACAGATAAGCCGCTGCCCGCCTCTGCGGCCCTGATGATGGCCACCACCTGCGGCGCTCGCGCCCAGGGGCGTGCCGATAAAATCGGTATGATCGAGGTTGGTATGGATGCTGACTTGATCCTAGTGGACTTCTCCGCTCCCCACCTGATCCCCTGCCACAATGTGCTCAATGCCCTGGTCTACGGCGCCAAGGGCGGCGATGTGGCGATGACCATGGTGGGCGGCAAGATCCTCTATCAGAACGGCCAATTCCCCACCATCGACCTGCAGCACGCAGTAGAAGAGCTGACCACCTACGCCATTCCCCGGGTGTTCGCTGAGAGCGCCAAGTAAGGAGGGCACAATGTCGGACACTACGAAAAAGCAAAATTTCCTCCACGGCACGATGCTGCTGGCAGCTGCTACCGCCATCGTCAAGGTCATTGGCGCGCTGTATAAGATCCCCCTCAATGCCATCATCGGCGAGCAGGGCTTCGGCTACTACAGCACCGCTTATGAAATTTACACCGTTCTTTTGATGATCTCCACCGCGGGCTTGCCCGTGGCAATGAGCCGGATGATCTCCCAGGCAAGCTCCCTGGGCAACTACCGGCAGGTGCGGAAGATCTACACCGTTTCCCGGACGATCTTCCTTTCCTTGGGTCTGATCGGCACGCTGCTGATGACCGTTTTCTGCAAGCAGCTGGCCGCATTTCAGGAGCAGCCCGATGCCTGGGCCGCCATCGGCACGCTGGGTCCGTGCTGCTTCCTGATCTGCCTGATGAGCACCTACCGTGGCTTCTTCCAGGGACAGAGCAATATGCTCCCCACCTCCGTCAGCCAGGTGCTGGAGGCGGTGTGCAAGCTGATCGTTGGCATTGCCGCGGCGCTGCTGATCAAATTTTACTGGGACAGCATTCCCCTGGCCGCCGGCGGCGCCATCTTCGGTGTCACCATGAGCTGCCTGATCTCCTCGTTCTATCTCAATCGCTGCTTCCGCAAGGCATTTAAGGCAATGCCCGTTTCCAACGAGCCGGTAGACTCCGGCAAAGACATCGCCAAGGGCCTGCTGGCCATCGCCATCCCCATCACCATCGGCTCTGCCGGTCTGCAGATCCTGACGGTGCTGGAAACCAAGATCTATATGAGTCAGCTGCTGACCTTCCTGACCCAGGATCAGGCAGATACTCAAAAGGGCATTTACAATATGACCCAGACCATTTTCAATATGCCCTGCGCATTTATTACCCCCATCACCATCAGCATCATCCCCGCCATCACTGCCCAGATCACTTCCGGCGACCGCAAGGCCGCACGGATCACGGAGGAATCCGCTGTCCGTGTCACCGGTCTGATCAGCGCCCCCTGCGCTGTGGGTCTGGCGGTGCTGGCTGAGCCGGTCACCGGTCTTCTGGGCGGCTATACCGGCGAAAAACTGGTGCTGTCCACCTCCCTGATGACGGTTTTGGGTGTTTGCATCGTATTCAATGCCCTGGTGCTGCTGACCAATGCCATTATGCAAGCCCACGGCCATGTAAACCTGCCGGTGATCAATATGTTCATCGGCGGCGCTGTGAAGCTGGTTGCCGTATTTATTCTGACAGGCAACCCCAATATCGGTATCCTGGGCACACCCATCGGAAGCCTGCTGTGCTATCTGTGCATCACGGTGCTGAATCTGTTTACCATTAAAAAGGTTCTGCCGGAGGCGCCTGCCATCGTGCGCAATATGCTGCGCTCCATCGGCGCTGCCATTTTGATGGGCATCGCGGTATTCGGCAGCTGGTACGGTGTGATCACCGTACTGGGCAGAAATGTCAGCCGGATCATTGCCTGCGGCGCACCTATCGCCGTTGGCGTGGTGGTATATGTCATCGCCGTTATCAATCTGAAGGCCATCACAAGAGAGGATTGTCTGCTGCTGCCCAAGGGCGAGAAGATCGCCAAATTCCTGCATCTATGATTCGCCAATGGCGGTTCATATAAATCTGTTAGCAAAATCCAAACTATATACAAAAAAGGAGAAAACAACAATGAACAAGACCGAACTGATCACCGCAATCGCTGAGGCCGCTGGCCTGACCAAGAAGGACGCCGAGGGCGCTCTGAACGCTACCGTCGCTGCCATCACCAAGGCTCTGGCCGCTGGTGACCGCGTCCAGCTGACCGGCCTGGGCATCTTCGAGACCAAGAAGCGTGAAGCTCGCACCGGCCGCAACCCCATCACCGGCGAGACCATCACCATCGCTGCTGCTACCCTGCCCAACTTCAAGGCCAGCAAGACTCTGAAGGACGCTGTCAACAAGTAAGATGCGCCTGGACAAATACTTGAAGGTCTCCCGTTTGATCAAACGCCGCACCGTTGCCAACGAAGCCTGCGACAATGGCCGTATCAGTGTGAACGGCCGTGTGGTCAAGGCCAGTTACGAGGTGAAGGTGGGCGATCGGCTGGAGATCACCATGGGTCCACGCACCGTAGCCGTAGAAGTCCTGCAGATTTCTGAAACTGTCCGCAAGGATGACGCGGCGGCAATGTACAAAGAGTTATGAAAAAAATATGGGAGGCATATGCCTCCCATATTTTTTACTTTATTACTTGGCTCTCCCTCTGGGAGAGCTGGCAAAAATCTTCGATTTTTGCCAGAGAGGGTTTTCTGTTCTACCCGCTCCGCCCAGTGTGCGCACTGGGCACCTCTCCCAAAGGGAGAGGCAAGGCTTAGTTTTTTACCCTATCATAAAGCTTTTTCAGCAGTTCCCGCAGGGGCTTAAACAGCAGCAAGGCGATCACAAAATTGCCGCCGCAGTGCAGCAGATCAAACCAGATGCCGCTGACCCATTTAGCAGCTGCATAGCCGAAACCGCCGATAAAAATGTCTGTAATACCGCAAAGCGCGCCAAACAGCAGGCCAAATGTGCCGGACAAAATTGCCCAGCCCAGCGGCTCCTGCATTTTCCGCAGCAGAAGCGCCGCGATCAGCAGCACCGCCCAAATATACAGATAATAGATGTTCCAAGTATTGATGCCGTAAAATAGAATTTCCATCGCCACATACAAATATGTGGGATACAGCGCCTTCCAGCCGAAGGTTACCGCAAACAGCATGATCATCAAGCTCACCGGCTCGATGTTCGGCAGGTAGCTCATCACAAATTTTGCCGCAAAGGTCAGCGCTCCCAGCACGCCAAACAACGCAAGCTCAAATGTGGTCAGCTTTATCTTTCGTTTCACTTGGTGTATACCAGCTTAAACACATCGCCGTCGTGGATCGCGGCGTCATTCATACCGTACATTGCCATCTCATCACCGATATAGAACGCCCACCAGCTCTGGTCAACATTCCAATCCGCGGTAACGCCGTCAACGGTGTTGTAAAGGCCGGAGCTGTCAGACTCCTCGATCAGGCCCTCTTCCACCAGAATCGGTCCTAAATAGCCGCCGGTGGTTTCATAGTTAAAGGTCTTTTCTGTGCCATCTGCGTGAACGACGATGACAGTAAACTTCAGCTTTGCCATATCAGGATCCGATGTGCCGGTCTCGGTCGTTGCGGTGGGGTCGGTGGTTTCCGGTGCTTCCGGACGGGTGGCAAACCACACCCCTACCATCAGTGCCACAACTGCCACAAAGGCGATCAGGGCGATCAACAATTTTTTGTTCTTCATAAAAATACCTCCTAAAAACAATATTGCTGCGGCGCTGAAAATAGCGCCGCAGCCGTTTTTCTGCGACAAAAGCACCCCCTTCGTAGCTCGCGAAGGGAGGGAGAACCAAAAGCGTAGGTCTTCTGACTTGTGACTGCAGATCTGGGATATCTGCGGCGGCTCTGCCTTCCCAGGGTCTCCCCCAGTGACCGACTTTCGTCCAAAGAGCACGCCATCATCACTTACAGCGGCGGTACCGTCCGGGATTCGCACCCGATTGTCTTGTTCAGCGCAGGAGGTTCTTCGCCCCCGGCGCCACGCTATGGGTTATCAAATTGTCTTAATTACTATACCACTTCGAAATATATCTGTCAACAGCAGGGGAACGGACAGCAGAAAAACTGTGCCAGATAGCACATGCACAGACTGGAGCAGGGATTTCCGCCCAGCCCGAAGCCCCGGAAATTGCCGGCCTGCCGCCGATAGACGGCACCGCCGCTTTCGATGGCTTCCAAAGCCTGCAGATACTCCATATTGTCCGGCTCCATACTCACTGCCCGGCGGATATGCTCCAGCGCCGTGACTTGATTGCCAAGGCCGTCGTTTGCCAGGGCGCTTAGGTAATACCAGCGACCGTCCCGGGTTTCGGCATTTGCCAAAACATTCAGCGCCTCACGGAAGCGGCCGTACATAATGTACTGATATGCGGCGCGCTGATAATCGCTGCCGGCATTTTGCTGTTGATAGCGGCCATAGCCGCCGAAAGGATCATGGCCATAGCCCTGTTGCTGCTGGGCCTTTTCCGGATTTTTGATCTGCTCATAGGCAGCATTGATCTCCTGCATCTTCTTGGCAGCCGTTTCGTCGCCGGGATTTAAGTCCGGATGGTATTTTTTGGCCAGCTTGCGGTAGGCCTGCTTGATCTCCTCGTCAGAGGCATCCGGGCTGACCCCAAGGACCTTATAAGGATCGTTTATCACTGCCGTTCCTCCTGTTTTTTCTGCCGAAAATGCATCCACACACCGCTGTAAAGAATATTGTCCAGCAGCGCCTTATCCTGCACCAAGGGCAGCCTCTCGAATTCCTGTGTACATCTGGCCATTGCCATCACCAGATATTCCCGCCACCGCTGCGGATCCTCTGCAAGACCCATTGCTATGTAAGGATTGTATCTGTTCTTTTTCTTGTCTTTCGGATAATCTCTTGCGGCATCTCCCAGATAAATAAAACGGCCCAATGCCATACCCATTGCCCGCAGCGTCGCTGCCCACATATCCTCGCGGTAGACCAAAAGCTCTGCCATCAATGCACCGAAGCTGTTGGCAGGCGCATCGGGATTGTCGCAATTTGCATCTTCCAGCGTCTTCAGCTCCCGGATGCACCGGCCGATGGCTTCGCATTGCCGGGGAAACCGCTCCCGGATGGCCTCCAGATTTTTGCCGAAGGCACCGGCCATCATTTTGGCAGTCAGCTTTCTGTCGTCGTGCCAGTCATCCAGAGCATTGTAATAGGCCAGCGCCACATTCATATCCGCGGCATATTGGATATATTCGTTGTCCACCCATTTTCTGGGGCGGAACGGATGCAATCCGCAGGCGCGCTCTCCGGCAGCTTCTTCCGGCTCGTAAAGGCTCATCAGCAGCAGCGCCAGAAAGGCCATATCGTAGCTTAATCCAAACCGGGACAGCTGATTGGAGCGCTCCCGGATCTGGCGGCAGATGCCGCAGTAAACCGCGCTGTAACGGTTTTGCTGGTCTTTGTTCAGTTCCCGGCCGTTGGCGGCTACATAGCCAAACATAGGCTCACTCCTTTGTATTCATCAGCAATCGGTTCAGCGCTCCGCCGTAAAACAGGATCAGCAGGCAGAAATACAACCACAGCATACTCAGCGCCACGGCGTACACCGAGCCGTAAATATTGGCATATCCCCGAAAATAGGCCACATACACAGAAAACAGCTGCGTAAATATCAGCCAGCCCAGGCTGGCCAGTACCGCCCCGGGAAAGCTGTCGGAAAAGCTGTTTTTCCGGTTGGGCAGCACCATAAAAATGGCAGTAAACAGCCCCGTCTGTAAAATCAGCAGCAGGAAAAACCGCAGATTCACCACATTGGACAGCAGCTGCCACAAAAATCCGGAGCTTTCCTCCATCATTCCCAGCAGCGCTTCGCCGAAAATATTTAAAATCAGGGTCAAAAGCAGGACTATCAGCAGCCCGAAGGTATAGACCACGCTGATAAAGCGGGTGTACCAGTAGCCCCGGTCCTCCTGCACACCATAGATCGCGTTTAGTCCCACCAAAACGCCGTAAACACCCCGACTGGCAGACCACAGCGCACCCACTGCGGAAACAGAAACCACCATCCGGGAGGTTTGTGCATAGGTGCTGATGATCAGCTTTTCCGCCGTACCCATCAGTGCCTGGGGGATCACGCCTTCCAGAAAATGCATCAGATCTCCGGCGTCCAGATCGGTATAGCGCAGGATGCTCAGGATCAGCACCAGCGCCGGAAACACCGCCACGACGATAAAATAACCGGCATTGGCGGCGTGGCCGGGGATGCCCATTTTCTGAATTTTTCTGATATGGGCCACGGTCTTACCCAGCAGGCCACCCTTTGGAAGCTCCATATCCTCCCTCCTTGCATCCTATTGTATGCAAAAAGGGAGACAAATATCGCAAAAACGCCCACTGATCCGTCAGCAGGCGTTTTAAGCGTTTATTCTGCGGAAATCAGGTAGTAGTAAACAGGCTGGCCGCCGCTGAGCAGATTCACATCCGCATCGGGGCAAATTTCCGCAAACAGATCAGCGGTCTTCTGTGCCTGCTCCTGGGTTACATCAGCACCGTAGTAAATGGTGATGTAGCTCTTGCCGTCATTGTTGACGCGCTCAGCCAGTCCCTTCAGCAGGGCATCCAGATCTTTGCCGGTGCCAAACAGGGAGCCGCCGTGCATCGCAAGGTAATCGCCCTCCTGGATCAGGAAGCCGCCGAAATCAGAGTTGCGGGCGGCGTAGGTGATCTGCATGGTGTCCACCGTTGCCAGCGACTCGGTCATTGCCTCTACATTTTCCTCATTGGTGCCCTCGGGATTGAAGTTCAGCATTGCGGTAACGCCCTGGGGAATGGTCTTGCTGGGGATCACCACAACGGTCTTCTCCGTCAGCGCGTCCACCTGCTGGGCAGCCATAATGATGTTCTTATTGTTGGGAAGCACATAGACAGTCTCCGCAGGAACGGTGTTGACCACCTCCAGGATATCCTGGGTGCTGGGATTCATCGTCTGGCCGCCGGAGATCAGACCGTCCACGCCCAGATCCTTAAACACTTCGCCAATGCCGTCGCCAACGCAGACGGAAACAACGCCAAAGGGCTTTTCCGGTGCCGCGATCTCAGGTGCCTTTTCCGTCTCCTGCACCACCTTTTCGGTGTGCTGCAGACGCATATTTTCGATCTTCACCGTAACGAAGGAGCCGTAATCCATCGCCTCGTGCAGCGCCTTACCGGGGTCGTTGGTGTGGACATGGACCTTGATGATCTCCTCGTCATCCACCAGCACCAGGCTGTCGCCCAAACTGGACAGGAATTCTCTCAGCTTTTCAGGATCCAGGTCATTCTCCCGGGAGATGATGAACTCAGTGCAGTAGGTGAAGGTGATGTCTTCCGTATTGAAATCGGCAAAATCTGCAGATTCCTTGGTTTCCTCGCCGGCAGCGGCGGTAACAGCAATATCTTCATTCTTCAGTGCCAGCAGCATACTCTCCAGCGCCACCAGCCAGCCCTTGCCGCCTGCGTCCACAACGCCGGCCTTCTTCAGCACGGGATTCTGGTTAACGGTGTCTGCCAGGGCCACTTTTGCCTCAGCAATCGCCGCCTCGTGGACAGCCTCCACGCTGTTGTTCTTCTTGGCAGTACGCACCGCCTTTGCAGCAGCAAGACGGGCAACCGTCAGGATGGTACCCTCCGCAGGCTTCATAACAGCCTTGTAAGCAGCGTCCACGCCCTCCTGCAGAGCAGCAGCCCATAGCATACCGTCGCAGATCTCGCTGCCCTTCAGTTTCTTGGAAATGCCCCGGAACAGCAAGGACAGAATAACACCGGAATTACCACGGGCGCCCCGCAGCATTGCAGAGGCCGCAGTCGCCGCAGCTTTTTCCAGAGTGGGCTCCTCTGCCTTGCGCAGGTCAGCCGCCGCAGCGTTAATGGTCATAGACATATTGGTACCGGTATCGCCGTCGGGCACCGGGAACACATTTAAATCGTTCAGAGCCTGTTTATTATTCTCGATGCCGGCAGCTGCATTCATGATCAGTCTGCGCAGATCGGCTCCGTTGATGGTTTGTTTCAATTTAGACTACCTCCACATTAACCGATCATCATAGAATCGATGTATACATTTACTGCACGGACCTGGGTATTGGTGCACTTGGTAACCACATAACGCACCTCAGAGATAATGGATGCGCCCACGGCATTCAGATTCACGCCGTTGTCCACCATGATGTGCAGGTCGATGGAAATGGTATCATCCTCGTGGAACTCTACCAGGACGCCCTTGCCCATAGACTCCTTGCGCAGCAGGTGATACACACCATCCTTCAAAGACCGGGCGGCCATGCCCTTTACGCCAAAGCAGTTGGTTGCGGCTGTGCCGGCGATATCCACATAAACATTGGTGCTGACATTGACAGAGCCGTTTTCATTGTTGTGTCGAATCATAGATCAGTACCTCCTAATAAAATTTGAGATCAATCAGACCATGCTCTCTTCCCAGCAGGAAGGAGCAGTCAGACCCATCATCTTAACTACGGTGGGCGCTACATTGGCAAGGCCGTAGGCACCGTCCTTAACAGTCCACTGGTTATCCTTGTCGTAGATGATAAAGGGAACGGGATTCAGAGAGTGGGCGGTGCGGACAGAGGTCTTGCCCTTCTTGGTTTCGGTCATCTGGTCGGCATTGCCGTGGTCAGCGGTGATCAGCACGGTGTAGCCGTACTTGTCAGCAGCTTCGATAATTGCCTTCAGACCGTTATCCACACACTCCATTGCGTAAACAACCGCGTCCATCACGCCGGTATGACCCACCATATCGCCGTTGGGGTAATTGCAGCGCAGGAACTGGAATTTGCCGGATGCCATTGCTGCCACCATCTTCAGGGTGATCTCCCGGGACTTCATGGCAGGTGCCTGCTCGAAGGGGATCACATCGGAGGGGATCTCCTCGTAGACCTCCAGGCTTTCGTCCACCTTGCCGGAGCGGTTGCCGTTCCAGAAATAGGTGACATGGCCGTACTTCTGGGTCTCAGACACGGCATACTCGGTAACGCCGGCGGCACACAGAACTTCCGTCAGGGTGTTGGTGATAACAGGCGGCTGCAGCAGATAGTTTTCGGGGATGTTCAGATCTGCGTCGTACTGCAGCATACCGGCAAACAGCACGCCGGTGTAGTCACCGCGGTCAAACTTATCAAAATCCTTACGGTCAAAGGCCAGGGAAATTTCCTGGGCACGGTCACCGCGGAAGTTGAACAAAATCACGCTGTCGCCATTGGCGATGGGTGCGACGGGCTTGCCGTCACGGGCAATGACGAAGGCAGGCAGATCCTGGTCGATGCAGCCGGTCTCCGCCCGGTAGGTCTCAATCGCCTCCGCAGCAGACGGGAAGGTGCGGCCCTCGGCCTGGACATGGGTGCGCCAGCCCTTTTCCACCATGCCCCAGTTGGCTTCATAGCGGTCCATAGTGACCTGCATGCGACCGCCGCCGGAGGCAATGGCATAATCACAGCCGTCGGCGCTCAGCTCAGCTAAGACATCCTCCAGCATACCCACATACTCCAGCGCGGAGGTGGCAGGCACATCACGGCCGTCCAGCAGGATGTGGCAGTATGCCTTCTTCACGCCCTCGGTCTTGGCCTGCCGCAGCAGGGCGATCAGATGGTTGATATTGGAGTGCACATTGCCGTCAGACAGCAGACCCAGAAAATGCAGCGCCTTGCCCTGGCAGGCATTGGCGATCAGCTTCTTCCAGGTTTCGGCCTGGTACAGAGCGCCGTTAGCGATGCTCTCGCCTACCAGCTTTGCGCCCTGGGAATATACCTGACCGCAGCCCAGGGCATTGTGTCCGACCTCGGAATTGCCCATATCCTCATCGGAGGGCAGACCGACGGCGGTGCCGTGTGCCTTCAGGTATGTATGGGGGCAGGTAGCCAGCAGGTTATCCAGCGTGGGGGTCTTGGCAACCACAACAGCATCGCCGCTGCCGCCGTCACCCTTGCCAACGCCGTCCATAATTACAAGTACAATGGGTTTTTCCATATCACGATTCCTCCAAAAAGGTAAATTGCAAATTATCAGTCATACTATTTTACATCATTTCACGCAATTTTACAAGTGTTTTTTATTTGCAAGGAAAACGCAGCAGCTTTGCCTTGCCTCCCTCTTTGAGTGAGGTGTCAAAAATCTCTGATTTTTGACGGAGGGAGTGTGGTTATTCTTTTAGAACACTCCCCCAGTCAGTCTGTTCGGCTGACAGCCCCCTCAGAGAGGAGCCGAGGGCGCAGACGAAAACGCCACCGCCAAAAAGGCCCCCTCTGACGAGGGGGCAGGCAAAAATCTTTGATTTTTGACTGGGGAAGGCTTTACTCAGTTCATCGTACCTTCGGCTCTTTGGAACAGCTCGCCGATACGCGCCCGCAGGGCAATGCCCTCCGGCGTATCCGCCGTGCCCTCGGTGTTGATCCATTTTGCCGATGCGTTCTGGGCATCCTTCAAGGTCTGCAGATCCATACTTAAGTTCGCCACACGGAAGGTAGGCAGACCCGACTGCCGGGAGCCGAAGAAATCGCCGGGTCCCCGGAGCTTCAGATCCTCCTCCGCAATGCGGAAGCCGTCAGTGGTCTTGCACAGGGCTTTTAAGCGTCCCAGGGTATCAGGATTGCGGTTTTGGGAGGTCAAAATGCAATAGCTTTTCGCGCCGCCCCGACCTACACGGCCCCGCAGCTGGTGCAGCTGAGAAAGTCCGAACCGATCCGCATCCTCGATCACCATCAGGGTTGCATTGGGCACATCCACGCCCACCTCGATCACGGTGGTGGCCACCAGAACATCCGCCTCGCCCCGGGCAAAGGATGCCATCGCCTCCTCCTTTTCTGCGGCCTTCATCTGACCGTGGATCAGCGCGATCCGCAGATCCGGGAACACCGTCTGCTGCAGCGTTTCCGCCCAGACGGTAACCGCCTTGACAGACAGCTCCTCGCTTTCCTCCACCGCCGGGCACACCACAAAGCTCTGGTGATTTTCCTCTTTTTGCTTGCGGATAAAGGCATTGATCCGGGCGCGGTAGGATTCATTCACCAAAAATGTTTCCACCGGCTGCCGTCCCGGGGGCAATTCATTGATAATCGACACCTCCAGATCGCCGTACATCAAAAGTGCCAGCGTTCTGGGGATGGGGGTTGCAGACATTACCAGCAGATGAGGATCTTCCCCCTTAGAGGACAGCTTTGCCCGCTGGGCGACACCGAAGCGGTGCTGCTCATCGGTGATCACCAGCCCCAGCTTGCAGAAAACCGTAGCCTCCGAAAGCAGCGCGTGGGTGCCCACCGCCAGCCGGACTTCTCCGGACGCAATGGCATCCCGGACTTCCCGCTTCTGCTTGGGTGTCATAGAGCCTGTCAGCAGCGCTACCTTGACTCCCAAAGGCGCAAACAGCTTGCTTAAGGAATGATAGTGCTGCTCCGCCAGGATCTCCGTAGGTGCCATCATCGCCGCCTGGTGACCGTTTTGCACAGCCGCATAGGCTGCCGCCGCCGCCACCATCGTCTTGCCGCTGCCCACATCGCCCTGCACCAGGCGATTCATCGCCGCGCCGCTGCCCAGATCTGCTAAAATCTCGTCGATCGCGCGCTGCTGCGCCGTCGTCAATGTAAACGGCAGGCTGTTATAAAAGGGCTGCAGATCCAAATTCTTATAGGGCACGGTCTTCTTCTGCGCCCGTTGCGCCCGCATCAGGGAAAGACCGGCAGAAAATACGAAAAATTCCTCGAAGATCAGCCGCTTCTTCGCCAGCTCCGCTTCCGCCATGGACTGGGGCTCGTGGATGGCGTAATACGCCCGATCCGCAGCCAAAATGCCATACTCCCGACGCACCGACTCCGGCAAGATCTCTGCCGGCGGATCGCAGATGCTCAGCGCCTGCCGCACCGCCTTGAGCACCGCGGCATTGGAAAGGCCGGCGGTCAGCGGATAGATAGGCAGCACCCGACGGGTGGCGATGGGCTGGGCGCTCAGCGCCTCAAACACAGGGTTTGTCATACTGTAGCCCACAAAATCCCCGGAAACCGCGCCGTAGAAAATGTATTCCTCACCGTAACGAAGCTGCTCCACAGCGAATTTATTGTTGAAAAAGGTCAGATTCAGCCGGGCGGTATGGTCTGCCACCTGCACCCGGGTAATATCCAGTCCCTTGCGGATATGGGCGGTGCGGGGCGTATTCATCACCACAGCTTTAAAGCAAGCGGGTACATCCACCTCCAGCTTGTCAATGGTGACCAGGTGGGTGCGATCCTCATAGCCCCGGGGGAAATGGCAGATCAGATCCTGCAGCGTAAAAATATTCAGCTGGGCAAACCGCTTTGCCATGGTAGGGCCGACGCCTTTCAAAATGGTAACGGGATCTTGCAATCTCGCCATATTCCCACCTCCTTGTGATATGAGTATAGCACGGTTTTTGCGATTTGGCAATTATTCGTATCGCCCTCGCCTCCCTCTATGAGGGCAGATTTCCCCGTCAGCGGGGAAAATGTCTGCGAAGCAAACAAAAGGGGCGCGGGCCCGGCAGGGCTGGCACGGCGCGAGCCGTGCCGGAGGGAGTTGAACTCCCCCAGTCAGCCTGTTCGGCTGACAGCCCCCTCAAAGAGGGGGCCAAGTCTACATCTTCCTCATATAATGAAAAAACTCCCTCCAAGCTTAGCTCGGAAGGAGATATTTTCAGAGAAATCAGGCCAGCTTGTTCAGCTTCAGGGTCATGCTGCTCTTCTTACGGGCAGCGTTATTCTTGTGCAGAAGACCCTTGGTCACAGCCTGGTCAACAGCCTTGACAGCAACCTTGTAGGCAGCCTCTGCAGCGACCTTGTCGCCACCGACCAGAGCAGCCTCAAACTTCTTCAGGTTGGTCTTCAGCTCGGACTTATCAGCCTTGTTCTTCTCATAAGCAACTTTGGAGCGAATGACATCCTTCTTGGAGGACTTAATATTGGGCATGGTTACACCTCCTGTTCCCAAATGTGTTCATACAGATACACATTATAGCGCGCTATTTTCATAAAATCAATCCCCTTTTTAAAATATTTTTATGAAAATCCCTCTTTTTTGTTACAGAAACCCTTGTCAAGCAACAATTTTGTAACCTTTTTTTGACCCCTGTCAAATTCACAAGGGGCGAAAAAGTGGGGACTTTGTCGGATGCTGTCGAAATTTCTTATGTAAACGGATTTGTATGAAAATTCCGGTTATTTTGGAAATCTACATTGTGGATAAACCTGTGGATAGTGTGGAAAAGTTTTGTTTTTACACAGCTATTTCCCGGAAATGCCCATTCTTGACCCCAAATTTGGGTATGTTGATTATGCTGTTATGCACACCGCAAACCCTGGGTTTTCGTGTTACGGAAACAACGGTTTCCGGCGAAAATTTTTTGATTTTTGGAGAAAAAGTTGAGATTTGTGCTGCCCTTGTGGCTGCCAGCTCCGTCTTTTCCATTTTCTCCCTGAAAACTTTGTGAAAACTGACAAAAGGCAAAGAGTATCTTCCTCCCGGAAATGGAAATACTGGTATTACCATTTTTCAACAGGAGGATCACCATGCAGGGAAAAGTAGAGATCTGCGGTGTCAACACCACGAAGCTCAAGACCCTCTCTCCCGCGCAAATGGACGAGCTGCTTATCAAAGCAAAGCAGGGCGACAAAAATGCCCGACAGGCATTGATCGAAGGAAATCTACGTCTTGTTCTTTCCGTTATCCAGCGTTTTGAAAAACGGGGCGAAAGCCCTGACGATCTGTTTCAGGTGGGGTGCATCGGACTGATCAAAGCGATCTCCAATTTCGACCCCACAAAGAATGTCCGCTTCAGCACCTACGGCGTGCCTATGATCGCCGGAGAGGTGCGGCGGTATCTGCGGGACAACAGCGCCATTCGGGTCAGCCGTTCCATTCGGGATGTGGCCTATCGGGTGCTGCAGTGTAAGGAGCAAATGCTGCTGCAGCTGGGTCGGGAGCCCACTCTGGAGGAGATCTCCCGGGAGCTGGCGCTGCCGCAGGAGGATATCAGCGAGGCGCTGGATGCAGTCTGTGCGCCGGTAAGCCTGCACGATCCGGTATACTCCGATGGCGGTGATCCTCTGACGGTTATGGATCAGGTATCGGATCACAAAAACACGGAGATGAACTGGATGGAGCACATCACCCTGCGCTCGGCCTTTTCCAATCTGGGGCAGCGGGAGAAGCAGATCCTCTCCCTGCGGTTTTACGACGGCAAGACCCAGATGGAGGTGGCCGGCTCCTTGGGCATATCCCAGGCGCAGGTGTCCCGTCTGGAGAAAAGCGCCATCAGCGCAATGCGAAAAAGTGTGAGTGTTTCCTGAAAACAGGCACAAAAACCTGTCATTTCGACCAGTGGTCACACTGGCGTGGGAATCCCCCGGTGAAGCGACAATCGCCTTAGGGGATTGCCACGGCCTTTCAGGCCTCGCAATGACAGGTGTTTTGGGGCGCAAACCCCCCGAAGGCGGTTGCCTTCGGGGGGTGTTTTTTTACTTATGCAAAGCCTTACGCAGGGTAGGGGTGATCAACAGCGCCAGCGTTCCGCCTGCCAATGCCGTCACCAGCTGGGGCCAGCTGAACATCAGCGGCAGCATATTGGGCTCCAGCATCTTCGGTCCCAGAACAACGGTCTGGCCGATCTTTTTGCCCAGCAGATCATCCTTCAGCATTACGCAGATGACCCGAACCACCAGAATGTACAGCACGCTGAATTTTACCACAGCTGCAGCCAGCAATGCGCCAATCTTTCGCCAAAGGGCTTCGCCTGTCAGCAACTGCAGCAGCACCACAAAGCACACATTGCCTGCCATAATGGGCAAAACGGTGATGATATTGGGCGCGATGCCCAGCAAAAATGCACACACCGGAGAAATCAGCGCCACAGTAATGCCGCTGCTCATACCCACCAGAAGAACGGTTACCGCCAGGACGGTGTTGACGCAAGTGCCGGTGATCAGCTGCTTGATCAGCTGATTGGGAATCAGCGAGCCAACCCACTGCAGGCAGATCAGAAGCGCCAGCATTGCAGCTGTTTCTGTTATCCAACGGGTCTGCTTATTCATTTTTCATTCCCTCTTTCTGAATTTTCTTCCCATATTCTACCACCGTTTTATTTGCTTTTCAAGAGGCAAACAGTGGCAAATTTTCCGCGCCGGCATATACTGTAACGATCGAAAAAAAGGAGTGATTGGATTGCCCAGATACAATTACGACGAAAGAGGCTACGCTGCCCAGTTTGACGACAATTCCTGCAAACGGTACCCCGTAAATGACTGCAGCAGTCAGGAACGGTGCTGCTGCGGCGTATGTCCTCCCGGACCCCAAGGGCCTCAGGGTCCGCAAGGTCCCAGAGGGCCGGTTGGACCGCGGGGTTCGCAAGGACCGCAAGGCATCCCCGGTCCAAGGGGATTGACCGGTCCGCAGGGACCGGAGGGTGCACCGGGTCCCCAGGGTGTGCAGGGACCGGCCGGTGTTCCCGGACCTGCCGGTCCCCAGGGCGCTGCAGGGATTCCAGGCCCCATCGGTCCTCAGGGACCTCAGGGTGAAACCGGGCCTGCAGGTCCGCAAGGGCCTGCCGGTCCGCAAGGACCGCAAGGTGAGATCGGGCCCATCGGTCCCCAGGGTCCCGTTGGCCCGCAGGGGCCCCAGGGAGAAATTGGCCCCCAGGGACCCCAGGGAGAAATTGGCCCCCAGGGGCCTCAGGGTGAAACCGGGCCTGCAGGTCCACAAGGGCCTCAGGGCGAAACCGGACCTGCCGGTCCTCAGGGCCCCCAAGGTGAAATCGGACCCCAGGGTCCGCAAGGCGAGCCCGGGCCTGCCGGCACAGTGCTGGACTTTGCCAATTTCTATGCCCTGATGCCGCCGGATAACCCGGATCCCATTGCTGCCGGCACAGATGTCAGCTTCCCCCGGAACGGTCCTGCCAACGGCACGGGGATCACACGGGCCGGAGATGATTCCTTTGTCCTGGCAGAGCCCGGCGTATATCAGGTGCAGTTTACGGCCGCCGCTGCCGAATCCGGTCAGCTGGTATTGACCATAAACGGCGAGGAGCTGACCTACACCGTAGCCGGACGGGATGCCGGCGGCTCTCAGATCGTAGGCACGGCGCTGATCGAAACCACCGCAGCAGATTCCGTGCTGACGGTGCGCAATCCCGAGGGCACAGCCGATGCCATCACGCTGACACCCACCTCCGGCGGCACCGAGCCCGTATCGGCACAGCTGATCATCACCCGTCTGCAATAATCCCCAAGGCAGGGGCGAGCAATGCTCGCCCCCCGTCTGTCATCCCGAGCGAAGCCGAGGGATGACACACCGCAATTGGGGTGCAAAACGAAAATCCGCCGCAAAAAAAATGACCGGTCTGGCGACCGGTCATTTTTATCATCATTTCTCGTTGATCTTTCTTGCACTGCGGCGGCCTTCCGGCTTGATCTCGCCGGCGTGCAGCAGAGCGCACTTTGTCATGGTCGGGCCAACCAGCTCGTACAGCAGCACCGCAAACAGCACTACATTACGGATCATAGCGCCGTCGGCCAGCGTTGCCGCGGTCATTGCCATACCCAGCGCCACACCTGCCTGAGGAAGCAGGGTGATGCCCAGATTGTCGGTGATCAGCTTGTTCTGCTTTGTCAGCAGACAGCTGCCCATTGCACCGTAATACTTGCCCAGAGAACGGGCGATCACATACACCACGCCCACCAGCAGCACCAGAGGCTGAGCGATCACCGCCAGATCCAGCTCCGCACCGGAGATCACAAAAAACAGAACATTCAGCGGCATCGTCCAGCCGTCAATACGCGTCATCAGTTCTTCAGAGGTGTCGCAAATATTGCAGAACACCGTTCCGGTCATCATACACACCAGCAGCAGAGAAAAGCCGATATGCACCTGGCCGATGCGGAATTTCAGCATAGAAAGTCCCACCGTCAGCAGCACGAATGCCACAGAAATGGTCAGACGCTTACTTCTGGAGTGGAAAAACCGCTCCACCCAGTTCAGCAGCCAGCCCATAACCGCGCCCAGACCCAGGGACAGCACTACCTCTAAAAGCGGCTCAACCGCCACGCCGATCACGCTGATCTGGCTGTTGGACAGCGCCGACGCAATACCAAAGGACACGGAAAACAGCAAAAGACCCACCGCGTCGTCAATGGCCACAACCAGCATCAACAGCTTGGTCAGTGGGCCGTCCGCCTTATACTGCCGCACCACCATCAAGGTAGCTGCAGGCGCAGTTGCCGATGCAATGGCACCCAGAATAATGGCTGCAGGGATGGAGATCAGATCAGGGAAGCAGAAGTGCAGCCCGATCAGCACAGCATCCACCGCTACAGTTGTGATAACCGCCTGCAAAATGCCGACGATAATGGCGCTGGAGCCCATTTTCTTCAGCTGTGTCATCCGGAATTCGTTACCGATGGTAAATGCGATGAAGCCCAGAGCCGTCTGGGTCACGATCCGCATTCCCTCCACCTGCTGGGCAGAATTATACCCCAGGCCGGGGATCTGCAAAAGTCCCAGACAGAAAGGACCCAGCAGCAGGCCGGCGATCAAATAGGCCGTAACTGCAGGCAGATGAATCAGCTTTGTCAGTCTGGACAGCATCAGTCCGCCGATCATTGAAACGGCAAGGACGACCAAATAAGTTTCCATTGAAGTTTTACGCCTTCTTTCTAAAAATTACCTGCCGTATTCTACCACCGCCCGGTAATTTTTTCAAGAGTATTTTTTTATTTTTTCCGTTTCCAGAAAAGCAGGAATGCGCCGGCTGCCAAAACCGCCGCCGCTGCCACAACAATGCCTGCGGTCAGCTTGTTATCCTCAGGCGGAATTTGCGCATCCTCCACCTTAGGCAGCTGTGTTTCTGCCTGGGTGGGCTGCGTTTCTGCCTGGGTGGGCTGTGTTCCCGGTACGAATTCCGGTGTGCTTTCCACGGTCTGCGTCGCTTTCTCTGTGGGATCGGTAGAAAGCAGCTCCGTCGGTATGTCCGTAGGCTCCGGGACGGGGATTTCCGCAGGATCCGTAGCTGCCGTGGCAGGCTGGGTCGTAACCGGCGGCTGGGTCACAGTCGTCGGAGGCGTCGTCAAAGGCACCGTGGGTGCTTTGGTCGCAGCTGCCGAAGGTGCGGCTGTCAGTGCGGCTGTCGGCGCGGCTGTGGGCACTGCCGTAGGCGGCACCGTGGGAACAGGCGTCGGCAAGGAATACTTGGGAATGCTCTGAGTTTTTCCTGCGCCGCAGGCAGTGCATGTATAGCGTATTTCGCCTTCTTTTTCCGTAGTGGCCTTGCGGATCACTGTGCCATTGTCCCAGGAATGGGCCTGCAGCTGCAGGACTTCCTTGTCCAGCCATTGCCCGCAATCTTCGCATTTATACCGGGCGCTGCCTGCCTGAGAGCAGGTGGGCGCATTGTACTGCCATTCGCTGTAATTATGCTCGGTCACCAATATTTCCACAGCGGCCTGCTTATCTGTACCGTTAAGGGTGACTGTGACCAGCGCCGTACCCTCCGCAACAGCGGTGACCACGCCCTGGTCATCCACCGTTGCCACCCGGGGATCGCTGGACTGAAAGCGCAGGCCGGAAGCATCGGGCTTTACACAAATAAAATCAAATTCCAGATTGACAAATTCCAAACCGACCGTCTTGGCTGTACCCTTTTGCAGCACCAGCAGCGCACGCTCTGCCTCCGGGATCAGATGCTCCTGCAGCACCCGGACTTTGACACTCTTTTCCGTGTCGGCAGGCTGCTGCACCGTCTGGGCTGTATTGGAGAAAAACAGCTGCACCCAGGAATATACACCCTGGTGGCAGAATACACCTACGCCTACAGAGCAGTAATTTTCATTCAAGATATTGGCGCGGTGTCCCTGGGAGTTCATCCAGTCCTCCATTACCTTCTCCCCGCTTTGCTGTCCAATGGCGATGTTTTCTCCCGAGGAGCCTGATTTGTTTGGAATTGCTGTGAAGCATCGGGTCCCGTCGGGTCGGGTATGGGAGTAATATATGCTGCATTCTGCCGCCCGCAGCATCGCCGCATCCAGCAGCGATTTGTCCATCGTCACCGGAGGAAGGTTTTTCTCCGCCCGCTGAGCGTTGATCAGCTCCACGATCTTAAATGCTTCTGAGTACACCGCTTCTCCGCTGATGGGAAGCGCTGCGGTTGGGACGGGATCTATGCTCTGCACATAAGGCGCCAATAAATTCCGCAATGCAGTTTCGGAATATTCGCCCATCATAGACGCCTGGATCTTTCCCGACGGATCCACAACAAAGCACATGGGGAAAGAAAACGAATTGGTAGACAGCCCGGCGGCCTCCATAAACCGGAAGAGCAGATCATCTTGTTCCGCGCAGAACGAAATGTCCGAAGCCTGCTGGCCGTAAGGCTCTGCATATTCACGAACCTGCTCCGGCGATTTTCCGGTGCAGTCTGCAACGATTATGGACAGCCGGGGATCTGCGCTCCAATATGCGCCCATCAGATTCTGTATCAGTTCATCGGTGTCACTGTGATTGCTGTTCATATGCACAAATGCGATCAGCGTGGTTTTTCCGGTATTTTCAGCAGCGGTGATCTCCGATCCGTCGGTGCACAGAAAGCGGTACGCCGGGCATTCGCCCTGCGCTTTTTCTTCTGCCTGCACCGGAAATGCAGTCAGGCACACCGCTGCCAGCAGGAGCAGCATTGCCTTTTTCCAAAAACGCAGCATACCCATCACTCCTTTTCGAATTCGTTGTGTTTTCTGTTGCATTCATCATACTATATCCGGCACTATAAATGCAAGAAAAACCTGCCCGGGTCTGTTCCGGCCCCATCCTTCGGCAGATTTTCCCAAAATACCGCCAATTCCACAATTTATCTTCCCAAAATAACTTTACAAAGGCCAAAACCTATGTTACAATTTTTATGATTGGCAAACTATGCTGTAATGACAACTAAAGGAGGGTTCATTTTGAACACCGAATTTCTGGATGTTACCCAATCTGAAGAAGTAAAGCCCCGCGGCAAATCCATTGCTGTGATCACCAGCACCATGGCACACACCCTGCGGGCAGAAATGCTTTCCCACTTTTCCTCCAAGCTGGTGGAAAGAGGCTGGGACATTACGCTGATCACCAATAACCGTCAGGATTACTTTGACTACCTGATCGATGACCGTGTGAAGCGCTATTCTATGGACACATCCTATAATCCTATGTCTGAGCGCCCCAAGATCCTGGCAAAATTTGTGGAGGATCATCCTGAGATCGACCAGTATCTGTTCTGGGATGTTCGGATGAAGACCTTCTGCAAGGACTTTGATGTGATCAAAGAACAGGGCAAGCCTGCATTTATCGTGTTCTGGGATTCCATGCACGAGATCGGCACTTACGGCGTCAAGAAGAGAAAGGCCATTATGAGCCGTCTGGCCGCCAGCGAAGCCACTGTTTCCAGCTTCCCGCTGGACAGCTTTATTGAGGATGTGACCTACATTCCTTATCTGTACCCCTACGGTCTGGGCGATCTGAGCCAGGCTGTGCTGGGTGATAAGGAGCTGATTCTGTTCACCTCCGGTTCTTCTATGCGTACCAACATCGTTGTGAAGAATTTTGCGGAGCTGGTACAGACCAACGAGGCATTTGCTGACAAAAAGCTGCGGATCGTGCCGATCAACAAGAATCTGTCCAAGAAGGATCGGGCAAAATTCACCGCACTGGCAGAACAGCTGCCGGAGAATATCGTTCTGGAAGCTCTGGCGGAAAAGCCCCACAAGATGCTCGACGGCAATGCCGGCGCCATTATCGTGGACAACAATCAGGAGCATCCCAAGATCCTGTCCGTTGCCGTTGGCAAGGGTGTTCCCACATTGATGGTCAAGGGCTTTGACGATTACCGTCTTGCCGACTTTAACAAGGGCTTCCGGATCTGCCGCGCCGCTGCCGCAGATGTGCAGGAGGAGCTGATCCGCTTCTTCGATCCCCAGGAGCAGGCGCAGCGCAGCGCTTTGGCGCTGGAGGCTGTGGACACGCCTGTCAAGGAGCGGCTGCTGGACTGCTGGGAAGGCCTGCTGCTGGGCAACGAATGGTCCGGCTTCGAATTTGAATCCACAGAGCATGTTTTGCGTACTACCATTGCCTATCAGAAGAATCTGAATCAGCAGCTTCTGCAGCGCCACGCCAAGGCCGCCAAGTTCAATGGCGATCCCATCGTCAAAAAGGCAAAGAAGCGGGTCTCCAAGCTGAAGAAGAGACGCTTCCTCTCCCCCACCTGGGTCTGGCGGAAGGTCAAGAAGCGCATTAAGCGGGTTTTGCTGAAGTTCCACTACTGGGAGAACAACAAGCGGTTTAACTTCACCTTCATTGAGCTCAACCGCGCCACTCAGGAGAAGCTGAGACTGCTGATCCTGAAGATGTATGTGGAATTCGAGCGGGTGTGTAAGGAAAACGGCTGGCGCTACTATCTGGCCGGCGGCACCCTGCTGGGCGCAGCCCGGCACAAGGGCTTCATCCCCTGGGATGACGATCTGGATGTGGTTATGCCCCGCAAGGATTACGACGAATTCCTGAAGAAGGCACCTGCCCTGCTGCGGGATCAGTTCACCCTGAACTGTCATGTATATCCCTACTGCTTCACCCGTCTGGAGATCCTGGGACCGCGCACCACCGCGCCGCTGCACAGAAAGGGCAGAAATATCTTCATCGACATTCTGCCGCTGGACTGCGCTACAGAAGATCCCAAGAAGCGCATCAAGCACGAGAAGCGGGCTATGTGGCTGAAGCTGGCGATGATTGACGAGTCCAGAAGAATTCCCAAGCTGTACCGCAAAAACCTGAAAAAGGCCATCCGGTATATCCTGCTCAAGATCTTCTGCCCCTACAAGATCATGATCAAGCTGTGGACCAAGAACGCCACCAAGTATCAGTCCGACGATGCCAAGTATTGGGTATGTCTGCCCGGCGACTACGGCTACGAGGGCGAGATGTTCCCCAAGGAAACTTGGGAGAACCCGGATTATCTGGAGTTCGAGGGTATGATCGCACCCGTTATGCGGGATTGGGACACCTACCTGAGCAACCATTACGGCGACTATATGACCTGCCCGCCGCTGTCTCAGCGCGGCACACGGCATAGAATCTACTCCATCACCCTGGAGCGCTATGAGGATATGACCGTGGAGGAAATCGCCCAGGAGCTGTCTGACGACTACTTCAACAGCACCGGCAAGCGGGTTTCCTTTATGAAGTAAATTTATAAAAAGAGGACCGTCTCCCGACGGTCCTCTTTTTTTGTTTTGTTGGAATCCTGGAGCGTTTAATAACCGTTCGGTCAAGCCCCGGGACAATAACGGGTTAAGCGACTGCCTATATATAACGAATCAGCTTTCTTGCTTCGCCGACATTTTTGCAACAGCCTGCGCAGATCATTCCATACAGTGCTGCGCCAAACGCAGCTTCTTCTGTGTGGCAAGGGATCTTCAAATTATAGCCAAACCTTTTTTCCGTCGCTGTTATCAGCGCCTTGTTCTTACGAATGCCGTTACCAGAGCCGACAATGCCCTTGATATTCACGCCCATCGCCGTAAACATATCGTAAAGCTCTTGAATCATACCCTCCAGCACGCCTTTTGTAAGTGCTGCAGGGGTAAAGTTTTCAACCGAAATATTCTGAATGCTGCCACGGACCGTTTTATCTGCTCTGGTGCCTGCAAAACGGGTATCTACTGTCAGCGCCTCGCCTTTTTCTTCAAAGAATGTACTCATAAGGTCATATACCGTTTTGTCATCTGCCTTACCAACACCGGATAAGACCGATTTGTAAAAATCCTTAAGTACAGCATAGGCTCTGCCGCCGCAGAGCGCCGCACCGACTGCAATGTATTTATCCTCAAAGAAAGGTCTTGTTTCGATATTATTCGCCGTTATGATACGCTCAGAAACAACCGACACCTGACTTCCCGTACCAACATTTATCAGAAGCGCATCCTGCCCGGAAATGCTTGACAGAACACTGGCTTGATTATCGCCCACAGCAACGCTTACGGGTATATTTTTATACGCGCCTGCAAGCTTGAATCCATCAACAAAGTCAACACCGTTTTCGCAAGTAAACCGCTTAGCTTCCAAGTCGAACAAGCCAAAGCTGGCAGCATCAGTAATATGTATTTTGGGTTTTTTCAGACCGCAAATATGGGCAACAAAATAGTCCTGTATCGTACAGAATCCGGCTGCAGACTCCGGCACCAAGCCGTTTTGTCTGTTATAAAAGTCCGTAACATTGCCATAGCCTGTGCAGCTGCCTAAAAATTCGGCATAGGTGGTATCGCCAAAGGGCTGATCGCCCCTGCCGTCCTGCCATGTATATAAGGAACTCACGGCGTTGCAGTCTTTATCCACATAAACGATGCCGTGCATCTGTCCCGTAACGCCAATAACCGCAGTTTCTTCAGAAATCAACGCATCCAGAATATCTGTTGCGATCGCTGTGATCTTTTCAACTGACTGTATTTTTTCCCAATCTGCACTGCCGCTGACAAAAGCATTGCTGTCCCTTGTAACAGACTTTATCAGCTCGCCCGTTTTTATATCAAGTACTACGCCGCATATGCTTGTTGTTCCAATATCAATACCGATCGCTTGCATAAGCACCTCCGAATTGTCAATCTACAAACTTAGTGTAGCACACAATGCATGCGTTTGCAAGAAAAAGCGGGCGGCAATCTGCCGCCCGAAGCCTCGGCTCCCTTTACACAAGGGGGCCGCTGAGCGTAGCGAAGCCGGGGAATTGACAATCCCTCCGTCACGGCTACGCCGTGCCACCTCCCTCGTCAGAGGGAGGACTTTACGCAGCAGCGTCCAGCATATTTTCGATGAAGATGCCGTAGCCGGTGGTGGGGTCATTGACCAGGACATGGGTCACCGCACCGATGAGCTTGCCGTTCTGCAATATAGGCGACCCGGACATTCCCTGCACGATGCCGCCGGTGGCGCTCAAAAGCGCCGGATCGGTGACCCGAAGGAGAAGATTTCGCCCGTTTTGACGGGACTTTGGATAAATTTTCAGAATTTCCACAGAATATTCCCGTACCGTATCTCCGCTGACCGTGCTGCGGATCACTGCCGGGCCGGTTTTCACCTCATCAGATTCAGCGACCGTGACCGTTTTCCCCTGCCAGCCCGTTTCCGTGGTGCCGAACACGCCCCGGTCGGTATTGGCGCTGAGGACCCCTATGGGCGAATCCCCGTCCACAGAGCCCATCAGCTGTCCCGGATCGCCGGCGCGACCCTTGCGCACCGTCAGCACTTTGGCATCATAGGCATAACCTTGGGTCATTTGGAGTAATTTCCCATCGGAATCGTTAACCCCGTGGCCCAGCGTGCCAAAACTGCCGGTGTCCGGATCATAATAGGTCACTGTGCCGATGCCGGTGATCCCCTGGCGCAGATATACCCCCAGCTTTGGCCCGGATTCGGTGACCTCCGGTGTGAGGGAATAGGTTTTTTCTTTGCCGTTACGGACAACGGACAGCTCCACCTGCCCGTTAGCGTTCTTCAGCGCATTGCGCACATCGGCAGAGGAGCGGACTGCTGTTCCGTCGATGCGGATGATCTGATCGCCTACCGACACGCCTGCGGCTTTCGCCGCCGCGCCCAACTGCTCATCAAAAGCTGCGATCGTTACCGTATCGTCCCGAAGCTCCAGCCCCACCACTTCCCCCACCGGGATCAGCTCCTTGGCGAATACATTTGCCGGCAACAGCCAGGCACACAGCAATAGGAACGCTGTGCATTTTGTAAATTTTTTCAACTTTCAGCCCTCCATTTCGTCTGCCTTCTTAATATGCCAATGCGCACGAATATGTAACCGCTGAAAATGTCGAGAATTAAGGGAAATCCTGCCGTTTTCTTTTCATACATTTAAATATAAATCGCGTTATTTACCTATTGACAAAGTAGGTAAATATTGCTATATTACCTACGGAACTACTAGGTTGATCCCCAGGAGGATTTTGATATGCAGGTTTACGCAGATAATGCCGCCACCACCAAGATGAGCAAGGCGGCAATTGAGGCTATGATGCCTTGTTTTGAAAAATTTTACGGAAACCCCTCCAGTCTGCACTCTGTCGGCCAGCAGGCCAAAGAGGTGCTGGAGGATGCCCGTGCCAGAATGGCTGCGCTTTTGGGCTGCGAGCCGCGGGAAATTTATTTCACCTCCGGCGGCAGCGAGGCGGACAATCAGGCCATTATCTCCGCCGCCCGTCTGGGTGCGCGCAAGGGCAAAAAGCACATTATTTCCACCGCGTTTGAGCATCATGCTGTGCTGCACACCCTGAACCGGCTGGAAAAAGAGGGCTTTGAGATCACCCTTTTGGATGTAAAAAACAATCATAATATCACCGCCCGGCAGGTCAGGGACGCCATCCGGGAGGACACCTGCCTGGTGACCACCATGTACGCCAACAACGAGATCGGCTCCATCCTGCCCATTGCGGAAATCGGCGCAATTTGCAAGGAGGCCGGCGTTCCCTTCCACACCGATGCGGTGCAGGCCGTCGGTCACATTGCCATTGATGTCAAAGCGCAGAACATTGATATGCTCAGCCTTTCCGCCCACAAATTCCACGGCCCCAAGGGCGTGGGCGCGCTGTACTGCCGCAGAGGGCTGATGCTGACCAATCTTATCGACGGCGGCGCCCAGGAGCGGGGCAAACGCGCCGGCACGGAGAATCTTCCCGGCATCTGCGGTATGGTTGCCGCATTGGAAGAAGCTGTTGCCAATCTGGAAGAAAACACCGTCAAAGTCACCGCTATGCGGGATAAGCTGATCGCTGGTCTTTCCCGGATCCCCCATTGCGCGCTCAACGGCGACCCGGTAAACCGTCTGCCCGGCAATATCAGCTTCTGCTTTGAGGGAATCGAGGGCGAGAGCCTGCTGCTGCTTTTGGATATGTACGGCATCAGCGCCTCCTCCGGCTCCGCCTGCACCAGCGGCGATCTGGATCCCAGCCATGTGCTGCTGGCCATCGGCAGAGTTCACGATGTGGCACACGGCAGCCTGCGGCTTAGCCTGAGCCATCGCAATACAATGGAAGAGATCGACCACATTCTGTCTGCCGTTCCTGCAGTGGTAGAGCAGCTGCGGGGTATGAGCCCCGTTTGGCGGGATCTGCAGACCGGCAAGAGAACATACATTTTGTAAGGAGAATCGACTATGGCACTTTACAGTGAAAAGGTTATGGACCACTTTATGCATCCGCGCAATGTGGGTGTGATCGAAAATGCCGACGGCGTCGGTGAGGTGGGCAACGCCAAGTGCGGCGACATTATGAAGATCTATCTGAAGATCGAAAATGACATCATTGTGGATGTGAAGTTTGAGACCTTCGGCTGCGGCAGCGCCATCGCCTCCTCCTCTATGGCTACGGAGATGATCATGGGCAAATCCATCCACGACGCGATGGAGCTGACCAACAAAGCCGTTGCAGAAGCGCTGGACGGTCTGCCGGCACACAAGCTGCACTGCTCCGTTCTGGCAGAGGAAGCCATCAAAAATGCCCTGAAGGACTATTTTGACCGCAATGGCATCCCCTATGACGCCAAGCAGTTTCCCGATTGCGCACATTGCGCACATTGTGACTAAGCGGCTATGATCGTATCAACAAAAGGACGGTATGCTCTGCGGGTGATGGTATGCCTTGCCCAGCGGCAGCGGGAAGAATTTGTGCCGCTGAAGGAGATCGCAGAGCTGGAAAATATGTCGCAAAAATATCTGGAATCCATTATGACGGTGCTGAGCAAGGCCGGCTTCGTGGACGCCGTACACGGCAAGGGCGGCGGCTACCGTCTGAATCGCAGCCCGGACGGCTATACCATCGGCAGCATTTTGAAGCTGACAGAGGGCTCGCTGAACGCTGTCAGCTGCACATCCCAGGGCCCTGCGGCCTGCTCCCGTACGGAGTGCTGCCACACCAAGCCCATGTGGGATCGCTTAGATCAGATGATCGACGAATTTTTCGAAGGCATCACCATCGCCGACCTGCTGAAGCAGTCGGCAGTATAATCCCTCGCCTCCTCCTTTGGGGGAGGTGGCTGCCCGAAGGGCAGACGGAGGGAGGTTAACTCCCCCAGTCAGAAATCAGAGATTTCTGCCAGCCCCCTCAGGGAGGGGGCCAAGGTTACCCCCTAAATTAAACCAGCCTGCTGCGGTTTCGCAGCAGGCTGGTTTTATTTTACTTAACACCCAGGGCGGCTTCTACCGCTTGCTGGTTCGCAGAGTAATATGCCTGAGCCTCTTCGATGCCCTCGCCTACCAGCGCCATCGTCCGGTCGTAGGAATCCTGAAGCTTCTTCAGCACATCGTTATCCACACCGAACTGTGTTTGCCAATCCTCGATCTGGTCGTCCAGCGGCATCAGCTGATAGAGCTTATTCCAATCCGCATCATAGTGCATCCACACCCAGAAGGGCAGCACATCTGCCGTTTCCACGATCACAGTCCCGTCGGAATACTCCGCAAAGGTGACCTGCATCATTGCGCCGTCCTCGGTATGGGCGGTCTTGACGCTGGACAGATTGCCCAGCCGCTGATTGGACACGGCGTTGCCCATAGAATACAGGCAAACTGTTTTTTGACTCTCGTCGGTGGTGCTGGTCAGCAGCTCCACCGGCTGCACCACATGGGGATGTCCGCCCACGATCACATCCACGCCCAGGTCGCACAGCTTCTGGGCAATGGCCTTCTGGCTGGAATTGGCCTGCAGCTGGTACTCCTCACCCCAATGGATGTAGAGCATCACAGCCTCCGCGCCCTCGCGCTCCATAGCGGCCATATTTTCTTCCACATCGGCGTAGAAAACATCCAGCTCGTTATAGTCAAAGGAATTGACCAGCTTGGAATCCTCCTTGGTCAGGGTGATGCCGTTCAGAGCAATGGTCTCCGGGTCAGAGGTGCCGGTATCATAGGTATAGCACAGCAGACCGATCTGGATGCCGTTGCAATCGGCGATGATATAGTCCTTTTCCGCTGCATCCAGCTTGGTGCCCAGATAGGAAAGCTCCCGATCCCTGATGACCTGCAGCGTGCGGTTTAAGCCCACGGTACGGGTGTCGTAGGAATGGTTATTTGCGGTCAGCACCACATCAAAGCCGGCGGCTTTCATGGCATCCACCACGGAATCCGGGCAGTTAAACTGGGGATAGCCGCTGTAATTATAGCCGTTATCCAAGCCGGCCAGGGTGGTTTCCAAATTGCCCACCATCAGATCTGCCGAGGCGGTATAATCGGAAATATAGTCGAAGATCATTTCCAGATCATAGGTGCGGGTGGCTTCGTCATAGCCGGTATTGATCACCGGCATATGCATCAGCATATCGCCCACAGAATAGACGGTTGCGGTGCTCACCTTGGTGACCGGCGGCTCCGTCGGGGGCTGCGTAGGCGGCTGGGTAGGAACGGTTGTGGGCTGGGTCTGGGGCTGGGTAGGCGTGGGCTCCTTGCTGTCGTGGTTGACGACGAAGATGCACACCACCAGCAGCACCGCCAGCGTGACCGCCAAAATGGCGATCAGCAGGATGGAATTGTTCTTTTTCATAAAAATCCCTCTATTTTTCTTGGGTGTCCAGCAGATAGTGCACCTCGCTGACGGGCTTGCCGCCCCGGAAATACACTCTGGGTGTGCGGCGGGAAATGCCGCAAATGATCTCATAATTCAGTGTTCCCGTCAGCTGTGCCAGATAGTCAACAGTGATCTGCTCGTCACCGCTTTTGCCGATCAGCATAGCTCGGTCACCGATGTTCACATCGGGAATATCCGTAACATCCACCATCATCTGATCCATACAGATCCTGCCGATAACAGGCGCCTTTTTGCCGTGGATCAGCACATAGGCTTTGTCTGTTAATCTCCGGCTGTAGCCGTCGGCATAGCCCACCGGCAGGGTGGCGACCTTGGTCTCCCGGGTGGTGGTAAAGCAGCCGCCGTAGCTGATTTGCCGTCCGGCAGGCAGCGTTTTCACATAGACCACCTTGGCGATCCATTCCATCACCGGTTCTACCGGCAGCAGCGCGGCGTCCACCGCATCGCTGGGGTACATTCCGTACTGAACGATGCCGGAGCGCACCATATCCTGCAGGCCGGGGAAATTCATAATGCCGGCGGAATTGTTCAAGTGGCGGATGGGGATCGCAATGCCCCGATCCTTCAGCATCGCCGTAAACGCCTCAAACAGCTGCAGCTGCGCTTTTGCCGAGGTCAGATCTGCGCCGTCGGCGGTGGCATAATGGCTGAAAAGTCCTTCCGCCTGAAGTCCCGGCAGCTTGCAAATTTCCGCGCACATATCCGCAGACTCCCGGGTGGCCTGGAAGCCGATGCGGCTCATACCCGTATCCACAACAAAATGGAACTTGGCGGTCTTGCCCTGCTTAACAGCCTCATTGGACAGCGCCAGGGCGTCTTCATAAATAAAGATCGGCACACGGATATCCTCCGCTACCGCCAGGGGGTAGGCAGAGATGGGTACGCGACCCAGGATCAAAATTGGCTTTTGGATGCCGCCGCGGCGAAGCTCCAGCGCCTCTGAAATATTGGCTGTTCCGAAGAATGCGCAGCTGTTTTCCAGCGCCCGGGCAACCGTCACCGCACCCAGGCCGTAAGCATCCGCTTTCACAACTGCCAGCACATCCGTACCGGCGCGCGCCCGGACTTTGCGCATATTTTCTTCCAGCACATCCAGATCCACCTGCAGCCAGGTCAGATCGAATTCCATCGAATCAACTCCTGAAAAATTGGTTTTCGTTATTTTACCACGAAACCGGAAAAATGTAAACACTTACCCCTCGGTCAAAAGCATAGGCGTCAGCTTTTCTTTGTGAAAATACGCCTGAAAACGCTCACATTTGATCAAAAACAGGTAGTAAATATTCAAGCCGCAGCCGTAGAGGGTCTCCACATTGGCCTGCCCCTTGGAAAGGATCACATCGGCTTTTTCGAATTGCGCCATAGTTTCCGGCGGCAGCAATTCCAGTTCCGTTCCGGCAATGGTACAGCCGTTGTCCACAACAGGAAACGGTATGCCCACCTGAGCAGCATCCTCCCGGGTGGCATCGTTGGAGGCCGGGCCGCCCCGGACGCAGAAGGTGATCTGCAAATCGGGATATTGGGCGGCGATCTGCTCTGCCAGCAACCGGTCAAAGCCGATCTCGCCGGCATTGTCGGTGATGTAAAGCAAATTCTTGCCCTTTTCCAGATCGGTACGGAATTTTCGGTAGTTTTCTTTGTCCAGCTCTATGGATTCCGCCCGGGTCAGCATTTCCTCCAGCTTTGCGAAGCTGACTTCGCCCTTCAGCGCAGAAAAGTCAATATAATTGCCCAGCACCGCCATCTGCATACCTGCATAGAGGGGATCTTCCGCTGCGGCAATGCGGCTGCGGATCCCATCCAAACGCTGCAGCACAAAGCGGTTGGACATTTCCTTCTCCGCCCGGAAACGGTCCTCGGTCAGACCGCAATGCTTTTCCAGCAGCGCCGTTACCCCGGGGCCAAACCAGGGCGAGCCCTTCTCTTTCGGCGCATCCAAATACAGCTGCATCAGTTCTTTTGCAAATGCCGTAGCCGCTTCGTCACCGGCCATTGCCCGGGCAGTTTCCGTATTTCTTTTTAAGTGGCACAGGTAACACTGTGCATTCATGGGAATACTCATACTGTGCGTTCCTTTCCCCTTTTTTCTCTATTTTAGCAGAGGAAGTCCCTCTTGAAAAGAAATTTTTTGCAAAAGGGGCAGACAAGCGGGAAAAAGTGTGCTATACTATTAAGAGCTATATGCTTTTCAGTTTGCTGTGTAAGGAGGGAATTCCTTTGAAATATTGGCGCGGATACATTATCGCGGGCATCATTGCCGCCATTACCGGCGCATTGATGGCCTTTGCAAAGAGCAATACGCTGCTCATTGATATGTTTTATCCCTATACGACCCGCCTGATCCAGACCTCTCTTGCAGGCTGGGCAAGCGGTGCCGATTTCTGTCTGTGGCAGCTGTTTGTGATTCTCCTTGTGGCATTGGTTTTGGCATCCATTGTGGCAATGATCGTGCTGCGGTGGAAATTTGTCCAATGGCTGGGCTGGATCCTGACCGGCGCGGCATCTCTGTTTTTCCTGCACACCGGCGTATACGGGCTGAATAACTACGCCGGCCCTCTTTCCGATGACATTCGCCTGACTGTCAGCGATGTGGGCTACAATGTTTCCGAGCTGGTGGAGGCTACCACCTATTTCCGGGACATTGCCAACGAGCTTTCCCAGGAGGTGCCCAGAAATCCCGACGGCTCCGTAGCCTTCCCCAGCTTTGAGGAAATGGCAGAAATGGCCGGCGACGGCTTCAACACCTTAGCTTATGAAAAATATTTCTCCGTGTTCGCCGGTTCCACCGTTCCCGTGAAGAAGCTGGGCTGGGCGGATATGTATACCTCTATGGGTATCACCGGTATGACCATGCCTCTGACCGGCGAAGCCGCGGTCAATCCCCAGATCCCTGCGGTGACGATGCCCTTTGTTATGTGCCACGAAATGGCGCACAGAATGTGCATCTCTCTGGAACGGGACGCCAATCTGGCAGCATTTCTGGCTACCGATGCCCACTCCAATGTGGTCTTCCGCTACTCCGGCTACTATATGGCGTTCCGGTATTGCTTCAATGCGCTGGCCACCGTAGGCACCACCAGTGCCGACGCCGCAATGCAGTCGCTGTACGCCGGTATGACCGCCGAGCTGCGGCAGGATATGGCAGAGTATGACAATTTCTTCGCCAAGCATCAGAACGAAAGTGCATCCAATCTGGCCAACAGCGCCAACGACACCTATATCAAGGTCAGCGGTGACGAAGCCGGCGTAGAATCCTACGATCAGGTGACGGATCTGCTGGTGGGCTGGTATATCCAGGAGATCTACCTGCCTGCCCACAAGGAGGAGGAAGAGGTCTTCGATCCTCTGGATCCGGATTGGGTGGATCTAAGCACCAACCCCACCGTTGGAGGGGGCGCGGAATGAACCCGATGAAACAGACCTTACTGGCCGGGCTTCCGGAGCTGGGTCTTTCCCTGACAGAGGAGACTGCCGATCGGCTGTGCGCCTTCGGCGAAGCAGTGGTTGCGCAAAACGCGGTGATGAATCTGACCGCCATTACAGAGCCGACTGCCGTTGCCAAGCTCCATCTTCTGGACAGTCTGACGGTTTTGACCGCCGCAGATCTGAAGGGAAAAACCGTCATTGATGTGGGCTGCGGCGCAGGATTCCCCGGCGTGCCGGTGGCCATTGCCTGCCCGGACGCCAAGGTAACGCTGCTGGATTCTCTTGGCAAGCGGATGACCTGGCTGGAAAGCATCCTGCCTCAGCTGGGCATTCAGGCCCGCTGCATCACTGCCCGGGCGGAGGAAGCCGTTGCTGACCACAGAGAAAAATTTGACTACGCCACCAGCCGTGCCGTTGCCAGACTGAATATTCTGCTGGAGCTGACCGCGCCCTATGTCCGCGTAGGCGGCGCCGTCCTCGCCCTGAAGGGCTCTGCCGCAAGAGACGAGCTGGACGAGGCGAAAAACGCGGTGAAGAAGCTGGGCTTGCAGGTGGAAAAGATCCACGATTTTACCATAGACGGTGCGACCCACAGTATCATCGTCCTGCGAAAGATCTCCCACACACCGCCTCAGTTCCCCCGGCGATACGCCAAGATCAAGCAAAGTCCTTTATAAACAGCAAAACAGCACCGATCGCTCGGTGCTGTTTTTTATCACATTTTAGATTAGAAAGCGTCGTCGCTGATCCATCTGCCGTTTACCTTGTAAACATAGATCTCCAGCTCTGTTTCGATGGGCTCATCCAGTTCGCTGCCGGTGAGGGTTCTGGTGACTGTCAGCTTGTAGCCCTTGGTAACCTTTGCGGTCTTCAGGGTCTTGCCGATGCTCTTATACAGGCTTGCCAGCTTCTTTGCCTGTGCCTTGGTGATATCCAGGCTTTCAGCAATGCTTTCGTAATCATCGGAATCCAGATCGGAGTAAGCGTTGTAGTAGCTCTTGCCGGCGGAGCGGATCTCCTTCTGGATATCCTTCAGCTCATCCTTATCCAGCTTTTCCTTGTCTTCGATCTTATACTTGTACTTGTAGTTGTCGCCGTAGTTTTCCTTCCGGTATTCGATGGTTTCTTCATAGCCGTCCACAACATCGTCATATGTCTCGGACTTCTTCAGAATGTTGGCGATCTGCTTAAATTCCTTCTCGCACAGACCGTTGTACTGTGCTGTTTCCTTGTTCATCTGGGCAGAAGCCTTCTTATTGTTCTGCACTGCCTGCAGCAGCTTGATGGGGGTCTTGTAAGTATTGGTGACAGCACTCAGGATGATGACCAGCGCGAGAATGGCCGCAATGCCTGCGCCGATGGCGATCCAGATCTTCTTAGGAACAGCCTTGATCTTCTCCCACACAGCCTTGGGATTTTCTGCCAGCTCCTTGCCCTTATCGGCTGCCTTGCCCAGAGCTTCGGTGATCTTGTTGCCCTTCTTCTCAGGTGCAGCGGGTTCAGTAACGGCTTCGGCAGGTTCAGTTACTACGGTCTCGGTCTCCTGGACGACTTCAGTCTCGGGAGCGGTGCCGTTTTCCAAGATTTCATTTTCCATAATTCTCTTCCTCCACGAATATGATTTTAATTGCTCGCCTTGGAACGACATTAGTATACCACACGCAATCAAAAATTGCAACCACTTATTTCAAGCTTGCACACCCCGGCATTGTTTGCTATACTATGAATTAGGAAAATCGGAACTCGAAAGGGAGGCTGCCCTATGCGCTACTGCAATCTGCACAATCACTCTACTTACTCCGACGGAAAATCCACTATGGAGGAAAATATCCAGGCGGCTCTGGCGAAAAATATGTGCGCCCTGGGCTTTTCTGACCACAGCTTTACCGCCTGCGACACCAGCTACTGTATGAAGCTGGAGGATTATGCGCCCTACCTGCAGGAAATTGCTGCACTGAAAGAAAAATATGCCGATAAGCTCCCCATTTATGCCGGTCTGGAGTTGGATTATTATTCCGATACGGATGTTGCCCTTTTCGACTATTTTCTGGCCTCTGTCCACTACATCGTCAAGGACGGCTTCTGCCACGCCATCGACCACAGCCCCCAGCAGCAGAAATACTGCATTGAAACTGTGTTTAACGGCGATGTGATCGCCATGGCGGAATGCTATTACGATATGGTCTGTACCCATGTGGAAAAATGGAAGCCCACCTTTGTGGGTCATTTTGACCTGATCACCAAGTTCAGCCTGATCCCGGAAGAGGATAAGCGCTATCAGGAGATCGCCCGGGAGGCGCTGAAGCGGGTCATCAAGACCTGCCCCTATATTGAAATGAACACCGGCGCCATCTCCCGGGGCTGGCGCACCGCCCCCTATCCCGGCGCATATCTGCTGGATACGCTGCAGTCAGCCGGCGGTCAGGTGCTGCTGAACGCCGACTCTCACCACGCCGACAATCTGACCACCTTCTTCGACGAGTCCGTGCAAATCCTGAAGGACAACGGCATTGACCACATCTGCATCTTCAACGGCAAAACATTTGACGAGGTAGGTATTTAAGTATAATCCCTCGCCTCCTCCTTTGGGGGAGGTGGCTGCCCGCAGGGCAGACGGAGGGAGTGAACTCCCCCAGTCAGCCTGAGCGGCTGACAGCCCCCTCAGAGAAGGGGCCGAGGATGCATACCATTCTTTCAATCCCCAAAAGGTGAACCACTATGAGAAAATTTGACACCAAAATTCAACACTTAAAATACAAGGTTTTGCGTGAAGTCGCACGGCTTGCCTGGGATGACAAGCTGCTGGAAAATCTTTTGGACATTCCCCAGACCCTTGTGCCCGGCAAGGAAGCCACCATGCGCTGCTGCGTATACAAGGAGCGGGCGATTTTAGGTGAACGGGTCAAGCTCGCCATGGGCGGCGATAAGGAAAATCCCAATGTCATCGAGGTCATTGAGATCGCCTGCGACGAATGTCCCGTTGGCGGCTATGAAGTCACCAATGCCTGCCGCGGCTGTCTTGCCCACCGGTGCGAGGATGTGTGCCGCTTCGGCGCTATCTATTGGGACAGCGACCATGTTGCCCACATCGACAAAAGCAAGTGTCGGGAGTGCGGCCAGTGCATCAAGGTCTGCCCCTACACCGCCATCGTCAGCCGCAAGCGCCCCTGCCAGAGCGCCTGCAAGGTCAAGGCCATTTCCATGAACGAGGACTGGTCTGCCACCGTTGATAACAGCAAATGCACCCAATGCGGTGCCTGCGTGTACCAATGCCCCTTCGGTGCCATCACCGACAAATCCTACATTCTTGATGCCATCGACATTCTCAAGGGCGGCAACGCCTATGCCATCGTAGCCCCCTCCATCGCCAGCCAGTTCAGCTATGCCAAGCTGGGTCAGGTGATCACGGGTCTGCACAAGCTGGGCTTTAAGGATGTTGTAGAGGCGGCGCTGGGCGCGGATATGGTGGCGCTGGACGAAGCCAGAGAGCTGGCGGAAAAGGGTATGCTGACCAGCTCCTGCTGCCCCGCCTTTGTGCAGTATATCAAATCCTCCTTCCCCCAGCTGGAGAAGTATATTTCCCACAATCTTTCCCCTATGGCACGGCTGGGTCAGTACATCAAGGAACGGGAGCCGGAGGCCAAGGTAGTATTTATCGGCCCCTGCACCGCCAAAAAGGAGGAGGCGCAGCTGCCCTCTGTCAAGCCCTATGTGGATGCGGTGCTGACCTTCGAGGAGCTGCAGGCGCTGTTTGACAGCCGGGATTTCTTCATCTCCCAGATGGAGGAAACCCCCTTGAACAACGCCTCCTATTTCGGCAGGATCTTCGCCCGTACCGGCGGTCTGACCGATGCGGTGGCGCAGGCGATGAAGGAGCAGAATATTGATTTCGCGCTGAAGCCGGTGATCTGCGACGGCATCGAAGCCTGCAAGATCGCCCTGCTGAAGCTGAACAAGGGCATCCTTGACGGCAATTTCATTGAAGGAATGGCCTGCATCGGCGGCTGTACCAACGGCGCAGGCTGCCTCTCCCACGGCGATAAAAACAAGCTGGAAGTGGATAAATACGGCCGTGAGGCCACGGCGCAAACCATTACCGCCGCCGTTGAAAATCTGGAATAAGAAAAATCCCGGAATGCATCAGCATTCCGGGATTTCTTTTGCTTATAGGGTATCGCCTATGCCGGGGGCATTGGGCGTTGCCGCTCAGCGGGAGAAGAAGCTAACATATTTTCTTCTGGCCTTCTTGCCGAGAACAAAGGTGATGATCATTCCGCCGCTGCACACAAACAGCACTGCAAACCACATATGCAGATTCACATAGTCTCCGGTCTTGGGGATGTCGGTATCCGTGGGAGGCTCCGTGGGCTTCTCAACAGGGGGTTCTGTGGGTGCATCCGTAGGAGGCTCGGTGGGTGCGTCTGTGGGAGGTGCGGTGGGTGCTTCCGTGGGAGGTGCGGTAGGTGCTTCCGTGGGAGGTGCGGTGGGCTCCGTAGGAGGCACGGTGGGCTCCGGCACATCCACCGGATTGGAAACCTCATTGGTAGTGTAGGTATTGACGCCGTCACGGACGATAGCCGTATTGGTAATGGCATCATCGGCTTCCAGTTCCTGAACGACCACCTGGAAGGACACCGTCACGCTCTGTCCTCTGGCCACATCAATGTTCCATTGCAGATGCTCTCCGGCATAGCTGCCGCCGTGGGAAGCTGAGCCTTCCAAATAAGCGGTGTGGGCAGGAATGATATCCTGGATCTCGACCTGAACATCTTTGCCGGTATAGTTGCGGTAAACGATGTGGTAGGTCAGAACATCGCCGGCCTCTACATTCATACCGTCGATATTTGTGGTGCTTTCCTCTTTGGAAACCTCCTTATCCACCGCCTCGTCGAAGGTGGCGTTGGTGAAGCTCACCTCAGCAGTTGCCAGCGCATCCGCTGCCGTGCTCTCGCCGGTGACCACATTGGTGATGACCGCCAGCAGATTGCCGGTGCTGTCATCTCTGACCTGGACCATAAAGTTATGCTGGGTGCGGTCATATACGATGTCCTGTGCAGGATCTTCCGTATCCTCCACGATCGCGAAGTAGTAAGTGCCGGCAGCGTCCAGCTCTCTTGCAAATTGGAATGCACCATCTGCATTGGTCTCGGTGTCCAGCAGCTGGCCGGAAGCGATGTCGAAGCTATTGTCGGTTGCGTAGAGGTTGAAGGCAAACGCGCCGTCCTCCAGCGTACCGCCCTCCAGCACCTTGGTGCCGTTGAAGACCACCTGGGCCGGGGCTGCAGTATAGGTGTTTTCGAAGCGGACATTTGCATTGGCCTTATCCGCACGGGCAACCAGCACGCCGTTTTCGTCGGTGACAGTAACGGTGACCGTTACGGGATGATCCACGCCATCATAGCGGACGCCGGGCACAAAGCCCTGATTTTCTACAATGGTATAGGTGTAAACACCTTCCTGGGTGTAGGTGATGGGTTCAAACTCGAAGCTGCCGTCTGGCTTAACGGTAGTGCTCTGCAGATTGTAAAGCCCTTCAAATAAGGTGAAATCAAACTCACCGGCTTGGGTTGCGCGGCCGTGCAGGATCTTCTGGCCGCCCAGCGTGTACTGGGTGGGTGCAGCCTGATAGCCGTTGACAAATACGATATTGCCGGAGGCGTCCTCGTTATGGCCGATCTTATGGACCGCCACATTGCTGACGACCAGGTCTTCGCCGTTGGCAGTCACTGTAACCGCCACATGGTAATGGGCGGTGTCGTAGGTAACGCCGGGAACGGAGGTGTCCTCTTCCTTGACGCTGTAGTAGTAGGTGCCAACCTGGGTGTAGGTAATTGCGTCAAAGGCGAAGGCATCGCCGGTATTGGTCACGGTCTGTCTGGGAGCCGTGCCGGG
>JAFQRK010000056.1 GCA_017410075.1 Oscillospiraceae bacterium | reverse complement strand
GGCTAAGAAGGGCGAGAAGAAGAAGATCGGTCATCGTCAGCCCTACACCAAGGTGGAAATCACCAAGATCGCACTGTAATTTATGACTAGATGCGAGTTTTTTATGGATGGCGACAGAATCACAGGATTCTCCGTCTCCGGTCACAGCGGTTATGCTGAAGAGGGCAGCGATATCGTCTGCGCCGCCGTTTCCGCTGTTGTTTCCATGGCAGAGGCTACCATCAATGATGTGTGTGGCGCAAATGCCAAGGTTCGGGTCAAGCAAGAGGATGCACGCATCACCCTGACCCTGCCCACATCCTGCGACGAAGAGGACGCGATTCAGGCAGTACTTGCCGGAATGATGCTGACGCTTTGCAGTATGCGGGACGATTATTCTGATTATATTGAAGTTTTGGAGGTGTAACACCATGCTGAAGATTGGTATTCAGTTCTTCGCTCACCACAAGGGCGGCGGTTCCACCAAGAACGGCCGTGATTCCGAGGCCAAGCGTCTGGGCGTCAAGCGCGCAGACGGTCAGTTTGTTCTGGCTGGCAACATTTTGGTTCGCCAGAGAGGCACTCACATCCATCCCGGTGTCAATGTGGGCATCGGCAAGGATGACACCCTGTTTGCTCTGGTTGACGGTACCGTCAGATTCGAGCGCAAGGGTAAGGATCGCCGGCAGTGCTCCGTGTACGCCGAGCAGTAAAAAGCGTATGAGAAACGAAGGGCTGTTGCAAACTAAGCTTGCGACAGCTCTTCTTTTCGTTTGCAATTCCTTGTAATAAGGAGGATTCTTCTATGTTTGTGGATAAAGTTCGCATCACAGTAGTGGGCGGCCGCGGCGGCGACGGTGCGGTAGCCTTCCACCGGGAAAAATATGTGGCATCCGGCGGCCCCGACGGCGGTGACGGCGGACACGGCGGCAGCGTTATTTTGCGAGTGAACGACAATCTCTCCACGCTGCTGGATTTTCGCTATAAGCGCAAGTACGCCGCAGAAGCCGGCATCAACGGAATGGGTCGCAAGATGAGCGGCAAGCGGGGCGAGCCCCTGATCATCCAGGTGCCCAGAGGCACAGTTGTCCGGGATGCCGAGACCAATCAGATCATTGTGGATATGTCCACCGGCGAGGATCACATCATCGCCAAGGGCGGCCGCGGCGGCTGGGGCAATGCCCATTATGCAACCCCTACCCGTCAGGTACCCCGCTTTGCAAAGGCCGGTCTGAAGGGCGAGGAGCGGGACATCATCCTGGAGCTGAAGCTGCTGGCGGATGTAGGTCTGGTGGGCTTCCCCAATGTGGGCAAGTCCACCCTCCTGAGCGTAACTTCCAACGCCCGGCCCAAGATCGCCAATTATCACTTTACCACACTGTTCCCCAACCTGGGCGTTATCTATGTGGACGAGGGCGTGTCCTTCGTTATGGCAGATATCCCCGGCATCATTGAGGGTGCGGCTGACGGCGCCGGCCTTGGCCACGATTTCCTGCGGCATATTGACCGCTGCCGCCTGCTGGTCCATGTCATTGATGTTTCCGGCAGTGAGGGCAGGGATCCCGTGGAGGATTTCGATGCCATCTGCGCTGAGCTGAAAAACTACAGCGTGGATCTTTCCAACCGTCCTATGATCGTAGCGGCCAACAAAGTCGACCTGCTGATGCCGGAGTCCGACAACTTAGAGCGGCTGCGCGCCCATGTGGAGGCCGCCGGCTGTGAGCTGTACGAGATCAGCGCCGGTACCACCCGGGGCACACGGAATCTGATGCGTGTGGTGGCAGAAAGGCTGCGCACCCTGCCTCCGGTTACCATTTACGAGCCGGAGTATGTAGAGGTCGTGGAAGCTCCCAGCGACCCCAACGAGTTCGAAATCGAGCACTACGGCAGCACCTGGCTGATCACCGGCCGGTATCTGGAGCGGCTGATCGAGAATATCAATTTCGACGATTATGAGTCCAGAAACTACTTTGATCTGCAGCTGAGAAAGTGCGGCCTGTTCACCCGTTTGGAGGAAATGGGCATTGAAGATGGCGATACCGTTGACATTTACGACTTCGAATTTGAATATCAGCGATAATATTTGAAGAAAACATTTGCCATTTTCGACTTTTTTGTGTATAATAGAGCCACAGCTCGTGGCTCTATTTTTTATGGGAGGGATTTTCTATGATCAGACATCTCAACCAACTGAATTTCAAGGATTTCGGCACTGTGCCTCCGGAACGGAATACCAATGCGGCGGTTGCTGCTGCCAATATTCAGACGGCGGCCGTTTCTTCCGGTCAGGCATCCGTCTATCAGGCACTGTCCGAAACCTATCTTTTCTGCGACAAGGGTATGACGGTGCTGTCCGTTTCCCTGGATCATAAGCATTTTCAGCACTATTATCTGGACAAGGGTGTCTGCATCCGTGAGGGCGTCTATTTTTCTCTCGCTCCCTTTAAGCAGAATATTTTTGATGTGTCCGTCAGCGCCGCAGTGCTTCCCAAGCAGACAGAGAATGCACAGCCTCCCCAGGATTTCCGTTTCTCCTCCTTGATGCGGGTCACGGAGCTTTATACCTTTTTCTACCACGAAAAGGAACGGGGCTTCATCTTCTCCGGCGAATCCCATCCCATGCTGGAGCTGACCTATGTGGATCAGGGCACGCTGCACTCCGTTGTTGACGGCCAGGAGACGGTTTTGGAGCAGGGCGAGCTGATGATCTACGGCCCTAACCAGTGGCATATGCAGTACGCGGATGTGGATGTGGCGCCTCGGTATGTTACGGTTTCCTTTGATCTGGAGACTACGGAGCTGGATCTGCTGATCAACCGCAAATTTAAGATTCCCCAGCGTGCAGCATTTTTGCTGCAGCAGCTGCTGCATGAGCAGGACCGTATGGATAAATATTCTTCCGATCTGATCAATTCGCTGCTGACCCAGTTTTTGATCACGCTGCTTCGCAGCAGCGACAATCCGGATGAGACACGGCTGAAGGCCTCCAACTCCGTCCATTCGGAAAATGAGATCATCCGCCGCGCCCAGCAGTATGTCAGCGCCCATATCCGAGAAAAGCTGTCTGTTCCCACCGTGGCCCGGATGGTGGATGTGAGCCCCAGCTACCTGACGGCGCTGTTCCATAAAAATCTGCAGATCTCCCCCGGCGAATATATCCGCCGCATCAAGCTGCAGGAGAGCAAGCAGATGATCCGGGAGAATTCGATGAATTTCTCCGAGATCGCTGCGGCGCTGCAGTATTCCACCGTGCACCATTTTTCCCGCCAGTTTAAGGATAAATTCGGCATCACGCCTACAGAATACGCCAAATCCGTCCGCTCTTTCTGAGAAATGCAGCCGAAGCGGGCATCGCGGCGCATTTTTACAGCATAAAACCGGGAGTGGACGCAAGCCCACTCCTTATTTTTTGTAGACATTTGTCATTTTATCGAAGACATTTTTATTGACTTTCTGCGCAAAAGGTGGTATAGTTATCAATCATATGCAACGCGATGACGAAACCCAGTAAGCGCCCTGATTCTTCTTCCAGAGAGCTGCCGTTTGGTGCAAGGCAGCAGAAGAAAAGCGCTGAATTCCTTTCCGAGCGGCTCTGCTGAAATTTCCAGTAGGCGGAGACGGGTGCGCCCGATATTGCGCTTACGGTCTGTTGGGACCGGATGAGGCCGCTTTGGCGGCAAATTGAGGTGGTACCGCGGGATAAACTCGTCCTCTGCTAGAAAAGCAGAGGGCATTTTTGTTTTATCCCAGAATACTTTGAAAGGGCATATCATTATGGTCATTACGGATTATTTGGAGCGAAATGCCAGACTGATCGGCGCAAAGACCGCGCTGGTTGAGGTCAATCCCTCTGAGGAGCGGGACAACGCTGTTACCTGGCGGGATTTTAACCTGATCGAGAACGCAAATCCCGATGCACCCTACCGTCGGGAAATGAGCTGGCAGGATTTTGACCGGCGGGCAAACCGCTTTGCCAATCTTTTGCTGAGCCGCGGCTTGAAGAAGGGCACAAAGGTCGCTATTTTGCTGATGAACTGTCTGGAATGGCTGCCGATCTACTTTGGCATCCTTAAGGCCGGCTGCATCGCTGTGCCGATGAATTTCCGCTATTCTTCCGACGAGATCAAGTACTGTCTGGATCTTGCGGATGCGGAGGTACTGGTGTTTGGCCCGGAATTTGTCAGCCGGATGGATGCTATTGCAAATGACATCCCGTTTTTGAAGATGATGTTCTTCGTGGGCAAGAACGGCCCGGAATATACCGAGGATTGCCTGAGACTGATGGACTTTTGCTCCTCCAAAGCACCTCCCGTGCTGCTGACGGAGGACGACTATGCGGCCATCTATTTCTCCTCCGGTACTACCGGCTTTCCCAAGGCGATCTTGCACGATCACAGATCCCTGACCTGCGCCTGCCAGGTAGAGCAGAATCACCACGGGCAGACCGCGGATGATGTATTTCTGTGCATTCCGCCGCTGTATCACACCGGTGCGAAGATGCACTGGTTTGGCTCGCTTCTTTCCGGAAGCAAGGCAGTTTTGCTCCGCGGCGTGAAGCCGGAGTGGATCCTGCGGGCAGTTACGGAAGAAAAATGTACCATCGTGTGGCTGCTGGTGCCCTGGGCCCAGGATCTTCTGGATGCTGTGGATTCCGGCCGCATCAATCTGGATGACTATTATCTGGATCAGTGGCGGCTGATGCACATTGGCGCACAGCCCGTCCCCCCCAGTCTGATCCGCCGCTGGATGGAGAAATTCCCCCATCATCAGTATGATACCAACTATGGTCTGTCCGAATCCATCGGTCCCGGCTGTGTCCATCTGGGCGTGGAGAATACCCACAAGGTGGGCGCTATCGGCAAGCCCGGCTATCTTTGGGAAACCAAGATCATCGACGAGCACGGCAACGAGGTCGCCCAGGGCGAGGTTGGCGAGCTGGCGGTCAAGGGCCCCGGCGTGATGCTGTGCTACTACAAAAACCCGGAAGCCACCGACGAGGTGCTCAAGGGCGATTGGCTGTGGACCGGCGATATGGCCCGTATGGACGAGGATGGCTTCATCTACCTGGTAGACCGCAAGAAGGATGTGGTCATTTCCGGCGGTGAAAACCTGTATCCCGTTCAGATCGAGGATTTCCTGCGGGGCTTTGACAAGATCAAGGATGTGGCGGTTATCGGCTTGCCCGATGCCCGTTTGGGCGAAATTGCAGCTGCCATCGTGGAGCTGAAGGAGGGCGTGGCCTGCACCGAGGCGGAGATCAACGAATTCTGTATGGGTATGCCTCGCTACAAGCGTCCCAAGCAGATTATCTTCGACAAGATCCCCAGAAATCCCACCGGCAAGATCGAAAAGCCTGCCCTGCGTGAAAAATACTGCAAGGGCCGTCTGGTGGAAAGCCAGATCACCGGCTGATTCTACATAACAGAAAGACTGTGATATCCTTATGGATCTATGGATCAAGCTGCCAATGGTCATTCTTTTCTTCGGAATAATGATCGGCATTGGCATATACTGCAAAAAGAATTCCACAGATGTGGATGGCTTTGTTTTGGGTGGGCGGAGCGTAGGCCCCTGGCTGACCGCTTTTGCCTACGGAACATCCTATTTTTCCGCTGTGGTATTTGTGGGCTATGCAGGCCAGTTTGGCTGGAAATACGGCATTGCCGCCACCTGGGCCGGCATTGGCAATGCGCTGATCGGTTCGCTGATGGCCTGGTGGATACTGGGTCGCCGCACCCGGGTTATGACCCAGCATCTAAGCAGCGCTACTATGCCCCAGTTTTTTGAAAAGCGGTTTGCCAGCCCCGGATTGAAGCTGGCAGCATCCGCAATTATCTTTATCTTTTTGATTCCCTATACTGCATCTCTTTACAACGGACTTAGCCGGCTGTTTGGAATGGCCTTTAACATTGACTATTCAGTTTGCGTCATTGTGATGGCTGTTATTACTGCGGTTTATGTGATCATCGGCGGCTATATGGCAACTGCCGTCAATGATTTTGTCCAGGGCATCGTTATGATCGCAGGCATTATTGCGGTGATCTCGGCGGTGCTGAAGGGGCAGGGGGGCTTTACGGAGGCTCTGAGCCAACTGGGTCAGGTTTCTGATCCGACAGTATCCGATATTCCCGGCGCCTTTATTTCTTTCCTTGGCCCGGATCCTGCCAACCTGCTGGGTGTGGTGATCCTCACATCTCTGGGTACCTGGGGTCTGCCCCAAATGGTCCAGAAGTTCTACGCCATCAAAAGCGAGAAGGCCATTAATAAGGGTATGATCATTTCCACCGTGTTCGCTTTGATCGTCGCAGGCGGCTGCTATTTCCTGGGCGGCTTCGGACGGCTGTTCTCGGATCGGGTGGATGTGGCGGCGGAGGGCTATGATGCCATTATTCCGGCAATGCTTTCCGATCTGTCCCCGTTTTTGATCTCTGTGGTGGTCATTTTGGTGCTGTCGGCATCTATGTCCACGCTGTCCTCTTTGGTGCTGACCTCCAGCTCCACGCTGACGCTGGACTTTATCAAGGGAAACCTGGTGAAGAAAATGAGCGAAAAGCGGCAGCTTCTGACCATTCGGGCGCTGATCGTGGTGTTCATCCTGATCTCCGTGGTGCTGGCGCTGATCCAGCATAACTCCAGCGTTACATTTATCGCACAGCTGATGGGCATTTCCTGGGGCGCGCTGGCAGGCGCATTCCTGGCTCCGTTTTTGTTCGGTCTTTACTGGAAAAAGACCACAAAGGCTGCTGTATGGACCAGCTTCCTTTTCTCAACGGTGGTTATGCTCAGCAATATTTTCTTCCCCCAATATTTCCCCGCACTTTTGCGTTCCCCCATTAATGCCGGTGTATTCTGTATGCTGGCAGGGCTGATTCTTGTTCCTGCGGTCAGCCTGATTACGAGAAAACCCAATGCGGAGCATATCCGGCAGGTCTTTTCCTGCTATGACCGCACGGTTACGGTCTGTGTAACCGACTCCATTGGAGATACAAAGGAGGATACCCAATGAAAACACTGATGCTTGGCAACGAAGCCGTTGCCAGAGGTCTTTATGAGGCTGGCTGCAGCTTCGTGTCCAGTTATCCCGGCACCCCCAGCACCGAGATCACCGAGTGCATCGCCCGGTATCAAGAGGTTTATGCCGAGTGGGCACCCAATGAAAAGGTGGCAATGGAAGCTGCCTTCGGCGCCAGCCTTGCCGGCAAGCGCAGCTTCTGCGCAATGAAGCACGTTGGCTTGAATGTGGCGGCGGATCCGCTGTTTACCGTTGGTTATACCGGTGTCAACGCCGGCTTTGTTATCGGTGTGGCAGATGATGCCGGTATGCATTCTTCCCAGAATGAGCAGGACTCCCGTCATTATGCAAGAGCTGCCAAGATCCCAATGCTGGAGCCTGCGGATTCTGCAGAAGCCCTGGCATTTACCAAGCTGGCTTACCAGATGTCTGAGGAATTTGATACCCCCGTCTTTATCAAGATGTGCACCCGCGTTTCCCACTCTCAGAGTGTGGTTGAGCCCGGGGAACGCATTGAGGTCAGCAAGACCTACGAAAAGAATCCACAGAAGTACATTATGATGCCCGGCAACGCCAAGCGCCGCCACCCCATCGTGGAGGAGCGCACCGAAAAGCTGACCCAGTGGGCAGAAACCGCGCAGATCAACCGCATTGAGGACGGCGCTGACCGCAAGATGGGCATTATCACATCTTCCACCTCCTATCAGTATGTCAAGGAGGTCTGCGGTGACCGTTATCCGGTGCTGAAGATCGGTATGATCTGGCCGCTGCCCAAGCAGAAGATCCTTGATTTTGCTGCCGGCGTTGAGCAGCTGGTCGTTGTCGAGGAGCTGGACAGCTTTATTGAAAATCACTGCCGGCAGCTGGGACTTGCCTGCATCGGCAAGGAAACCTTCCCCTGCATTGATGAGTTCTCTCAGAATCTTGTGGCGCAGAAGCTGGGCGTTGGCATTGAAAACGGCACCAAGCTGGATGCCGCGATCCCGGCAAGACCACCTGTGATGTGCGCCGGCTGCCCCCACAGAGGACTGTTCTACACTTTGGCAAAGAACAAGGTTACCGCGTTGGGCGATATTGGCTGCTACACCCTGGGTGCAGTACCCCCGTTAGCAGCGTTGGACACCACCATTTGTATGGGTGCCTCCATCTCCGGTATGCACGGCTTTACCAAGGCCGGCGGCGGTGAGGGGAGAAAGGTTGTGGCTGTTATCGGCGATTCTACCTTTATGCACTCCGGTGTGACGGGTCTGATCAATATGGCCTACAATGAGTCCTGCGGAACGGTCATCATCGTGGATAATTCCATCACCGGGATGACCGGTCATCAGCAGAATCCCACTACTGGCTTCAATCTGAAGGGTGATCCCTGCACCAAGATCGATCTGGAAACGCTGTGCTGCGCGGTTGGTATCAACCGTGTCCGGGTGGTAGATCCCTACGATCTGGCGCAGGTGGATGCCGCCATTAAGGAAGAAACGGCTACAGATGAGCCCTCTGTGATCATCTCCCGCCGCCCCTGCGCACTGCTGAAATATGTGAAGCACAAAAAGCCCATTATCGCCAATTCCGACAAGTGCATTGGCTGCAAGGCCTGTATGAAGATCGGCTGTCCTGCCATCAGCATCGTGGATAAGAAAGCACGGATCGACAATACCCTCTGCACCGGCTGCGGCGTTTGCGGTCAGCTGTGCAAGTTTGACGCACTGACGGCAGAAAAGGAGGACTGAATATGAAGACAAAGAACATTATGATCGTCGGCGTTGGCGGTCAGGGAAGTCTGCTGGCCTCCAAGCTGCTGGGCCGTATGCTGCTGCAAAAGGGCTACGATATTAAGGTTTCCGAGGTCCACGGTATGAGCCAGCGCGGCGGCAGCGTGGTTACCTATGTCCGTTTTGGCGACAAGGTCTATTCTCCCGTGATCGACAAGGGCGAGGCGGATTTTATCGTTTCCTTTGAGCTGCTGGAGGCAGCCCGCTGGACAGAATACTTAAAGCCCGGCGGAAAGATCGTGGTCAATACCCAGCAGATCAATCCTATGCCCGTGATCATCGGCGCTGCAGAATATCCTCAGGGACTTGCGGAACAGATGAAAGCCGCAGGTCTGGATGTAGATGCCGTGGATGCGCTGGCGCTTGCCCAGCAGGCAGGCTCAGCCAAGGCGGTCAATATCGTTTTGATGGGACATCTGTCCCGTTACTTCGATTTTGCGGAGGAGGAGTGGCTGGAGGCCATCGAAAAATGTGTCCCTCCCAAATTCCTGGAGTTAAATAAAACCGCGTTCCGTCTGGGACGAAACATTTGAATCAAAAGAGGCGAATGAAAAATGGAAAACTATTATCAGAAAGAAATTGAAACTGCATCCAGAGAACAGATTTCGGCCTGGCAGAATGAACGCCTTGTCAAGCAGGTGCAGCATGTATGGGACAATGTTCCCTACTACCGCCAGAAGATGGAGGAAAAGGGCCTGACTCCTGCCGACATCCAGAGTGTAGACGATCTGAAGAAACTGCCCTTCCTGACTAAGGACGACCTGCGGGAAGCCTATCCCTACGGGCTGCTGGGCAAGCCTCTTTCTGAGTGTGTTCGTATTCAGTCCACCTCCGGCACCACCGGCAAGCGTGTGGTGGCATTCTATACCCAGCATGACATTGATCTGTGGGAAGATTGCTGCGCCCGCGCCATCGTTGCCGCCGGCGGCACCAAGGAGGATGTGGTCCATGTGGCTTACGGCTACGGCCTGTTCACCGGCGGTCCCGGCCTCAACGGCGGCTCTCACAAAGTCGGCTGCCTGACCCTGCCGCTGTCCTCCGGCAACACAGACCGGCAGCTGCAGTTTATGACCGATCTGGGCTCTACGATTTTGTGCTGCACCCCCAGCTATGCCGCTTATCTGGCAGAAAGCATCCACGAGCGCGGTCTGCGCGATCAGATCAAGCTGAAGGCCGGCATTTTCGGTGCGGAAGCCTGGAGCGAAAATATGCGCAAGGAGATCGAAGCCGGTCTGGGCATCAAGGCCTATGATATTTACGGCCTGACGGAGACCTCCGGCCCGGGCGTTGCCTATGAATGTTCGGCGCAGACCGGTATGCACATCAATGAGGACCACTTCATTGCAGAGATCATCGACCCCGATACCGGCGAGGTTCTGCCGGAAGGCAGCAAGGGTGAGCTGGTGTTTACCGCCATCACCAAGCAGGCTTTCCCGTTGCTTCGCTACCGCACCAAGGATATCTGCATCCTGACCCGTGAGCCCTGCTCCTGCGGCAGAACCCATGTGAAGATGTCCAAGCCGATGGGCCGCAGCGACGATATGCTGATCATTAAGGGCGTCAATGTATTCCCGTCCCAGATCGAGCAGGTGCTTCTGGAGCAGGGCTATCCTGCCAACTACCAGATCGTTGTGGATCGGGTGAATCACTCCGACACCCTGGAGGTTATGGTGGAAATGACACCGGAGAACTTCTCTGACTCTCTGGCGAAGGTCACCTCTATGGAAAAGAAGCTGGTGGATGCGCTCAAATCCATGCTGGGCATCTATGCAAAGGTCCGCTTGGTTGCGCCCAAGACCATTACCCGCAGTGAGGGTAAGGCCGTCCGTATCATTGATAAGCGTAAGATCTAAGGAGGGAATAAGATGGTTTATCAGATTTCTGTTTTTTTGGAAAACCGTGCCGGTCAGCTGGCAGAGATCACTACAGCGCTGGCAAACAATGGCGTTGATATGCGGGCCATTTCCATCGCAGAGACTGCCGACTACGGCATTCTGCGTATGATCGTGGATGACGCCCAGAAAGCCACAGCCACCTTGATGGATCACGGCTTCCTGCTGTCTATGACACCGGTACTGGTGGTTGCCGTTTCCGATAAGCCCGGCGGAATCTCTCCCGTGCTGGACACTTTGGCAGAAGGCAACATTGATATTGAATATATGTATTCTCTGTTTACCCACGCTGAGGGTAAGGCATATATTGTCTTCCGGGTTGGCGAAACGGAAAAGTTCATCGAACTTCTGGCAACCCACGGCATTACGCCCACCACCGCAGAAGAACTGGGCATCCATTAATTGTTACTGAGGTAAAAAGCTATGCAAGAAATGAGCAGAAAGAATCAGTATTTCACCGATTCTGTTATTCGCCGTATGACCCGCATCTCTCTGGACTGCGGCGCAATCAATCTGGCACAGGGATTTCCGGATTTTGATCCGCCCAAGGCAATGCTGGATCGGTTAAACGAGGTCAGCTATCTTGGCCCCCACCAGTATCCCATCACCATGGGCGCGCCCAATTTCCGCGCGGCTCTGGCAAGAAAGTGCGGCCGGTTTATGGGTCGTGAGCTGGATCCCAATACGGATATGGTGGTCACCATCGGTTCTACCGAGGCAATGGTGGATACCATTTTCGCCCTGACTAATCCCGGCGATAAGATCGCCATGTTCTCTCCCTATTTTGAGAACTACCGGGCCCAGGCCATTATGGCGCAGTGCGAGCCGGTATTTATCCCTCTGGTGCCGCCTACTTTCAATTTTGACCCCAATGTTCTGGAGGATGCGTTCAAGCAGGGCTTGAAGGCTATTCTGATCTGCAATCCCTCCAACCCCAGCGGCAAGGTCTTTACCTATGACGAGCTGAAGCTGATCGCAGATCTTTGCATCAAGTATGATGTCTATGCCATTATGGATGAGGTGTACGAGCACATCGTTTACGAAGGCCACAAGCACATCTATATGAACAGCCTGCCCGGTATGTGGGAACGCACCGTGTCTTGTTCTTCTCTGTCCAAGACCTATTCCATCACCGGCTGGCGCTTGGGCTACGCCATTGCGCCCAAGCATATTATGGACCGCATTAAGCAGTATCACGACTTTAATACCGTCGGCTGCGCGTCTCCGCTGATGGAGGCAGCTGTGGTAGGTCTGGATATGCCCGACAGCTACTACGAGGAATTTGGCGCGCATTACGCCCATATGAAGAAGCTGTTTACAGAGGGCCTGGATCGCATCGGCATTCCTTATACCGATCCCCAGGGCGCATACTTCGTGCTGGCTGACATTTCTCCGTATCTTAAGAAAGGTCAGACCGACGTGGAGTTCTGCGAAGAGCTGGCCCACAAGGTAGGCGTCGGTGCGGTTCCCGGCACATCCTTCTTCAGCGAACCGGGCGTGAACAACATCATCCGCCTGCATTTTGCCAAGCAGGATTCCACGCTGAACGAAGCACTGGATCGCCTTTCCCATATCAAGGAAAAGCTGCTTTGATATTTGCAAAAGCCCTGAGGGCGCAAGCTCTCAGGGCGTTTTCGTAAAGCGAGATGTAAAAAATGAGAAGAAAAGAATTCCTTGCCGGAATGAAGGCAGGTATGCCGGTCTGTGTCGGCTATTTTTCTGTCAGCTTTGGCTTTGGCGCCATGGCCATTGCCCAGGGTCTGACAGTCTGGCAGGCTGTTTTGATCTCCGCCACCAACTTAACCAGCGCAGGACAGTTTGCAGGGCTGACGGTGATCGCCTCCGGCGCCATCATCCTGGAGATGATCCTGACACAGCTGGTGATCAACAGCCGCTATGCGCTGATGAGCCTTGCCCTGGGACAGCGCCTGGGGCCAAATGCGGGCACCGGCAAGCGACTTGCGGCGGCGTTCTTCAATACAGATGAGGTGTTTGCGCTGGGTATGGCCAGAGGCAAGCAGCTGACTGCCGGTTTCTTTGTCGGCGTTGGAATCGTGGCGGCGCTGGGTTGGATATCCGGAACGGCCATGGGTGCTGTTGCAGGTTCTCTGCTGCCGGAATCGGTACGAATGGCCCTCGGCGTGATGCTCTATGGGATGTTTATCGCCATTGTTGTGCCCCAGGCCAGGGAGGAGAAGCCGATCCTGATCTCGGTCGTTCTGGCGCTGGTGCTCAGCTGCCTGTTTGCCTGGGTGCCGGGATTGAATCTAATTTCTGACGGCTTGGCTATCGTGCTGTGCACTGTGCTGGCAGCCGCTGCCTGCGCGCTTTTCTTCCCGGTGGAGGAAGAGGAGGTGGCGCAGAAATGATCTGGCTGTATATTCTTGTGATGGCGGTGACCACATATTTGATCCGTGCGCTGCCGCTGACGCTGTTTAAAAAACCGATCCGAAACCGATTTTTGAAATCGTTTTTGCACTATGTTCCTGCGGCCTGCCTGGCGGCAATGACTTTCCCGGCCATTTTGTCCGCCACGGAAAACTGGATCAGCGGTGCTGTGGGGCTGGCAGTTGCCGTCGCCCTGGCGCTTTGCAGAAGAAGTCTGATCCTGGTGTCGGTTGCAAGTTGTACCGCCGTATTCCTGGCCGAATGGCTCATTAAAATGCTATAGATGCGACAAATGCCCCGGTTTGCGCTGCCAGCGCAAACCGGGGCATTAAAGATGACGGGACGATCATTTCTCAGGCTCTTCCCATGGGATGGCGGGCTTATCTGCATAATGCTTTTTAAAGATCCGTCTGCGGAAAAGGAAGATGGTATAGCTAAGCCATAGCACAAAGAAAATGGCGCAGGCGATGATTGCATTTGCCAGAGACTTGCCGGCAAAGCCCAGCAGGAACAGCAGCGGTGCGATCATTACCATAGCAGGGAAGTTGGAAAGGATATACAGACTGGAGGTGGGGGTGCGCAGACCCGGGTCAATCTCCTTCATCAGGATCATGCCGTTGGAGGCAGTGCCGGTCATTGTGCCGTAGGTCATCAAAAACATTTCGTGTTCAAAGCCTTTGAAGCATTCTTTGCTGACCTTTCTGACATACACATAGGTGATAATGGCACCCACCGCGCTGAGGATCACCACAGGAAGAATGTAGTTTTTAATGTCATTGATCTCAATGGCTGCCACACCGGCAACGATCATCAGATCAAAGGAGAAGCCGGAAATGCGATCCATCTGGTAGTTATTGATATAAACGCGGTGCATCAAATTTTGCCGCTGCAAGCGGTTTACCACAAATTTGATCAGCATAGCCGCAAGGGACGCCCAAAGGAAGTTGAAGCCCCAGGCGATGCTGTTGGTGAAATCGGAAAGAATGCCAAGCAGGCACATAAAGCCGAAGGAAAGGGCATATGCCAGCGCCACAAAGCCGGACTGGATGGTAAACTTATCCACAGATTCGTTGTCCGGGATCTCGTTGCCGCAGGGATTGGTCTGGTCAATGATTTCGTCGGTGGGGCGGGCATCCCGAACATACAGTCCGCCGCGCTTTTTGTAGATGTTGATATAAAGCACGCCAAAAACAGACGCCACAACAAAACCGATGGAAGCCAGAGACAGACCGAAGCTGCCATTGCCGGCAAACTGCGCGGCGGCGGTATTGGTAAACTTAATATCCCAGGTCAGCGCATTGCCGGGGCCCTGGCCGTAAGCCAGCGGAAGGATCAAGCCGCAGATATAGGAAACGATCTGCTGTCCGTAGCGGGTCAGCAGGAACAAAACAACGGTGATGCCAAGACCTACAAAGGCCTGCATCATATATGTACCGCCCTGCAGAGCACCGAACTCCAGTACCTGGGTCTTGTTGGTCTTGTGGGTGATCTTCTCGGTTTTCAGGGACATAGCAGCGAAGCCGATGGCCAGGCAGTGATAGGTAATAACCTGCATCAGCCGATTGTCCACCACGAAAAAGTCAAACTGCTTTCCCACGATATTTACGATCAGCAGCAGCGTGCCGCCCAGCAATGCAGAGGGGATCAGGCACTTCCGAAACAGCGGAATGGTGCGCCGAAGAATGTTGCCCAGCATTAAGAACAGCAGCAGCAGACCCAGCTGCACCAGAAACGACCAAACCGGGCCGTAATTGGCTAAAGTAAAATCCCAATCCATAACGAGAGTCATCTCCTCTGCCAAAAGTATGTCATAATTATAAAACCCGGCCGCCTTTTTGTCAACAAATAAGGACGCAGGATCGGTAGCACCGTAGGAGAATATCATTGCAATTCAGTAGAATTTGTGCTAAACTCACTATATGCTATATAATGGAGGACAAGCAATGATCCAGACCATTCTTCCCACCCCAAAGCATATCGAGGTTCTTGAGGGAACGACATACAGCAAGGCAGCAATTTCCACGGATTATGCTCCGTTTAAGCCCCATCTGTCTGTATTTGCGGATGCGGCGGAAAAAGTCCACGATGTTTCCGTGAGCATGGCTGACGGCGGCATCCGGATAGTTTACAACGCTGCATTGGCTGAGGACGCTTATATTTTTGACTCCCGGGAGGGAATCACCCTGCAGGCAGCGGCTGTCCAGGGTCTGATGTATGCGCTTGCCACCGCGTTGCACGCTGTTGAGTGCTGTGACGGCGGCCTGAAGTGCGAAAAGGCGTATATCGAAGATCACCCGGACAAGGAATTTCGCGGCATTATGGTGGACCTGGCCCGCTGCTGGCATCCGGCAAAGCAGATCTTCCGCTTTATCGACCTGTGCTTTGCCCTGAAGATCCGGTATCTGCACCTGCATTTTATGGACGATCAGCTCTATACCTTGCCATCCAAGGTGTTTCCGGAGCTGCCCGGCAAGCGGCATTACAGCTTTGATGATATCGCGGCATTTTGCGACTATGCCAGGCTGCGGGGTGTGATTTTGATTCCCGAATTCGAAGCCCCCGGCCACAGCAAACAGCTGAATCTGAAATATCCCGCAATTTTTGCAAACAATATTGAAAACAAGGACGAGGCGACTTTGATCGCGGAGGGCGGTCAGGTCATCAATGCCGACAGCCTGGTCTGTGCCGGCAAGCCGGAGACGATGGAGGCTATTCGGGCGCTGCTGGCGGAGATCTGCGAAATGTTCCCGGATTCTCCCTACATCCATATCGGCGGCGATGAGGCCAATATCAAGGCCTGGAATCTGTGCCCGGACTGCGTAAAATATATGCAGGAAAACGGCCTTTCCGGTGAAAAGGAGCTGTACAGCGAGTTTGTTGCCCGGGTGACCCAGACAGTTTTGGATCTGGGCAGAACCCCCATCGTATGGGAAGGCTTCCCCAAGATCGGCGCGGAGCGTATCCCCCGGGAAACGATCGTCATCGCCTGGGAATCCCACTATCATCTGGTGCACGATCTGCTAGCAGAGGGTTTCCGGGTCATCAATTCCTCCTGGCAGCCACTGTATATCGTGGACAACCTGGATCTAAACTGGGGTCCTAAGGAACTGCTGCAGTGGAATACTTACAACTGGCAGCATTGGTGGCCGGAATCCTATGCCTGCAAGAATCCCATTCAGCTTGATCCCACCGATCAGGTGCTGGGCGCCCAGCTGAGCATTTGGGAATGTACTTACGAACGGGAAATCGGCGCTGCTATGCACAATGCAACCACTCTTTCAGAGCGCTTGTGGGCGGTGGATAAGAATTGGGACGATTTTGCGGCGTACCACCAGCGCCACGGCGCTATGATCGGCCGCATCGCCCGACTGATTGCAGAAGAATAATAAAAAGCAGGTCGAGTATTCGACCTGCTTTTTTAGTCTGTACCCTGAATGTCCAGCAGTTCCAGCACCTGCTGACCTGTGGCGGTCAGGGCGAAGCTGCCCCGGATGGGATAATTTCCGTAGGCGGCATCGGAGCAGCCCTTGAGAGGCGCATCAAAATCAATGCTGATCAGCTGCTTTTTCTCCAAACATTGCAGGATCAGACTGTATTCCCGTTGGGAATATTCCGTGCCCTCCGGATAAACGGGCGTCACATCATCGGCGCTGCGTGCTACCGGCAGGAAAGAAAACTGTGCCAGCTGCTTTAAAAGATGCAGTTCACCTTCGTTTATTACATACGAACCGCCGCAGCGGCCGCAGCTTTGACAATCGCCGCTGCAGTTTCCGCATCCGCTCATAGTATCCCTCCTGGTGCGTTTTCTTGGACTATACCACCAGTTTTTGCCCTTGTCAAGGAACTATGCACAGTATGGCAGCAAAAAAACAATCCCTTTCTATCTATTTCGCATATTGTAATTTTAGGGAAAAGGTGGTATGATGTGTGGTATACATTTGTTTATCCCATACGGACAACGAATATCTCGAGGAGGAATGGAAAAATGGCAAGAGTTTATAACTTTTCTGCCGGCCCGGCTGTACTGCCGGAGGAAGTGCTGAAGCAGGCTGCGAATGAGATGCTGGATTACCGCGGAAGCGGTATGTCTGTAATGGAGATGAGTCACCGCTCTAAAATCTATCAGCAGATTTTGAACACCGCCGAGGCGGATATCCGGGAACTGATGAACATTCCCGACAATTACAAGGTTCTGTTCCTGCAGGGCGGCGCATATCAGCAGTTTGCGGCGGTGCCGATGAATCTGATGAAGAATCGGGTGGCGGATTATGTCATTACCGGCCAGTGGGCCAAGAAGGCCTGGCTGGAAGCCCAGATCTACGGTACGGCCAATGCTGTGGCATCCTCTGCCGATAAGGGCTTTTCCTACATTCCCGACTGTTCCGATCTTCCGATCAGCGAGAATGCAGACTATGTCTATATCTGCGAAAACAACACCATTTACGGCACGAAGTTCCATACTTTGCCCAACACCAAGGGCAAGCCTCTGGTTGCGGATGTATCTTCCTGCTTCCTGTCTGAGCCGGTGGATGTTACCAAGTACGGTATGCTCTACGGCGGCGTGCAGAAGAATATCGGCCCCGCCGGTGTTGTGATCGCTATTATCCGTGAGGATCTGATCACTGAGGATGTGCTCCCCGGTACACCCACCATGCTGCGCTATAAGACCCACGCAGATGCCGGCTCTTTGTTCAATACGCCCCCTGCCTACGGCATTTACATCTGCGGTCTGGTGTTCCAGTGGCTCAAGAGCATCGGCGGTCTGAAAGCCATCCAAGCCCGCAATCAGGAAAAGGCAGCGATCCTCTACGATTTCCTGGATAGCAGCGATATGTTCAAGGGCACTGTGGTAAAGCAGGATCGCTCTTTGATGAATGTCCCCTTTGTCACCGGCAATGGGGATCTGGACGCGGAATTTGTCAAGGCTGCAGAAGCTGCCGGCTTTGTCAATCTGAAGGGACACCGCACCGTCGGCGGTATGCGCGCCAGCATCTACAATGCAATGCCTATCGAGGGCGTTGAAAAGCTGGTGGCCTTTATGAAAGACTTTGAAAGAAGGAAGTAATATGTATCCCATTCATTATTTGAATTCCATTTCGCCCAAGGGCACAGCGCTGTTTACGGATAAGTACACCAAGGCAGAATCCCCGCAGGATGCCAAGGCGATCCTGGTGCGCAGCGCAGCTATGCACGATATGGAGTTTTCCAAGGATCTTCGTGCCATTGCCCGCGCCGGCGCAGGCGTGAACAATATTCCTCTGGACCGCTGTGCGGAGCTGGGCATTGTGGTATTCAATACTCCCGGCGCCAACGCCAACGGCGTTATGGAGCTGGCGCTTTGCGGTATGCTGTTGGGCAGCCGCGACATCGTGGCGGGCATCAACTGGGTGCAGTCCATTAAGGAAACCGGCGATATCGCCAAGCAGGTGGAAAAGGGCAAGTCCAAATTTGCCGGAACGGAAATTGCCCACAAGAAGCTGGGTGTCATCGGTCTGGGTGCCATTGGCGGTCCGCTGGCCAATGCGGCCATTAAGCTGGGTATGGAGGTCTACGGCTGCGATCCCTACATTTCCATTGATGCCGCCTGGCACTTAGACAGCAATATCATCCCGGTCAAGACCCGGGAGGAGATCTATGCCAACTGCGACATTATCTCCATCCATGTGCCGCTGCTGCCGGACACCAAGCATATGATCAACGCTGAGGCTTTTGGAAAGATGAAGGATGGCGTGATCCTGCTGAATTTTGCCCGGGATGCGCTGGTGGACGACGATGCGCTGGAGCAGGCGCTGAAGACCGGCAAGGTCAAGCGCTACATCACAGATTTTCCCAATGACAAGACCGCCAATATGAAGGGTGTCGTGGCCATTCCCCATCTGGGCGCGTCCACGGAAGAATCGGAAGATAACTGTGCCAAGATGGCTGTCAAGCAGGTGATGAACTACTTAGAAAACGGAAACATCATCAATTCCGTGAATTTCCCCACCATTGATATGGGCATCTGCACCAAGGCAAGCCGCATTTTGCTGCTGCACAGAAACATTCCTAATTCTCTGGGTCAGTTCACATCCGTTGTGGCCCGGGACAAT
>JAFQRK010000055.1 GCA_017410075.1 Oscillospiraceae bacterium | reverse complement strand
TTCCGAGCCGGTGCGCACACCGGCGTGGCGCCCTGCGCACGAAGTGCGAAGAAGTGCTCTTGGGGCGGAATCCCCCAAGCATTCCGGAAACTCCAGGGGATTGCCACACCAGTGACATCGGTCACTGGTTCGCAATGACAGATGGGAGAATTTCGTGAATACAAATTTCCGTAATTTTTGCTTGCAAATGCGGGCAGAATATTGTATGATACACATACAAAAGTCTATAGGAGGTAATCACTATGGGTTACTGGACCAACAAAACCGCAATCATCACCGGCGCAGGCTTTGCCGCTCTGTCGGACGGCAAGTGTGGCTCCATCGGCTACGGTATCGCCACCGCCTTTGCAAAAGAGGGCGCAAACCTGGTGATCACCGGCAGAAATGTCGCCAAGCTGGAAAAAGCCAAGGAGGAGCTGGAAAAGCTCTACGGCATCAAGGTTTTGATCCTGGCTGCCGACATTGCCGCCGGCCTTGACAACGAAGCCACCGCCAAGAAAGTGGCTGATGCTGCATTTGCCGAATTTGGCCGCATTGATGTGCTGATCAACAACGCCCAGGCTTCTGCCTCCGGTGTTACCATTCAAGATCACACAACAGAACAGTTTGATCTGGCGATGTACTCCGGTCTGTATGCAACCTTCTACTATATGAAGGCCTGCTATCCTTATCTGAAGCAGACCCAGGGCAGCATCATCAACTTTGCTTCCGGCGCAGGTCTGTTCGGCAACTACGGTCAGTGCGCCTATGCCGCCGCCAAGGAGGGCATCCGCGGCCTGTCCCGTGTGGCTGCCACCGAATGGGCAAAGGACGGCATCAACACCAACATCATCTGCCCCCTGGCCTGGACGGCACAGCTGGAAAAATTCCAGCAGGCCTATCCCGATGCATTTAAGGCCAATGTAAAAATGCCCCCTGCCGGCCATTTTGGCGATGCAGAGACCGAGATCGGCCGCGTCTGCGTGCAGATCGCACATCCCGATTTCAAGTATATGAACGGCGAGACCATCACCCTGGAGGGTGGTATGGGTCTGCGGCCGTAAGGATCACACACAAAAAGCCACCTCATACGAGGTGGCTTTTCTGTTAATTCAATATGTCCTTCCCCGTGGAGCGCAGCGGAATCGAGGAATCTTCGCACCCCTTGTCGTGCGTAGATCCCTCGGCTACGCTCGGGATGACAGCTGCGGAGGAAGATTGCACAAGCGGACGAGCGATGCTCGCCTCCACAAGGACGGCAGCGCAACCTCGCCTCCCTCTTTGAGGGAGGTGGCAAAAATCTTCGATTTTTGACGGAGGGAGTTTAACTCCCCCAGTCTCGCATACGCTCGACAGCCCTGCCGGGCCCGCGCCCCTTTTGTCCGCTTCGCGGACATTTTCCCCGCTGGCGGGGAAATCTGCCCTCAGCGAGGGGGCCAAGGCTGCGTGCCATACCTTTTCTGTCATTCCGAGCCGGTGCGCACACCGGCGTGGCGCCCTGAGCACGAAGTGCGAAGAAGTGCTCTTGGGGCGGAATCCCCCAACTCTTTGGGGATTGCCACACCAGTGACATCGGTCACTGGTTCGCAATGACAGATGGGCTAGGATATGCGGACGAGCGGTGCACGCCGTTCCTCTCCCGTCAGTCTGCGGCTGACACCCTCCCCCCGGGGGAGGGTATAATTTGGTCATTCCGAAGAGGGGTATTCGTGATAAAAATATGAGCGGCCGCAAGGGTCGCTCATACATTACTTTCTTCTTTTAAAGATCTCCTGCCAGGCGGCTGACAGCAGACAGCCCCAGAGAAAAATGGGAATCACCCAGATCTGTCCACAGATCATAGGGGACGATCCGATGATCAGCAGCCAGTACACAAATTTTCCGCCTGCCGCCGTAAAGCCCACCGAAAGGAAATTCAGCGCCAGCAGACACACCGTCAGTCCCAGCCAGATCAGGCAGATCAGACGGATCCGCTTCAGCTCCCGGATATCCTCTTTTTTCACCGCCTGATAGGTCAAAATTCCGGGAGGAACGAAGAAAAACAGAGAAAACGCCAGGAATATCCAATATAACACGCCCTGAGGTTCAGAAATGAATCCCAGCACCGCACACATTGCGTACATCATCGCCCAGGCGGTGTATAACAGCCATTTCTTCATCGGATACCCTCCTTTTTTCTCTATTATACTCCTGCAACCGCAGAAAGCAACCCTTTTCTGTCAGCAGAGCAGACAAGAGGGCGGCTCTCGCCGCCCCCCATTCCCGTTTTTAATTGCTTGCGCCTGCCAGGATCTGTGCCAGATCGGAATCGGCATCCAGAATAATGGTCTTATTTTCGCCGGTCAGGCTCTTTTCCAGCGCGTCCAGCGCCAGAATGAACTCATAAAATTCCTTCTTGTCGGCAGAATCGTAGGCATCGGCCAGCTTCTGCATATATTCCGCTTCGCCCTCGGCTACCAGCTTGGCGGCATCGGCCTGGGCATTGGAGATGGTGATGTTCACCGTCTTATCCACCTCGTTGCGGATGACAGAAGCCTCATAGTTGCCGTCGGCAGTGTACTTTTCCGCCATCTGGTTGCGCTCAGAGATCATCCGGCGATACACCGCATTCAGGTTGCTGTCCGGCAGATCAAACCGCTTGATCTTCACATCCTCCACATGGATGCCGTACTTTTCCACTTCCACATTAACGGTGGAGGCGATGCCGTCATAGATCTGGTTGCGCTCCGCGCCGTCATTCATATTGATGATGTCGGCCTGCGCCAGGGTACCCATAGCGTTTTTCAGAGCGTTGTAGGTGATGGCGTTCAGGCGGGATTCTGCCTCCACGGTCGTGCCAACGGACTGATAAAACTTCTGGGCATCGGAAATATTCCACATAATATAGCAGTCTACGGTCATATTCTGCTTGTCAGAGGTCAGTACCTCAGAGGGCGGAATGTCATAGAGCATAGATGCCTTGGGGAAATACTTGACAGAGTCGATAAAGGGGATCTTGAAATGCAGACCCGGCTGGCTTTCCGTATGCACGATCTGGGAAAACCGGAAGGTGCAGGCGTATTCATTTTCCTTAACGGTATACATAGAGGTGGCCAGCACAATGATTAGCAGCAGCGCCACCGCACCGATAATAATACCTTTTTTCATAGCTTAGTTACCTCCCACAAGAGATTCCAGCGGAAGCAGCATATCCACCGTCTCCCCGTCGCCGGTGTTGATATAGAGCTTCACACCGGGCAGGATCTTGGAAATGGCCTCGTAGTACATACGGGCTCGGGTGATCGCCGGTTCCTCCACATATTCCTGATACATAGCCTCAAACATAGCCACCGCCTCGATGGCCTCGTTGATACGCTTCTGCTTCAGATATTCCGCATTCTGGCGCAGCTGGTCGGCCTGGGCTTCTGCGGCGGGAACCTGGGCATTTTCGTAGGCTTTCGCCTCGTTGACCACGGCCTCCGCGGTTTGCTTGGCGGTTTCCACAGCCTTAAAGGCCTCCACGACCTCCTGGGTAGGCGGCTCGGCATCCTGGATGCGGACATCCACCAGCGTCAGGCCGATGTCATACTCCTGCAGGATCTGGGTGACCAGCTCCTTGACCTGCATCTGGATATTTTCCTTGCCGTCGGTCAGCACGCTGTCCACGGTGGAAGAGCCTACCACATTACGGACCTGGCTCTGGATCAGATTGCGCAGGATGGTTTCCGGAGCGGTGGAGGCAAACAGATACTGCACCGGATCGGAGATCTTATATTCCACATAAAAATCCACATTGACGATATTGTAATCGCCGGTGATCATGGTGCTTTCGCTGGTGTTGGTGGCTGTAGAGCCATCGGCAGCGGTGGTGTAGCCCAGTTCGATCTTCTGGTACACATTCACATCCACCTTATGGGCCTTCTGGATGCCAAAAGGCAGCTTGAAATGCAGGCCGGCATCGGTAACATCGGTAACCTTACCGAAGGTCGTGACCACTGCCTGCTGCTTGTCATCCACGGTATAGAAGCAGGTCACAATGCCGATGATCAGGATCAGCGCCACCACGGCGATTATGATCCATTTTTTCATTGATTTAAAGTCTACAGGCTTATTTCCGGAGGAATAGCTGTAAAATCCGGAACTGTTATATTGCATTTTGCATTCTCCTTTACTTAGTTTTCGCGAATTTCATTCAGCAAAAGCTGGGACTTTTGCTTCAGCTGGGCAGCTGCCCAGGCGGTTAACATGATTCTGAGCACCTTGGCTACCCGCTGCTTTGCACCGGGGACCGGCTCCTGATATTCCGTCAAAAGCGCATCCAGATAGATGTCCGAGTCAAAGGGTGTGCGGGTCCGGGCGTGATTTTCCGCCAGCCGGATGAACAGGAAATACAGCTGGGAATCGTCGATCAGATCGTCGCTGTCATCATCCAGATCGCCGTTGATATACTGCAGAAGTCCGCAGATATCCTCCATCACCAGCACATCCTTCAGCATATTGATGCTGATGATCCGGCAAAGCTGCTCCAGAGAGTAGCGCTTGTTCACCGGTGCAGGCAAAAAGCCCCGCTTCACCCAATTCTGCACAGTATAGAGCTCCAGACCGGTAACCGCGGCGACCTGCCCCAGCATCATTCCTCCGGCCAGAAACATGCCGCGGATCCGCTCCTCAATATGGGGGTCCTGGCTCAATTCTACCGGAATCACCGTTCCGGGTATGTTCCACTGCATAATGTTCCCTCCTTTTTTGTGGTGCTTTGATTGTATCATATGGTTATGTGATTGTCAATAGGGATTTTATGATTTTTTAGAAATTGCATTTTCCTCTTTACGCCGGCGAAAAAAAGGTGTATAATAAATTAACATTATTTTGGGATAGGAGGGCTATGCCGATGAATTGCATCAAATGCGGTATTTCTGTACCGGAAAATCAGGTTTTTTGCGACACTTGCCTGGCAGATATGGAAAAATATCCGGTAAAGCCCGATGTCACCGTTGTCCTGCCGCAGCGGAAGGAAGCAGTGGTCAGTAAGAAAAAATCCCGCAAACGCACCATTCCCCCGGAGGAACAGCTGCGCCGGGTAAAATCCAGACTGCGTTTGGCACATTTGACCCTGGCGGTTGTGTTCATCTGCTTCTTGCTGGTAGCGGCGATGCTGCTGAAATATCTGCAGGGGTAATTGTTTCATGTGAAACAAACTATGGAAAGAGGTAAACAATGGGTAAAATTATTGCCGTGGTAAACCAAAAGGGCGGCGTGGGAAAAACCACCACCGCCGTGAATTTGACTGCCGCGCTTCACGATCTGGGGCTGAAGGTACTGCTTTGTGACTTTGATCCCCAGGCAAATGCCACTTCCGGTCTTGGAATCGACAAGCGGAAGATCAAGCGGGATGTTTACGATGTGATCATTGACGATGTCCCGGTGCAGGAGGCCGCAATCTCCACAAAATTTGGCGATGTGCTGCCCTCATCGGCGGATCTGGCCGGCGCAGCCATCGAGCTGATCGGCATTCCCGACTGCAATTACCGGCTGCGCAACGCGCTGAATGCGGTCAAGGATCAGTACGATATGATCCTTATTGACTGCCCCCCGTCTCTGGAGCTGCTGACTCTGAACGGTCTGGCGGCAGCCGAGGGCATTTTGGTGCCGGTGCAATGCGAATATTACGCGCTGGAGGGACTTTCTGATCTGATGTCCACCCTGCGGATGGTGAAAAAGCGGATCAATCCCGGTTTGGAGATCTTCGGCGTTGCGCTGACCATGTTTGACGGCCGCACCAATTTCTCCACCCAGGTGGCGCAGGAGGTGCGCAAGCATTTCCCCGGCAAGGTTTATTCCGCCGTTATTCCCAGAAATATCCGTCTGGCGGAGGCGCCCAGCCACGGCTTGCCCGTAACCGCCTATGATCGCTCCAGCAAGGGCGCTCTGGCATATAAGGCTATGGCGGCAGAGATCAAGGCAAAATTATAAGGAAGGTGATCAAATGGCATCACAGAAAGGTTTAGGAAAGGGTCTGGGTGCGCTTTTGGGCGATTTTTCCGTGGATTCCCACGAAAATACCCCCTATAAGCTGCTGCCCATCCATAAAATAGAGCCCAATCCCGGGCAGCCCCGGCAGGATTTTGACGAGCTGGAGCTGGAAGCGCTGGCAGAATCCATCGCGCAGCACGGCATCATCCAGCCGCTGACGGTGCGGGAGCTGAGCTCCGGATACTATCAGATCATCGCCGGTGAGCGGCGGTGGCGCGCCGCCAGATTGGCAAATCTGCAGGAAATTCCCGCCATCGTGATGGAAGCGGACGATAAAAAAGTAATGGAACTGGCGCTGATCGAGAATCTGCAGCGGCAGGATCTGAATCCCGTGGAAGAAGCTCTGGGCTATCAGGCTCTGATGAACGACTACGGCTTTACCCAGGAGGAAACCGCCGCCCGTGTGGGAAAATCCCGCCCCGCGGTGGCAAATGCCCTGCGTCTGCTGAATTTAAGCGATGCGCTGCTGGCGAAATTGCGCTCCGGTGAGCTGACTGCCGGTCACGCAAGAGCGCTGCTTTCCCTGAAATCCGAGAAGGAACAGCTGGACATCGCCCAGAAGATTATTGCGCTGGGTCTTTCCGTCCGGCAGGCAGAGCTGCTGTGCAAAACCTATGGCACAAAGCCGAAGAAGGAAACCAAGCCGACCTTTGCAGTCGATTACATCGGCGAATGTGAAAAGAGTCTGAGCAAGCATCTGGGCCGCGGCGTCAAGATCGTCAACGGCAAGCGCAAGGGTCGCTTTGAGCTGGAATTTTACGGTCAGGACGACCTGCAGAACCTGCTGGATGCCCTGATGCAGATCAAAAAATAAGTAATGTTTCCCGTGAAACAACCATACAAGGAGTAAGAACTATGCTGGATATTCGTAAAATTAAGGAAAATCCCGACGCGGTAAAGGCCGGTCTGCGGGCAAAGGAAGTAGATTGCGATGCTACCGTGGATCGCATTCTGGAGCTGGATGTGCAGGTCCGCGGACTGAAAACTGCCACTGAAACCAAAACTGCCGAGAAAAACAAGCTGGCCAAGGAAAATGGCAAGCTGTTCGGTCAGAAGAAGGGTATGGAGAAACGGGGCGAGGACACCTCCGCCATTGATGCCATTATCGAGGAAAATAAGGCAAAATCCATCGCTATCGACGCCTCTATCGCTGACGACACCGCAAAGCTGAAGGATCTGAGCGTGGAATTCCGCACCGCTATGCTGAGTCTGCCCAATCTGCCGGATGCCGATCTGCTGCCCGGCGGCAAGGAAAACAATCAGCCCCTGCGTTATGTGGGCAAGAAGCCGGAATTTGATTTTGAGCCCAAGCATCATGTGGATCTTTGCACCAATTTGGGCCTGATCGACTATGAACGGGGCGTGAAGCTGGCCGGCTCCGGAAACTGGATGTATACCGGTATGGGCGCACGGCTGGAATGGGCGCTGCTGAACTACTTTATTGACACCCACACCGCCGACGGCTACGAATTCATCCTGCCGCCTCATATGCTGGAGTACCAGTGCGGCGAAACTGCAGGCCAGTTCCCCAAATTTGCCGACGAGGTCTACAAGATCTCCAATCCCACCGACGATCGGATGCACTATATGCTGCCCACCGCAGAAGCGGCTCTGGCCAGCGTTTATCGGGATGAGATCCTGACAGAAGCCGATCTTCCCAAGAAATATTTTGCCTATACCCCCTGCTTCCGCCGGGAAGCCGGCTCTCACCGTGCCGATGAGCGGGGTATGGTCCGTGGCCACCAGTTCAACAAGGTGGAAATGTTCCAGTTTACCACCCCCGAAACCTCTGATGAGGCTTTTGACGAGCTGGTCACCAAGGCAGAAAAGCTGGTAGAGGGTCTGGGCTTCCACTTCCGTACCGTGAAGCTGGCTGCCGGCGACTGCTCCGCATCCATGGCAAGAACCTATGATATTGAGATCCTGATCCCCTCCATGGACGGCTACAAGGAGGTCTCCTCCGTGTCCAATGCCCGGGATTATCAGGCGCGCCGGGGCAATATCCGCTATCGCCGTGCTGACGGCAAGATCGACTTCGTTCATACCCTGAACGGCTCCGGTCTGGCAACCTCCCGTATTTTCCCCGCTCTGGTAGAGCAGAATCAACGAGCCGACGGTTCTATCGTCGTGCCTGAGTGCCTGCGCAAGTACCTGGGCGGTCTGGAGATTATTGAAAAGTAAGAAAGGAAGAAACACAAATGAGCAAGAAAAACGGCAAATCCCTGTGGAAAGAGTTTACCGAGTTTGCCATTAAGGGCAACGCAATGGCGTTGGCTGTTGGTACTATCATCGGTGCTGCATTCTCCACCATCACCAAGAGCCTGACCGACGACATCATTATGCCCGTGGTCAACATTTTCCTGGGCGGTACAGATTTCAGCGACATCAAGATCAAGCTGCCCCGTATGCCCTGGGTCCCCGAAAAGTTTGAGATGGTGGTCAACGAGGCCGGCGAGGAAGTCCCCCAGCTGATCGAGAACTACCTCACCGTGGGCAACTTCCTGTCTGCTGTGATCAACTTCATCATTCTGGCTCTGGTGGTGTTCTTCATTGTTAAGGGCATCAACAAGCTGAGCGAGATCGGCAAGAAGAAGGAAGAGGAAGCTCCGGTTGAAGAGCCTGCACCTCCCGCACCCAGCGCTGAGGAAGTTCTGCTGACCGAGATCCGTGATCTGCTGAAGAAGGACTAATTTGCTTTTCAATGCCCCGCACCCGCGGGGCATTATTTTAAGATAAGCACAATGCCTTGCCTCCCTCATTGAGGGTTGATTTCCCCGTTAGCGGGGAAAATGTCCGCGCAGCGGACAAAAGGGGCGCGGAGGTGGATTTTTGCGTAGCAAAAAGACGGAGGGAGTTTAACTCCCCCAGACACGGCTTGCGCCGTGCCAGCCCCCTCAAAGAGGGAGCCGAGGTTGCGTTCCTTATCAATACCGCAGCCAAATCTTTCATTTATGTTATGTAAACTAAGAGGTTTCTATGCAAGCTAAATTTCTTGCCAGGTGCGCCATCTTTTCTGCGCTGATGTGCGTCTGCGCCTGGATCAGCATTCCAGCCGGAAATTTAATATTTACACTGCAAAGCTTCGCCTTTTTACTGGCGCTTTTTGTGCTGGGCGGCCAGGGCGCTGTGGTTTCCGTCGCGGTGTACCTGCTGCTGGGTGTAGTGGGATTACCGGTATTCTCCGGCTTTCGGGGCGGCTTCGGTATTCTGCTGGGAATCACCGGTGGATATTTGTGGGGATTTCTACCTGCCAGCCTGCTTTATTGGGGAATAACCGCTATTTTCGGTGAAAAATCGAAGATTTGCGCAGCGATTGCTGCATCGCTGAGTGTCTACATATGCGGAGCAGCTTGGTTCTGCGTGTATGCATCCGGGGGACTGATTCCAGTCCTGCTACAGGGCGTTTTACCCTATCTTTTGCCGGATGCTGTTAAATTCATACTGGCTTTTTCCTTGTCCGGCCGGCTGAAAAAAGTCCTTTCTGCATAACGCCTCTCCTTGTGGCATAGGCTGTCCCCAGGAGGGGATTTTTTTATGCGCAAACGCGATCTGATCTTGCTGATCACCGCTCTGGCGGTGGCAGCGGCGCTTACTGTTCATTTGATACGCAATGATGTTATGTCA
>JAFQRK010000054.1 GCA_017410075.1 Oscillospiraceae bacterium | reverse complement strand
GGGGTCAGGCCATACATTGCCGCCAGCGCCTGGGCGTAGGCTATGGCGACCGCCTCAGAGCCGGATTTCAGCTCCACCTCCACCTCTCGCAGGGGAAGCGCTTTGCCGCCGCCCAGCAATAAGCCTTCGTCCAGCGCAAGCTCTACCGTACAATCCGTTAGGTGGATTAATTTTGCCCGGCGGGTAAAGCGGGCGCCGCAGGAAACGGATAGCCCGCCCTTTGTCAGATCCAGAAGCGCCTCGGGTGCGCCGAGTTTACATAACATCGGAACGGCGGTTTCAATATCGTCCCATTCCAGCTCCCATTCTCCCCGTCCGTGGGTGCCGTCGGGGGTTTTGACGGTGCAAATGGAGATGCCGTTCTCCATCCGCCGCCGCAGGGTGATATGCCGCTGAGAAAGGGCGCCGTCAGGGGTGTCGAAATAGGTGGTTTCCATGGCGATCACCGTAAAATTGTCCCATTTTTCACCCAGCGCCGCGAAAGCCGCTGCGTTGGCGGAATATTTCAGCTCAAATTCTCTGCCCAAGATGACCACCTCCAATTTACCATATTATACACCCCCGAAAGGCGCTATGCAAGAATCTTTTTGTTGGGCCTGATTCCGACAAAATATTCCCTCCTGCCGTGGTAGGATTTAGATATTGAAGGGAAAGGATCGTGGTACAAATGATGGTAGCCTTGGGAATCTATGTCCGTCGGTGGCAGCGGACGCTGCGGCGGTGGATGATGAATCCCCGATTTCATATACTGGCGCAAACGCTGGCGTACATACTCTCCGGCTTTCTGCTCAGCGCCGCCAGTCTGGGAAATATGGTGCAGCCGCTGACTCTGGGGCTGCTTTGCGCCGTGTCCGGGTGGCCTGCCGTCCTGATCGCAGCCGGCGGAATGGCCGGATATTTGGCGTTCTGGAGCAGCGCCGGCACGCAGGGCGTGCTGTGGCTGTGCCTGGGGCTGACGGCGGCTGTTATGCTGGGAGGACGGAGCTTTTTGCGGACGATGCCGATCCTGATGCCGGCATTGGCCGGCGTGATCACAGCGGTGTCCGGTGTGGTCTTTCAGATGATGTTTCAGGAGACCGCGCCGATCCTGATGTACTTTTTGCGCATCGGCCTGGCGGCGCTCAGCACGATGCTCTTTACTGCCATTTTGGAAAAACGGGATCCGGTGGTGGAATGGCTGGTGTGCGGCGCAGCGGTTTTGGCGCTGGCCCAGGTGATCCCCATTCCCTATTTGGGCTTTGGGTATATCGCTGCCGGGATCCTGGGGGCGATGGGGGCATTTCCTGCGGCGGCGTTGGCCGGTCTGGCGCTGGATCTTGCCCAGATCACGCCCACGCCTATGACCGCGGTGCTGTGCCTTGCCTATATGCTGCGGCTGATCCCCGGGATGAAGAAAGGCGTTCTGTGCGCAGCCGGCGGCGTAGTCTATGTTGTGGTAATGCTGCTGTGCGGGGTGCATGATCTGCAGCCTCTGCCGGGTCTGCTGATCGGCGGCTTTGTGGCCTATTGGATCCCCGGAAAATCCGGACTTTCACACCGCCGGGGCGAGACCGGCTTTGCGCAGGTGCGGCTGGAAATGGCGTCGTCTGTGCTTAGCCAGACCCAGCGGCTTTTGCTGGATGTGGAGGAGCATCCCATCGACGAGGAGGCCATCGTTGCCAAGGCGGCGGAGCGCGCCTGCAGCGGCTGCCCCTATCGGAACAAATGCAAGGATCAGGGACAGGCGCTGTCCGTTGACTTGCTGCACAGACCCCTGGGAAACGGCGCAGGTCTGCCCAACACCTGCCGCAAATCCGGAAGACTGCTGCAGGAATTGCGCCGTGGGCAGGAGCAGCTTCGCGCTATCCGTGCCGACCGTGACCGACGGGAAGAGTATCGGGCAGCGGTGACCCAGCAGTATCATTTTCTGGCGGAATATCTGCAGGATCTTTCCGACACTTTGGCGCAGCGCACCGATCCGCCCAAACAGTTTTATCAGCCGGAAATGGCAGTGTGCTCCGCAGCCCGGGACGGGATGAACGGGGATCGCTGCTTAATGTTTGCCGGAGTGGAGTGCAGATATTATATTGTGCTCTGCGACGGAATGGGTACCGGCCCGGAGGCTGCCAGAGACGGGAAAATTATGGGAGAGATGCTGAAAAAGCTGCTCAGCGCCGGCTATCCGCCGGAATTTGCCCTGCGCAGCGTCAACAGCCTTTGCGCTTTGCTGGACAGAGCCGGCGCGGTTACCATTGATCTAGCAGAGCTGCGGCTGGATACCGGCAAGGCAACGGTTTATAAATGGGGCGCAGCGCCGTCTTATGTGATATCCAAGGGCGCGGCAATAAAAATCGGGACAGCCACCCCACCGCCGGGGCTTTCGGTAACCGATTGCCGGGAAACGGTGGAACAGCTGTCCCTGCGCCGGGGAGAGATGCTGATACTGCTCAGCGACGGAGCAGAGGGAGAGGAATCTCTGCGCCGTTGTTTGGAAGATGCTGCACAGCCGCCGGGGGAGTTGGCGGCAAAGATCCTGGCCTGCAGCGCCGGCGGGACGGACGATGCCACTGTCGCTGTGGTGCGTCTGAACTCCCTGCCAACGCCGACATAATACCACAAAATAGGTGCAGAATTTGTCGAAACACAAGATGTAGGAGAAAAAATTGTTGGATAGCACAAGATTTTGATGGATAAAAGATTTCTCAAAAACAGCGTGTCATTGCGAGGAGGGTGAAAGCCCGACGCGGCAATCTCCTGTTGTCATCAAATGCTGCTTCAAAATTGTACTGGGAGATTCCCACGGGCCTGGCGGCCCTCGGAATGACATACGATACACAAGGTGGACATAATGAGAATGCCGACGCTCAACTGAGCGTCGGCATTTGCTGTTTTATTACTGGTTCTCAATTTCCTTCAGAGCGTCCTTGCGGCTGAAGTTTGCACGGCCCTTCTCATCGAAGCCCATGAACTTGACCCAAGTCATATCGCCCAGATTCAGGACATCCTCAACCTTCTCGACCCGGCGGTTCTCCAGCTTGGAGATGTGCACCATACCGTCGTGACCGGGAGCGATCTCAACGAATGCGCCGATGGGCAGGATGCGGACGACCTTGCCGTAGTACAGCTTGCCAACCTCGGGAACGAAGCAGATGTCGTCCACCATCTTCTTGGCAGCGTAAGC
>JAFQRK010000053.1 GCA_017410075.1 Oscillospiraceae bacterium | reverse complement strand
GCCATCGCCGCAGGCTTCCTGCTGAGCGTTTTCGGTTAATAAATGCCAATCCCCTGCCAAAAGGCAGGGGATTATGCACTATTTAAGAACAAATGTAGTCCTCTGCCTTTTGGCAGGGGATTATGCACTATTTAAGAACAAATGTAGTCCTCTGCCTTCTGGCAGGGGATTTTTCATTTATAAGAGAAAATTTGTGTCATTGCGAACCAGTGACCGATGTCACTGGTGTGGCAATCCCCTGGAGTTTCCGGAATCCTTGGGGGATTCCCGCGTCGGGGCGCTGCCCCTCCTCGGAATGACAGAATTATACCCTCCCCCGGGGGGAGGGTGTCAGCCGCAGGCTGACGGGAGAGGAACGGCGTGCACCTGTCATCCTGAGCGACACGGCCCGCAGGCCGCGTGCAGAGCGCAACCGGCGAAGCCGGCTCTTGGCGCGTCGCTGCGATAGCGAGTCGAAGGATCTACGGCAGTAAATTGGTGCGAAGAATCCCCGAATCCGCTTCGCTCCACTTGAAATGACAAAAAAGTACTGTTTTAAAGGAAAAATTTTTTGTTTTCCGGGTACAAAATGCGACAGAAACATCCTACACATTGTGTGTATAATGCCTTTGAAAGAATGTTCATTTTTTCACCACTATATTATTATTTTTATGTTGCTTTTTTCTCATATTTCTGTGGAAAAAAACCTTGTTTTTTATACACAAATGTGATAAAATTTACGGTGAGAGAATGTCGCCATTTTTTTGGTTTTTTCCTTGATTTTTTTGAGATCTTGCAACGAAAGGAGCCTAATTTATGTACTCATCCGCCTATGTTTGGGCCAAGGTCCTAAGCCATATGGAAGAGCGCCTGGGCGCCGTTACCGTATCAGCCTGGTTTGACGACGCAGAGATCGTGGAGCTTACGGAAGAACACCTTATCCTGTATTCCGCTTCTGACTTCCGTCGGGGAGTTATCCGCAGCCGCTGCACCGATTATGTTCAGGAGGCACTGAAGGAACTATTCGGCTCCGATGCCAAGCTTCTGGTTTTCGGTGATGAAGAGCTGGATGCATTCCGCAACAAGGGAAACAAAAACAATACCCTGGACTTCAATCCCCAGTTTTCCTTTGAAAGCTTCGTTGTCGGTCCTTCCAACCGGTTTGCTCACGGCGCGGCCATCGCAGTTGCAAATCACCCCGGTGATGTCTATAATCCTCTGTTCATCTACGGCCCTCCCGGCGTGGGCAAGACCCATTTGCTGTATGCCATTGCCAACGGCATCCGCAGCAAAAATCCCCAGGCCAACATTGTCTACATCAAAGGCGACCAATTCACCAATGAGCTGATCGCCGCCATTCAAAGCGGCAACAACATCCAGTTCCGGAACAAATACCGGGAAGCGGATCTGTTTCTCATTGACGATGTGCAGTTTATCGCCGGCAAGGAATCTACCCAGGAAGAATTCTTCCACACCTTTAACACCCTTTATGAAAACCACAAGCAGATCGTTATGACCTCTGACCGGAAGCCCAGCGATATGCTGACCTTGGAAGACCGTCTGCGCACCCGTTTTGAGTGGGGTCTGCTGGCTGACATCCAGCCGCCGGACTATGAGACCCGTATGGCCATCCTGAAAAACAAGGCAGACCGTCTGGGTCTGGAGCTGAGCGACGATGTGTGTAACTACATCGCCAACAATGTCACCAACAATGTCCGCCAGATCGAGGGTACTGTGAAAAAGATCCTGGCTTACCGCAACCTGAACGATATGCCTTTGGATCTGCCCAATATCTCCCGGGCCATCAATGATATGTTTAAATCGGAAGGAAGTGCTCTGCCTACACCCAGTCTGATCATCAGCCAGGTCTGTAAGTTCTACAGCGTGGATGAGGTCACTCTCCGTGGCTCGCTGAAAAACAAGGGCACCGCGGAGGCACGGCAGGTGGCTATGTATCTGGTCCGCAAGCTGACCAATCTGAGCACGCCCAATATCGGCCAGGAATTTGCCCGTGACCATTCCACCGTTTTGCACGCAATTAACAAGGTGGAAATGCAGCTGAAAAACGGCGATTCCCATATGCAAAACAACATTCGCGACATTACCGCCAATATCAATTCCTGCCTGTAAATTTATCCACAGAGGCTGTGGAATGTGGAAAGATAACCTGTTGAAAACTGCTGACAAAATTTACTGAATTTTTCGGTGTTGAAAAGTTATCCTTTATCCAAAACCGATTGTGGATAAAATCTCCCCGAATTTACTGGACAAAAACCACTTTTCCACATAAATTTCTACTACTGTTATTACTACTGCAATAAATCTTATTTTTCTATATATTAATTAATCTTTTGACAGAAAGGAAAATTGCTATGCGTTTTACCTGTGAAAAAAGTATGCTGGTTGCCGGACTGAATATTGCCAGCCGTACCGTAGCTCAGAAGAGCTCTCTTTCCGTTATCGAAGGCATTCTCTGCCATGCAGGCGATGGCCTGACTCTGACCGGTTACAATATGGAAACCGCCATTACCTACCAGATCGAGGCTGAGGTTACAGAAGCAGGTCGCTGCATTCTGCCTGCCCGTCTGTTCGGTGATATTATCCGCCGTCTGCCGGAAGGCCCGGTCACCGTTCTGGTTGATGACAATTTTAAGATCTCCATCCGGGCAGGCTACGCTTCCTTTACCATCAGCGCAGAAAGCGCGGAGGATTATCCGGAGCTGCCGGATGTCGGCGAAGGCCGTCCCGTTCAGATCCCCCAGAATGTACTGAAGGATCTGATCTCCGGCACGATTTTTGCCGTTTCCGAAAATCAGGGCAGACCCATCCACACCGGCGTCAAGTTCGAGGTGGAAAATGATAAGATTTCTGCCATTGCTGTGGACGGCTTCCGTCTGGCCCGAAAGACTTATCACACGCCCGACCAGACCGGCTGGAACTTAAGCTTTGTCGTTCCCGCTGCCGGCCTGAAGGAAGTGGAAAAGATCCTGGCTGATACTGACGAGGACGCATTTTTCACTCTGGGAAGCAAGCACATTCTGTTCCAGATCGGCGATGCCACTTTGGTTTGCCGCCTGCTGGAAGGCGACTTCCTGGATTGGCGCCGGGTTGTGCCCACCAATTGCCCCGTAAAGCTGACTGCACATGTCAGCGATCTTGCCAGCTCCATTGAGCGTGTTGGTTTGATCGTTTCTGAAAAGTACAAGAGCCCGGTGCGCTGCGTATTCTCTGACCAGGTACTGCAGCTGCGCACCCAGACCACCATCGGCGCTGCAGAAGACCGCTGCACCATAGCCGGCGACGGCAAGGAGCTGGAGATCGGCTTCAATGTTCGGTATCTGGCAGATGCCCTGCGGGTGATTCCCTCTGAAGAAGTTGTGATCGAGCTGACCAACGGTCTGAGCCCCATCGTGCTGACCTCTGCAGAAGAAAAGTATGACTTTGCCTACATGATCCTGCCGGTGCGGATCAAGAGTTAAGGAAAAATATGAAAGTAACTGTTCGTAAGAAAAATAATGACATTCCCGTTGTGATCGGTACAGAGTTTATCAAGCTGGAGTCTGCGATGAAGCTGGCAAATATTATGCCCTCCGGCGGCTCTGCCAAGCAGGAGATCCAGGCGGGGTATGTCTGCGTCAATGGCGAGGTCTGCACCATGCGGGGAAAAAAGCTGTACCCCGGTGATACCTTCAGCTATGACGGCGATACCTGGTGCATCCATGCGGCTGTGTGATATTACTCTCCGGGATTTTCGTAATTATGTAAACCAAAAGATCGAATTTGATCCCGGTGTGAACTTGATCGTGGGCGATAATGCCCAGGGAAAGACCAATCTTTTGGAAGCCATCTGCTATCTGGGCTCCGGAAAAAGCTTCCGGGCGCAGAAAACCGGGGAAATGGTGCGTTTTGGGGCGGATTTTGCGGATATTGAGGGAAATATTTTCTCTCAGGAGCGCAATCAGACCTTGCGATGGGTGCTGTTTTCCGGCTCCCGTCCCCGGCAGATCTGGAAAAACGGTGTCAAAAAGAAAACTGCGGCGGATATTACCGGTATTATGTCAACCGTACTGTTCTGCCCTGAGGACTTGATGGTGCTAAAATCCGGTGCAGCTGCCCGTCGGCGGCTGGGTGATCACGCACTTTGCCAGCTGCGGCCCAATTACGATGCCGCTCTGACAGAATATAACCGGATCCTGGAGATCAAAAGTAAGATTCTTAAGGATCATTTTGAAAATCCTGCTGTTCTGGAGATCCTGCCGGAGTATAATACCCGGCTGTGCCAGGTGGGCGCGCTGCTGATCAGCTACCGGGCAAGGTTTTATGAGGGTCTCGGCAAGGCGGCTGCCCAGTTTCACGGCCAGTTTTCCGGCGGCGCAGAGAATTTTGATCTGCAGTATAAGACGGTGTCGACGATTTGCGACCCCTTTGCCCCGGTGGATAAGCTGACGGAGGATCTGCAGGTACATTTGGAAAGCCATTATCGGGCGGAATTGGAAACAGCCCAATGCCTGACCGGTCCTCATAAGGACGATTTTTCTGTTTCTCTGTCTGGGATTGACCTGAAATCCTACGGCTCTCAGGGGCAGACCCGGACGGCTGCCATCAGCTTGAAGCTGGCCCAGCGGGAGCTGATGAAGCGGGAAAGCGGTGAAGAGCCGGTGCTGCTTTTAGACGATGTTCTGTCGGAATTGGATCCGGGAAGGCAGGATTTTGTGCTGAATCAGATCGTTTCCGGCCAGGTGTTCATCACCTGCTGCGAACCCGGCAGATTTACCAAGCTGGGTAAAACGATTGAAATAGAGAAGGGAAATGTAAAGTAATATGTCATTGCGAGCCAGTGCTCACACTGGCGTGGCAATCTCCAGAAAAGAGAAATAATGTGAATTATTATGTCTATATTCTGACAAACGCACACAAAACTGTATTATATACAGGTGTTACAAATAATTTGATTCGAAGAATATACGAGCATAAGAATCACTTAGATAAAAATAGTTTTACATCCCAATATAATGTCGACTATCTCGTATATTTTGAAACAACAAACGATATTGAATCTGCAATATCCAGAGAAAAACAAATTAAAAGTTGGAATAGAAAAAGAAAAAACAAATTAATTGAGCAGAAAAACCCAAATTGGATGGACCTTTACGATTGTATCCTTTGATTTTGGGGATTGCCACACCAGTGACATCGGTCACTGGCTCGCAATGACAGCTTGAATTTTACAGTCAGGAGGACTTAGCATGTCTGACGAAACAAAAGTAACGCAGGAATACGGTGCGGAGCAAATTCAGGTTCTGGAAGGCCTGGAGGCTGTCCGCAAGCGCCCCGGTATGTATATCGGCTCCACTTCTTCGTCCGGTTTACATCACCTGGTATACGAGATCGTGGATAACTCCATCGACGAAGCGCTGGCAGGCTACTGTAAGCACATCACCGTTACCATCAATCCCGGAAATTCCATCACCGTCACCGATGACGGCCGCGGTATCCCCGTGGATATCCAGGCGCAGACCGGCAAGCCGGCGCTGGAAGTGGTTTTCTCAGTTCTGCACGCCGGCGGTAAGTTCGGCGGCGGCGGTTACAAGGTTTCCGGCGGTCTGCACGGTGTTGGCGCGTCCGTTGTTAACGCACTGTCCGAATGGCTGACAGTCCGTGTGCACAAAAACGGCAACATCTACGAGATGAAATTTGCCCGTGGCAATATCACCCAGCCTATGACCGTTGTAGGCACTACCGACAAAACCGGTACCGAGGTCACCTTCCAGCCCGATCCGGAAATGTTCGACACAACAGAATACGATTACGAGATCCTGCACACCCGTATGCGGGAAAAGGCTTTTTTGACCGCAGGTCTGAAGATCTCCATTGCCGACAAGCGGGGCGAAGAAGAAGTTTCCGACAATATGTGCTACGAAGGCGGTATTCGGGAATTTGCTACCTGGTGCAACCGCAATAAGACCGCGCTGCACAGCGATGTGATCTATATGCAGGGCAACAAGGGCGATGCCTCCGCGGAAATTGCCATCCAGTATAACGACGGCTTTAACGAATTTATTCTGTCCTTCGCCAACGAGGTCAATACCCCCGAGGGCGGTATGCACGAAACCGGCTTTAAGACCGCGCTGACCCGTGTGCTGAACAACTACGGCGTGAAAAACGGCATTATCAAGGGCGACGATAAGGTTTCCGGCGAGGATTGCCGCGAGGGCATCACCGCCATCATCTCCGTCAAGCTGACCGATGCTCAGTTCGAAGGCCAGACCAAGGCAAAGCTGGGCAATGCCTACATCCGTACCCTGGTTGACCAGATCGTCAACGATCAGCTGGCAACTTATTTTGAGGAGCATCCTGCCACCGCAAAGATCATTCTGGAAAAGGCTATGATGGCCAACAGAGCCAGAGAAGCCGCCCGTAAGGCAAGGGAGTCCATCCGCCGGAAAACCGGCCTGGAATCCGGCCAGATGCCTGACAAGCTGCAGGACTGCAATGAGCGCGACCCGGAGCTGTGCGAAATTTACATCGTCGAGGGTGACTCCGCTGCAGGCTCTGCTATCCAGGGCAGAGATTCCCGTTTCCAGGCGATCCTGGCAATGTGGGGTAAAATGCTGAATGTGGAAAAAGCCCGTGCTGACAAGGTCTACGGCAATGACAAGCTGTATCCGCTGATCGTGGCGCTGGGCGCCGGCATCGGCGAGGATTTTGACATCGAGAAGCTGCGTTACCACAAGGTGGTCATTATGTCGGATGCGGATGTGGACGGCGCCCATATCCGGACGCTGCTGCTGACCTTCTTCTTCCGCTATATGCGGCCGATGATCGAAAACGGCTTCGTTTACTCCGCTGTTCCGCCGCTTTACAAGCTTAAGCGTGGCAAGACCGAGCGTGTGGCATATTCCGATGAAGAGCGCGATCTGGTTTCCGCTGAAATGCGGGGCGAGAGCAACGCCAAGGTGGAAATTTCCCGATTCAAGGGCTTGGGCGAAATGGATCCCCATGAGCTGTGGGAGACCACCATGGACCCCGAAAAGCGCACGCTGCGCCGCATTACGCTGGACGATGCCCGCCGGGCTGACGAGATCTTCACCATTCTGATGGGCGAGCAGGTCGAGCCCCGTAAGGAATGGATCGAGCGCAACGCAAAATACGCCATCAATATTGACATCTAAAAACCTTGTCATTGCGATGTAAAAACCCTCTCCCGGGGAGAGGGTGTCAGCCAATAGGCTGACGGGAGAGGAACGGCGTGTACCAAAAAAACTGTATAAGTCTTAAAGTTGTGTTAGCGATAAAGTTTTCGCCCGCATTCCTCTTCCGACCTCGCTGGCGCTCGGCCACCTTCCCCTCGGGGGAAGGATTAGAAGGGAGAAATTTCTGAATGGAGCGAAATAAAAAACTTACAAAAGTATCACAATCGCTTAGAACAAATATGACCAAAGAAGAAGCTTTGCTGTGGTACAAGTTTTTGAGTCGCTATCCCCTTCGTTTTCGGCGACAATATGTAATTGGTAATTACATTACAGATTTTTATTGTCACAGAGCAAAACTTGTTGTGGAATTAGATGGATCACAACATTACGATGAAAAGAATAAAGAAAAAGAAGCAGAACGAACAGAATTTTTACAATCATATGGCGTGAAAATACTTAGATTCAGTAATTTAGATGTTACTCGCAATTTTCAAAATGTTTGTGAAGAAATTGATTTTGTAGTAAAGGAACGAACTGCGATGGATTAATAAGATCTCGCCGTTCCTCTTCCGGCCCTGACGGGCACCTTCCCCCCGGGGGAAGGTATTACAACCTTGGAGGTGTCAAATATGGCAAAACATAACAGAAGTTACACACCTGATGATATCCGCTTCCCGGATCAGCATATTACCACATCTGATCTGGTCAGCGAAATGGAAAAGGCCTACATTGAGTACGGTATGAGTGTCATCGTCGGCCGCGCCCTTCCCGATGTCCGGGACGGCTTGAAGCCCGTGCACCGCCGTATTCTGTATACGATGTACGAATCCGGTCTGACCTCCGACAAGCCCTTTAAAAAGTCCGCGACCTGTGTCGGTGATGTGCTGGGTAAGTACCATCCCCACGGCGACAGCTCTGTTTACGACGCAATGGTGCGTCTGGCGCAGGATTTCTCCATGCGCTATATGCTGGTGGACGGTCACGGCAACTTCGGCTCTGTGGACGGCGACCCTGCCGCTGCTTACCGTTATACGGAAGCCAGATTGAGCAAGCTTTCCAACGAAATGCTCCGGGATATTGATAAGGAGACCGTCAACTGGGATCCCAACTTCGACGAATCCCGGAAAGAGCCCAGAGTTCTGCCCAGCCGGTTCCCCAATCTGCTGGTCAACGGCTCTACCGGTATCGCTGTGGGTATGGCTACCAACATTCCGCCCCATAATCTGACTGAGGTTATCAACGCCTGCGTTTGCGTGCTGGATGATCCCGAGGTGACCATGGTGGATCTGATGGAGCATATTTCCGGCCCGGATTTCCCCACCGGCGGCATCATTATGGGTCGCACCGGCATTCGCGCCGCCTATGCCACCGGCCGTGGCAAGGTGGTTGTCCGCGCCCGGACAGAATTCGAGGAATTCGGCAATGACCGAACCCGGATCATCGTGACCGAGCTGCCCTATCAGGTCAATAAGCGCCAGCTGATCAAGACCATCGCCGAGCAGGTGAAGGATAAGCGGCTGGACGGCATCTCCGACCTGCGGGACGAGACGGACCGCAACGGTATGCGGATGGTCATCGAGCTGAAAAAGGACGCAAATCCCCAGGTTGTGCTGAACAATCTGTTTAAGCAGACGGCGCTGCAGTCTAGCTTCGGCATCATTATGCTGGCGCTGGTGGACGATCAGAAGCAGCCCAGAATCTTGACGCTGCGGCAGATCATTGATGAGTATCTGGCCCACCAGAACGATGTTCTGACCCGCCGTACCCAGTTTGATCTGCGCAAGGCGCAGGAGCGGGCACACCTGTTGGAGGGTCTGCTAATCGCGCAGGACAATATCGACGAGGTCATCCGCATCATCCGCAGCGCTTATGACGATGCCAAGCAGAAGCTGATGGAGCGCTTCGGCCTGGATGATGTGCAGGCGCAGGCAATTCTGGATATGCGTCTGAAGGCGCTGCAGGGTCTTGACCGGGAAAAGCTGCAGGCAGAATTCGACGAGCTGCAGCAGCGCATCACCTATTATCAGGAGCTGCTGGCAGATCCGGCAAAAATGCGGGGCGTGCTGCGTGACGAGCTGATCGAGATCCGTGACAAGTTCGGCGACGAGCGCAAGACCGAGATCCAGGATGTAGAGGACGAGATCGACATCGAGGATCTG
>JAFQRK010000052.1 GCA_017410075.1 Oscillospiraceae bacterium | reverse complement strand
GCTTGGCGACCTGGCCTACCATTCTTTCACCGGTCTTGGAGAATGCAACAACGGACGGCGTAGTACGGCCACCCTCAGCATTTGCGATAACGACGGGTTCGCCGCCTTCCAGAACAGCCACGCAGGAATTGGTGGTGCCCAAGTCAATACCAATAATCTTACCCATAATAAATTTCCTCCTATATAAAACTTAAAATTGTTAACAAAATAATGGACAATGGAGAATGGACAATTGACAATTTATGGTGTCGGCAAAGCCGACTTGTTTAAAGCATTCGCCAAAGGCAAAACCTTCACTGTCCATTGTCAATTTTCAATTGTCAATTTAATTGGCCACCTGCACTGTGGCGAAGCGAACGATCTTTTCGCCAATGCGGAAGCCCCTCTGGAACACCAAAGAAATGGTGTTTTCGCCCAAGGTTTCGTCTTCCGTGTGCATCACGGCATTGTGGATATTGGGGTCAAAAGTCTCCCCGACTTCGCCGAAGATCTCAACACCCAAAGCGGTGAAGATCTTTACCAGCTCCGTCATTGTCATTTCTACGCCCTTTTTGTAGGCGGCATCCTCGGTGGGCTGATTCAATGCCCGCTCCAGATTGTCGTATACCGGCAGCAGCTTTTCCACTGCATCGGCCTTGCCGCTGAGGTAATAGCTTTCCTTTTCCTTCAGCGTGCGCTTGCGGAAATTGTCGTAATCCGCAGCCAGACGAAGACGGGACTCCCGCTCCTCGTTGAATTTTTCTTCCCAGGGATCAAGCGCAGGCGTTTCCTCCGCAATTTCTTCAACCGGAGTCTGCTCAGCCTGCTCCTCTTCTGTTTTCTTCTTCTTTGCCATCTTTGCCTCCTAACGCCGGATCAGTCTTCTGCCGCAGGAAGCTGCTCCTGCTCCGGCTTGTTAAACATCTTGCTCAGGCTCTCTGCGAAATAGCTCAGGCGGGCTGTGACCTTGGCGTAGTCCATCCGTGTGGGGCCAACCACACCGATCATACCCTGCAAACCGTCACCGATGTCGAATTTTGTCATAACCACAGAGGTGTCTTTCAGCTCCTCTGTAATGTTCTCCGGGCCAACCAGCACCTTGGTGCCGCTGGCATTCTGCATCACCGCAGGCAGGTTGCTCAAAGCGCCCTCATCAATAGAGGACAGCACCCGCTGCGCCTTGTCGATGCTGCGGTATTCCGGCTGCTCCAGCAGACGGACATGTCCGGCCACGGTCATATTGGTGCTTTCCTGGCGCTGCAGCGTGTCGATGACAAATTCCACGATCACCGGAACAAGGCCTGCTGCCATCGCCGCGGCGTTCATCACCCGTTCCATCAGATTCGGGGTAAATTCCTCTGCAGAGATTCCCGTCATTGTGGCATTCAGTACGGCGCCCAGCAGCTTCAGATCATTTTCATCCACATTCAGCGGCAGCTTGATCAGCTTGTTGACCACCTCATCGGTGCTGAGCATCACAACCAAAATGATGCTGCCTGCGCCGGCCATGATCAGATCAAACCGTCTCACCGTAACGCCGCCGCTGCGGGCTGCTACGGAAATTGCCGGCAGGTCTGTTGCCTGAGATACCAATTTTGCCACTTTTTCCATCAGCTTATCCACCCGCTGCATCTTCTCTTCAATGGCAATGTTGATGGATTGGGTCTCGTCCAGGCTCAGGCGGTAATCCGCCATCAGCTCATCCACATACAGACGGTAACCGGCAGCGGAGGGAACACGGCCTGCGCTGGTATGGGGCTGTTCCAAATAGCCCATACTGGTTAAGTCCGCCATTTCATTGCGGATGGTCGCAGGAGAATAGTTCATATCCGGCAGCTGTGCGATGGCTTTTGAGCCCACCGGCTCCGCGCTGCGGATATACAGGTCTACGATGGAGCGCAGCACCTTCTTTTTCCGTTCAGTCAGTTCCATACCGTCCCTCCTTTTGCGGTGTTAGCACTCATTGCTCCTGAGTGCTAAGCACACTATACACTAGAGTGCTAAAAATGTCAAGCCTTCATTTATAAAATATTTTTGAACAAATACCCGGTGGCTATTCCCATAAAATATCCTTGCTATTTTCCGTCGAATCGTTTACAATAAATGGGTAGTACTTTTTTGCGAGGTGCCGATATGCGATGCATTGGATTTGACAATGAACAATATCTGCAGACCCAGTCTGCCCATATCCGGGAGCGGCTCAGCGCCTTTGGCGGCAAGCTGTATCTGGAGTTCGGCGGCAAGCTGTACGACGATTACCACGCATCCCGGGTCCTGCCCGGTTTTCAGCCCGACAGTAAGCTGAAAATGCTGCTGCAGCTGAAGGATCAGGTGGAAATGGTCATCGCTATCAACGCAGCAGACATTGAAAAGAGCAAAGTCCGGGGCGATCTGGGCATCACCTACGATCTGGATGTGATCCGGCTGATCGGTCTGTTCCGGGGCTTGGGTCTGTATGTTTCCAGCGTAGTGCTGACCCGCTTTAACAAGCAGGCTGCTGCTGTGGCATTTCAGGCCCGGCTGGAGAGTATGGGCGTCAAGGTCTATCACCACTATGCCATTGCCGGCTACCCTGCCAACATCTCTCACATCGTCAGCGACGACGGCTACGGCCGCAATGAATATATCGAAACCACCCGTGAGCTGGTGGTGGTCACCGCGCCGGGTCCCGGCAGCGGCAAGCTGGCCACCTGTATGAGCCAGCTGTACCACGAGCATAAGCGGGGCGTCCAGGCCGGCTATGCGAAATTTGAGACCTTCCCGGTGTGGAATCTGCCGCTGAATCATCCGGTGAATCTGGCCTACGAGGCCGCCACCGCTGATCTTAGCGATGTGAATATGATCGACCCCTTCCATTTGGATGCCTACGGAAGGATCACCGTCAACTACAACCGGGATGTGGAAGCTTTCCCCGTGCTGGTTGCGATGTTTGAGAAGATCCTGGGGCAGTGTCCCTACAAATCCCCCACGGATATGGGCGTCAATATGGTGGGTAATTGCATCACCGACGACGCCGCTGTGAAGGAGGCCTCCCGGCAGGAGATCATCCGCCGCTACTATGACGCGCTTTGCGCCCTCAAAAAGGGCAAAGGCACAGAGGAAACCGTTGCCAAGCTGGAGCTGCTGATGAAAAAGGCAGGTGTGGACATTTCCAGCCGCCGGGTAGTGGCCGCCGCGCTGAAACGGTCGGAGGAGACCGGTCTGCCTGCAGCCGCTATGGAGCTGCCGGACGGTCGGGTCATCACCGGCAAGACCTCCAATCTGCTGGGCGCATCCTCTGCCCTGCTGCTGAACGCCTTGAAGGCCCTTGGCAATATGCCTGACGAGCTGCACCTGATCTCTCCTGTTGCCATTGACCCCATCCAGCATTTGAAGGTGGCGCATCTGGGTAATCACAACCCCCGTCTGCACACCGACGAAACGCTGATCGCCCTTTCCATCAGCGCCGCCACCAATCCCACAGCGGAGTTGGCCATGGAACAGCTAAGCAAGCTCCGTGGCTGCGATGTCCACTCCTCGGTCATTCTTTCCAGCGTGGACGAGCGCACCTTCAAGCGGCTGGGCATTAATTTGACCTGCGAGCCCCGCTACAAAGAATGAAAGGAAGGAACCGTATGTATACCATTGAAAATGAATTCCTGAAAGTCACCATTGCTGCCAAGGGTGCAGAGCTGATGTCCATTGTAGCGGCTGACGGCACCGAATATATCTGGCAGGGCGATTCCAAATACTGGGCAGACCGCAGCCCCAACATCTTCCCCAGCGTTGGCCGGCTGACAAACGGCAAATACCGTCTGGACGGCAACTGGTACGAGCTGGGCTGCCACGGCTTCGCCTGGCTCAGCGAATTTGAGGTGGTCAAGCACGAGCCCACCTGCCTTCAAATGCGTCTGACCTACAGCGATGCTACTCTGGCGGTTTATCCCAGAAAGTTTATCTTCACCGTTGCCTACACCCTGCGCGGCGATACGCTGGACACCCTTTATAAGGTAGAAAATCTGGACGACAGAGAGCTGCCCTTTGGCATTGGCGGCCACCCCGGCTTCAATGTACCCCTGGCGCCCGGCAGAAAATTTGAGGAATACCGGCTTCGCTTCAGCGAAAAATGTCAGCCGGAAGCATATCTGGTCTCTCCCCGGTATCTTTTCACCGGCGAAACCGCACCGTTTGCCCTGCAGGATGATCAGATCATCCCCCTGCAGCACAGTCTGTTTGACGACGACGCAGTGGTCCTGCGCAATGTGGCCCGTGAGGTCACTCTGGAAACCCCCGGCGACAGCCACAGCGTTACCGTAACCTATCCCGGTATGCGCTACATCGGCTTCTGGCACAAGCCCCACAGCGACGCCCCCTATGTCTGCATCGAGCCCTGGTGCAGTCTGGCTTCTTTTGAGGATGTGCCCGCCATTTTTGAGGAGCGGCCGGATCTGCTCCGCCTGGCCCCCGGTGAAACCTACGAAAACCTCTGGTCCATCCGCTGCAAATTCTAACATTTTAAGGGACTGCAAACGCAGTCCCCTTTTCCTTTGCGAAATTTTTTCAAAAAAATATTGAAAAAATCCGCATTATGCTGTATAACAATGATGTTGTTTTTATTTAGTCAGGGAAGACGCTGTTTTCCCCACGAAATGAGGTCTTTTTATGGAAAGAAAAGTTGGCACTACCTCCAGAGGCATTCGCTGCCCCATTATCCGGGAAGGCGATGACCTGACTGATATTGTGGTCTCCAGCGTCCTTGCGGCAGCCGAGAGCGAAGGCTTTGCTCTGAACGACCGGGATGTTGTGGGCATTACCGAGTCTGTGGTGGCCCGTGCTCAGGGCAACTACGCATCCGTTGACGCCATTGCCAAGGATATCCGCACCAAGCTGGGCGGCGAGACCGTTGGTGTCATCTTCCCCATCCTGTCCCGTAACCGCTTTGCCATCTGCCTGCGTGGCATCGCCATGGGCGCCAAAAAGATCGTTCTGATGCTCAGTTACCCTTCCGATGAGGTGGGCAACGAGCTGGTATCTCTGGACAAGCTGGACGAGGCCGGCGTGAATCCCTACAGCGATGTGCTGACGGAAGAAAAGTACCGGGAGCTGTTCGGTCAGAATCTGCACCCCTTCACTTTGGTTGACTATGTGCAGTATTACGGCGATCTGATCCGGGAATGCGGCGCTGAGGCGGAGATCATCTTTGCCAACAACCCCAAGGTGATCCTGAACTACACCAAGCGCGTGCTGACCTGTGACATTCACACCCGCGAGCGTACCAAGCGGCTCCTGAAGGCCGCCGGTGCTGAGGTGGTCTGCGGTCTGGACGACATTCTGAACGCCAGCGTGGACGGCAGCGGCTATAACGAAAAGTTCGGCCTGCTGGGCTCCAACAAGTCTACTGAAGACAAGATCAAGCTCTTCCCCAAGGAGTGCGGCGATCTGGTGCTGGACATCCAGGCAAAATTCCTGGAGAAGACCGGCAAGCACATCGAAGTGATGGTCTACGGCGACGGCGCGTTTAAAGATCCCGTGGGCAAGATCTGGGAGCTGGCTGACCCCAGCGTCTCCGTTGCCAATACCCCGGGTCTGGAGGGCACCCCCAACGAGCTGAAGCTGAAATATCTGGCGGACAACGATTTTGCCGATCTTTCCGGCGATGCACTGAAGGCTGCCATTGAGCAGCGCATCCGTGAGAAGGGTGATCTTGCCGGCTCTATGGCCTCCCAGGGCACCACGCCCCGCCGCCTGACGGATCTGATCGGCTCTCTGTGCGATCTGACCTCCGGCTCCGGCGACAAGGGCACCCCCATTATTCTGGTGCAGGGCTATTTCGATAATTATACCAACTAATACAAAAACGGAGTGCGTTTGCACTCCGTTTTTTTCAAAATTTTGCCTTGGCCCCCTCTGTGAGGGGGCTGTCAGCCGATCAGGCTGACTGGGGGAGTTAACTCCCTCCGTCGCGGCTTACGCCGCGCCACCTCCCTCAAGGAGGGAGGCAAGGGGCCTTTTCTTAGAAAAAGCTCGTAATAAAAATTTCAATGCCGATTGCGATCAAGATCACACCACCGAAAATACCGGCCTTGCCTGCCAGCTTTGTACCCACTTTTTTGCCGATGAAAAGACCGGCAAAGCAAATCACAAAGGTCACCGCGGCGATCAGGCAGGCAGCAATGACCGCCTCCGAAAAATTGTAGTCAACGATGGTAAATCCGACGCTCAGCGCATCAATAGAGGTGGCAACGCCCTGCAGCAGCAACGCGCCAAGGGTCAGGGTGATGTTGCAGATGCCTTCATTTTCGCACTTTATACTGTCCAGGATCATCTTGGCGCCGATATAGCTGAGCAATCCCAAAGCGATCCAGGGGATCAGCTCGTCCAGAACGCCGAAAACCTGCACCAGCGTATGCAGGCACACCCAGCCCAGCATAGGCATCAGACCCTGGAACACGCCAAAAATGCCGGCGATCAGCGTCATTTTCCTTAGGCGCATATGGGATTCATTCAAGCCGTTTGCCAGAGATACGGAAAAGGC
>JAFQRK010000051.1 GCA_017410075.1 Oscillospiraceae bacterium | reverse complement strand
CCTGCTCTGTTTCCAGAGGATCCCGGTTATGGGGCGGGCGGCATTTGACGATATTGGCAATATAGCAGTTTTTCTTCCGGTCAAGGTCAATAATGGACAGCATATCATCCAGCAGCTTGCCGGCAGGCCCTACAAAGGGCTGACCCTGCAGATCCTCCTGCTCTCCGGGGCCTTCACCGACGAACAGAATATCTGCATTTGGGTTTCCTACACCGAAAACCACATTTTTCCTGCTTTCACAAAGTCCGCAGCGTGTGCAGTTTTGGCAGGCTTGCTGCAATTCATCCCAGTTCATATCAATAGCTCCTCCGACGGTTGGCTCTTCTTCTGCGGCGCTTTGCCCGCATTGATGCGATCCGCACAGTCCGGACGGTAAACAAAACCGCAAAACCAAGCACAACAATGCCCAGCAGCACCAATGCAAAGCGTACGATCAACCTACCGGCGCTGTCTTCGTGAAGATTTGCAGGCATATCTGGCTCAGCCTGGGGAACATAGACATCCACCGCGTTCATTGCCAGAAGGTCACTTTGGGCGATACAAAGATCGCCGTACCAGACCTCCACATGTGCAATTTTTTGACCGGCTTCCACGGGTGCGGTGATGGTTCCAACGGTATCGGGATACTCCCAGCGCAGCTGCTCGGGCGTCAGCTCAGCAGGGAGGATGGCGTAGGCTTCAGAGGCCGGTGTGGTGACCAGATTGTTTGCACCGTTTACCACAGGATACTGAGAAAAAGTCTGATTTTTATGAAAAACCTGGCGATATTCGAACTTTTCGCAGGCATAATCCAGCAAGACCTTCATTTCTTCAAAGCTGCCAAAGGCTTCCAGTATGTTGGGATCCTCTTCGTTATAAACAGCTTCCGCGCCCATAACGACGGCCAGCAATTCCATTTTTCCGTCCTCTGCTGTGATGGCCAGACATCTGCCGTTTTTGCCGTCAGTACCGGTTTTGCCGCCGGTGACCCGGCTGTCAAAATAGCTGGAGAGATATCGCTCATTCATCATACGGTTGGATGTTTCCACCTGACGCGCATCCGCTTTGTTGGTTGCAGGAACGGTGTAGGTCTTTGCGGTAAAGATCGTATGGAAAATCTCATTTTCTAACGCGATATCAATGATACGGCAAATATCTCTTGCAGTGGAGTAAGCATTTTCGTCATAAAGTCCGTGGGCGTTGGTGAAATTTGTACTTGTGCAGCCCATTTCCAATGCCCGCTGATTCATTTTTTCCACAAATGCGGACTGGCTGCCGGAAACCATTTCAGCAAGAACAGCAGCGGAGTCACTGTCGGATGCGGCTACCATACAGTACAGCAGCGCTTCGACGCTGACTTCTTCGCCGGGGCTGAAACGGGGCTTTACAGATACGACGCCGATGCCCACATCATCCAGCGCAGATCTGCTGACGGTTGCTTTTGCATTCAGATCCAGATTTTCTATGGCGATCAGGGCTGTCATCAGCTTGGCCATACTGGACGGATCTACTTTTTTGTCCGGCTCGTAGTTATAGATCATAGTGTCGCTGTTGCGCTCGTAAAGAACAACAGCCTTGGCGGTGTCCAGCATCTTCGCGCTGCCGTCCAGGGCGCGCTGCGCATCAACAGAGTGGCAGCCGCTGCCGACAGAGGCATCCGGCTGGGCGAGGACAGAGCCTGACAGCATAGATATAAAGAGCACAAGGCTCATAAAAAGACAAATTACTCTGGCTTTCTTCATTTTTCTACCTCAATATTTGCACACCGGACTTGCCCGGAGGGGAATTATTGTGTATTATTATATCAGTTTATCTTGGCATAGTCAATCGGGGAGGTGTGGCTAGATGAAAAAACAAGGTGTATTTATTCTGCTGATCGCGATGATCATATTTGCCTCGATCCTGATCGGCTTTTTCCTGGGCCGCAATACCGGAAGGTCTCCGATTTTGATATCCAAGCTGCCGGAAACAACTGCATCGGCAGGCGCAGAAAAGCCGGCGGAGAAGATCAATATCAATACTGCGGATGCGGACCAGCTGCAGAAGATACCCGGCATCGGTGAGGTGCTGGCGCAAAGGATCATCGACTTTCGCAATGAAAACGGTCCGTTCCAAACGGTATCTGAGCTGACCCGTGTGGATGGAATCGGGCTGGATCGGCTAAGCTTGATGATGGATTATATTACTGTGTGAGGTGCGGAATATGAAATTTGTTTCCTGGAATGTAAACGGCCTGCGAGCCTGCGTGCAAAAAGGCTTTGTGGATTACTTTAAGGAACTGGATGCAGACTTTTTCTGCCTGCAGGAGACCAAGCTGCAGGCAGGGCAAATTGAACTGGATCTGCCCGGATATGAGCAGTACTGGTGCTACGCCCAGAAAAAGGGCTATTCCGGTACGGCGATCTTTACGAAGCATACACCTGTCAGCGTTTCCTGCGGCATCGGTGTGGAGGAATTGGACGATGAAGGACGGGTACTCTGTCTGGAATATGATAAATTCTTCCTGGTTTGCTGCTATACCCCCAATGCTCAGAGAGAATTGGCCCGGATCGACCACCGGATGCGTTGGGATGCGGCGTTCCGGGAATATTTACACGCGTTGGATCAGAAAAAGCCGGTGATCCTCTGCGGCGATCTAAATGTAGCCCACAATGAGATCGACCTGAAAAATCCAAAGTCCAACCGGGGCAATGCCGGCTTCTCTGATGAGGAGCGGCAGAGCTTTACAAGCACTCTGGCGCTGGGCTTTACGGACACTTTCCGTTACCTGCATCCGGATACCACGGATGCCTATACCTGGTGGAGCTATATGTTCAATGCCCGGAAAAACAACGCAGGATGGCGCATTGATTATTTCCTGGTGTCTGACAGGATTAAGGCATCTATCGAACAAACGCCTATTTACGCCGATATTTTGGGCTCTGACCATTGCCCGGTGGGTCTGAAATTGGCAGATTTTTAGGGAATATAGTTGACATTTTACAACTTTATGATAGAATAACTACGATATGTAAAGACCGTACGGAAACCAAGCACTTTCCGGTGATTTCAGCGAGAGGGGATACGGTGCGAGCCCTTTATTCACAGCAGTGCAAGCCATTTTCGTGTCGCCCGGGAGGACCGGGACGGGCGCTCCCGTTACAGAGCAGCTAAGATATCCTGAAAGGGATAATTAGGGTGGTACCGCGATTTATCTCGCCCCTATGATGTAGGGGCGAGTTTTTATTTTGTATTATTTTTTGGAGGTTATTCCTATGAGTCATAAGCCTTACGGCGTAAACGAGCTGCGCGAAATGTTCCTGCGCTTCTTTGAATCCAAGGAGCATCTTCGTCTTTCCAGCTTTTCTCTGATCCCCCAGAACGATCAGTCTCTGCTGCTGATCAACTCCGGTATGGCGCCCATGAAGCCCTATTTCAAGGGTGAGGTGGAGCCGCCCCGCCGCAGAGTTTGCACCTGCCAGAAGTGTATCCGCACCGGTGACATTGAAAACATTGGCAAGACAGCCCGCCACGGCACCTATTTTGAGATGCTGGGCAATTTCTCCTTCGGCGATTATTTCAAGAAGGAGTCCCTGCAGTGGAGCTGGGAGTTCCTGACCAGCCCCCAGTGGGTAGGTCTTGAGCCTGAGCGGATGTATCCCACCGTCTATGAAAATGACGATGAGGCCTGGGATATCTGGACCAAGGTCATCGGCGTTCCAGAGGAGCGGATGACCCGTCTGGGCAAGAAGGACAATTTCTGGGAGCACGGCGCAGGCCCCTGCGGTCCCTGCTCTGAGATCCACTATGACCGCGGTGAGGAGTTTGGCTGCGGCAAGCCTGACTGCCGTCCCGGCTGCGACTGCGACCGGTTTATGGAAGTTTGGAACAATGTTTTCTCTCAGTTTGACAATGACGGAAACGGCAACTACACCGAGCTGGTGCAGAAGAATATCGATACCGGTATGGGTCTGGAACGGCTGGCCGTCGTTTGCCAGAATGTGGGCAGTCTGTTTGATGTTGACACTGTTATGAACATCACCAACAAGGTCACCCAGCTCACCGGCGCATCCTATGGTCAGAGCTATAAGACCGATGTTTCCCTGCGTGTCATTACCGACCATGTTCGCGCGTCCACCTTTATGATCGCTGACGGCGTTCTGCCCAGTAACGAGGGCCGCGGTTATGTTCTGCGCCGTCTGCTGCGCCGTGCTGCCCGTCACGGCAAGCTGCTGGGTGTCAATACGCCCTTCCTGTACGAGGTGGTTAAGACTGTGGTGCAGGAGAATGAGTCCCACTATGCATACCTGCGTGAGCGCGCTGACTATATCATCAAGGTGGTAAAGGTGGAGGAAGAAAACTTTGCCCGCACCATCGACACCGGTATGCGTATCTTCAATGAAAAGCTGGCGGAGCATAAGGCCAGCGGCAATACGGTTTTCTCCGGCGAGGATGCCTTCCTGCTGGCGGATACCTACGGATTCCCCATCGATCTGACAGCTGAAATGCTGGAGGACGAGGGTATGAGCGTGGATATGGACAAGTTTGTTGCCTGCCGTGAGGAACAGCGTGTCCGCGCCCGTGAGGCCCGTAAGGCTCTGGGCGATCTAGGCTGGGCAGGTATCGACCTGGGTCTGGACAAGACACCTACGACCTTTGTCGGTTATGAGCAGTATAGCTGTGAGGCGAAGGTGCTGGCAGTTTGCATCGGTGAGGAGGTTTCCGGCTCTATCGCCGGCGGTGAAAGCGGCATTCTGGTGCTGGATAAGACACCCTTCTACGCAGAAATGGGCGGCCAGGTGGCTGACCACGGCGTGATCATGGTTGGCGAGAGCCGCTTCAAGGTCACCAATGTCCAGAAGGACAAGGGCGGCAAGTATCTGCACTACGGCAAGCTGAATGCCGGTACCATCAAGACCGATGATATCGTCTGTGCCAGCATTGATGTGGAGCGCCGCAAGGCAATTATGCGTGCCCACTCCGCAACCCACCTGCTGCAGAAGGCGCTGACCGCTGTTTTGGGCGACCATGTCCACCAGGCAGGTTCTCTGGTTGAGCCTGACCATTTGCGCTTTGACTTTACCCACTACAGCGCAATGACTGCTGAAGAAATGGCAAAGGTGGATACTCTGGTTCAGAATGCTGTTCTGGAGGGTTATGACATCATTACCCGGGAAATGGCCATTGACGATGCCAAGCAGATGGGCGCGACTGCTCTGTTCAGCGAAAAGTACGGCGATACCGTCCGGGTCGTCAATATGAGCGGCTATTCCATCGAGCTTTGCGGCGGCACCCATTTGAACAACTCCGCCAAGGTCGGCCCCTTCTTCATCCTCAGCGAGGGCAGCGTTGCTTCCGGCGTGCGCCGTATCGAGGCAGTTACCGGCAAGCTGTGCCTGGATGAGATGCAGAAGAATCGGGAGAAGCTCTACAGTGCTGCGGCTATGCTGAAGGCAAAGCCTGCAGAGCTGGGTGAGAAGATCCAGGGTCAGATCGATGAGATCAAGAATCTGAAGCGCTCCATTGAAATCTTCAAGGCCAAGGAAAATGCCGGTGAGATCGATCGCTTCCTGTTCGGCGCCCGTAATGTGGGCGGTCTGAAGGTGATCACCGCGGTGATCGCGGATGCGGATGCCGGTAAGCTGCGCCAGATGGGCGACCTGATCCGTGATAAGGAGAGCAATGCTGTGGCAGTTCTGTCCAGCGTTGCCGGCGAGAAGATCACATTCCTGGCTGTTTGCGGCAAGGACGCCGTTGCCAAGGGCATCAAGGCCGGTGATCTGGTGAAGCTGGTCTGCACCGCCTGCGGCGGCAGCGGCGGCGGCAAGCCGGATTCTGCTATGGGTGGCGGCAAGGATGCCACTCATGTGGATAATGCACTGGCTATGGTGGATGATTTCGTCCAGACAAAGCTGAATTAATTACAATCGGGCGCTGCTTGTTTGCAGCGCCCTTTTTAGAGAGAGGGGGGCAGCGTAATGCGGAAACTGATGTGGGTCACGGTAGGATTCGCTGCTGCCTGTATATTCGCAGCGTATTGCTACAATCCGTGGCTGCTCCCTATGGCAGTCCTGTTCCTGCTGATAGCCGCGTTGTGTTATGTTCTGATCCGTTGGAAGATCGGTTTTCGGATTATGACAGCGGTGTGCCTTGGCATTGCGCTGGGATTAAGCTTCTTTAATCTCTACGATATTTCCGTTTTGAGCAATGTGCGGAATCTGGACGGAAAGACGGTGGAAGCCACCGTCCGGGTGGCGGATTACAGTTATTCAACGAATCGCGGCTCCGCCTTTGACGGCGAGATTACCATAGGTAACCGCAGCTATAAGGTGCGCGTATATCTTGACTCGGATTTACAGCTGGCACCCGGTCAGCAGCTGCAGGGAGCATTCCGCTTTCAGATGACATTTTGCAATGGCGATACTTCTCTGAATAACGCCGGCAAGGGCATATATCTGTTTGCATATCAAAGCGGCGAGATCAGCATATCACCGGATCTTCAGAAAGATTGGAAAGACTACCCAACAACCTGGCGCAGGAATCTGCTGGATAGGATCAGCACCATATTTCCTGCGGACACGGAGAGCTTTGCCCGGGCGCTGTTATTGGGCGACACAACGGGTATCGACTATGAAACGGATACAGCAATGAAGGTCAGCGGCATTCGGCATGTGGTGGCAGTATCCGGATTGCATGTATCCGCTGCATTTGGTATTTTGTATCTTCTTTCCGGGAAGAAGCGGCTTCTCACGGTGCTGGTTGGCGTTCCGGCAGTGATACTGTTTTCAGCTGTGTCAGGCTTTACACCGTCTGTTACCCGTGCCTGCATTATGCAGATACTGATGATGCTTGCGCTGCTGCTGGATAAGGAATACGATCCGCCGACGGCGCTTTCCTTTGCTGTGCTTATAATGTTGATTGCAAATCCTATGGTTATTGGCTCAGTCAGCTTTCAGCTGTCGGTAGCTTGTATGAGCGGCATTTTCCTCTTTGCACAGCGGCTCTATAACTGGCTGAAGGACACGCCGTATCTGGGCAGGGGAAAGGGCAAGCTGTCTGCGGGAATATGCGGATCTGTTTCCATTACCCTCAGCACTATGGTTACCACTACGCCGTTGACAGCGTATTACTTTGGAACGGTAAGCATTATCGGCATTGTAACAAACCTGCTTGTGCTGTGGGCGATCCTGATCATCTTTTATGGCATTATGCTGGTGTGCGCAGTAAGCTACATAGCTTTGCCTTTGGCACAGTTTCTGGGCAGCATCCTTTCGTGGCTTATCCGGTATGTAAAAGAAACGGCGGTCATAATGTCAGCAGTTCCAATGGGCGCCGTGTACACGACCAGCGTGTATATCGTTGCCTGGATCCTGTTTGTTTATGTTCTTCTGGCGGTATTTCTGCTCCTTAAACGCAAATCCGCAATGCTGTTTGCCGCATTGACGCTTTGCGGACTGATTGCGGCAGTGGCGCTGTCCTGGGCCGAGCCGATGACAGGGGAGTGCCGGGTAACTATGCTGGATGTGGGACAAGGTCAGTCGATACTGCTGCAAAGCGGCGGCAAAAGCTTTCTTGTAGACTGCGGCGGTGACTATGACGAAGGTGCTGCCGATGTGGCGGCGCAGACGCTGCTGTCGCAGGGGATCTATAAATTGGATGGTGTGATCATCACCCATTACGATGCAGATCACGCTGGCGGAGTGCCGTATCTGCTGACGCGGGTCGAGGCGGAAAATCTGTTCCTTCCCTATGCACAGGACGAAAAGAATGTAGGTGGCAAATTGCGGGCTGTATCGGATGCGGCAATCCATTGCGTCCAAGAAGACATCAAAATAAGCTTTGGTGGCGTACAGATCACAATTTTTGCACCGGTTTCTTATAATTCCGGCAATGAAAGCAGTATGTGCATCTTGTTCCAGACAGAAAACTGTGATATACTGATCATAGGCGACCGGAGTGAGAAAACAGAGCGTATGCTGGTTGAGCGTTACGATCTGCCTCAGCTGGATGTTCTGGTGGCAGGACATCACGGCGCGAAAACATCCACAAGCGTAGAACTGCTGGAAGAAACGCGGCCGGAATATGTCTTTATTTCGGTGGGTGCGGACAATCCTTACAGACACCCAGCCCAGCAGACCATTGACAGACTTACAGAGTTTGGATGCAAGATTCTTCGTACTGATGAATACGGTACGGTGATTTTCAGGAGGTGATACTATGGCAAAGCAGGATGAATTTAACGAATTGCAGGCGCTGAAAGCAGCCATCAAGGCAAAAAAGCCGGAGCGGCTCTATTTCTTCCACGGAGAAGAGATGTTTTTGCTGCGGTATTACCTGGGTCAGGTGAAGAAGCTTCTGATCGACGAGCTGACAGAATCCTTCAATTTCCACCGCTTTACCAACGAGACCTTTGAAATGCAGAGCTTTGCGGACGCTGTGGAGAATCTGCCGATGATGGCAGAAGCCACAATGGTGCAGGTTGATGACATCGACCTGTTTAAGCTTGGCGAAGGCGAGCGCAATAAGATCATTGAGATCCTCAGCGACATCCCCGAATACTGCACTGTGGTATTTACCTATGAAACAGCAGCCTGGAAGCCGGATAAGCGGCAAAAGAAGCTGTATGATGCGGTGACTGCCAACGGACGGATCGTGGAATTTGCCAAGCAGGAGCAGCGGGAGCTGATCAGCTGGATCATCCGCCATTTTGCCGCGCTGCAAAAGCGGATCACACCGGATCTTTGCGCCTATTTGATCGACATTACCGACGGAACAATGACAGCTCTGGGCAGCGAGATCCGCAAGATCGCATCCTATTCCGGCGCAGAGGATATCTGCAAAGCGGATATTGACGCGGTAACGGAGCCGGTTCCGGATGCCGTGGCGTTTCAGATGGCCAGCGATATCAGCAACGGAAAATACGGCGATGCTTTGAACAAGCTGAATCAGCTGCTGAAGATGCAGGAGGATCCGTTGAGCATTTTGGGCACCATCGGTGCGAATTTCCGCCGCATCAGTGCGGCAAAAACGCTGCTGGAAAACGGCAAGAATGCATCTGAGCTGTCACGCCTTTACGGTATAAAGGAGTATGCAGCGAAGAAGACGATGGAATCTGCAAGGCGCTTTTCTGCACAATTCTGCCGGCAGGCATCGGAGCTGATCCTGGAAACAGACCGCAAGATCAAGACTTCTGCTGATGAACCGAAGCGTCTGCTGGAGATGCTGATCCTGCAGCTGGCACAGGAGGCATCCAAGTGATCAGAATTAAGGAAGCCATCCTGGTGGAAGGCCGCTACGATAAGAATACGCTGGCGCAGATCGTGGATGCGCCTATTCTGGAGACCTCCGGATTTGGCATTTTCAAGGACAAGGAGCAGCTGTCCTTTCTGCGCAAGGTGGCGCACCAGCGCGGTTTGATCGTATTTACGGATTCGGACGGTGCCGGTTTTGTTATCCGCAACCACTTAAAAAGCGCTATTGCGCCCAAGTACCTGAAGCACGCCTATATCCCGGATGTTTACGGCAAGGAGCGCCGCAAGACTGCTGCCGGCAAAGAGGGTAAGCTGGGCGTGGAGGGTATGCCCCCGGATGTGATCCTGGAGGCGCTGCGCCGCGCTGGAGCGTCATTTGAAAATGAAGATAATCATACACCCCAAACCATCACAAAACAGGACTTGGTGGAGCTGGGGCTGTCCGGCGGCAAGGATAGCAGCGAAAAGCGGAAGGCATTGCTGAAGCAATTGGAGCTGCCGGAGCATATGAGTGCAAATGCCATGCTGCAGGCGCTGAATCTCTTGTATACAGCGGAGGAATTGCGGCAGTTGATTCAGGAGTAATGTAATGGTAGACATTTCGGTTAAAAATTTAACCAAATTCTTTGTGATCGGTGAGAACCTGCTGGAGGGTCTTAGTTTTGACATCCAGGAAGGGGAGTGCGTGGCGATCCTGGGCCGTAATGGCTGCGGAAAAACCACCCTGCTTCGCATTCTCACCGGGGAAATGGATTATGATGACGGCGAGGTGTTCGTCAATCCCAATAAGCGGCTGGGACTGATCTCCCAGATCCCCGTGTTTCCTGCAGGCTACACCGTGGAGGATGTTTTGCGGTGCGCCTTTACGCAGCTGACGAACATCAAAAAGAAAATGGAGAAGCTGGAGCAGGAGATGGCGCAAAACGCCACCGCCGGGCAGCTTCGGTTATATGATGACCTTGCCAATCAGTTTCAGTCCGGCGGCGGCTATGAAACGGATGTGGAGGTGGACAAGGTCTGCAACGGCCTTGGCATTACCCCAGACCAGCGGCTGCAGGAATTTGACAGCCTTTCCGGCGGCGAGAAGACCAGGGTCAATCTTGCCCGCCTGCTGCTGGAAAAGACGGATATTTTGCTTCTGGACGAGCCCACCAACCATCTGGATCTTCGCAGTGTGGAATGGCTGGAAGGGTACATCAACGCATTTAAGGGAACGGTTTTGACCATCTCCCACGACCGGTATTTTCTGGATCGGGTGGCGGATCGTGTCATTGAGATCGTGGACGGACACGCGGAGTTTTATTCCGGCAACTATTCGTTCTATATCGAGGAAAAGCAGGCGCGCTTTGATCTGCAAATGAAGCAGTATGAGCAGGAGCAGGCCAAGCTGAAGCAGCTGGGCTATACCGTGGAGCGGATGAAGGGCTGGGGTATCAATAATCGCACGCTGTACCGCCGTGCGATGTCCATTCAGCACCGGATGGAGCGGATCAAAAAGACGGAGAAGCCAAAAACAGAGCGGACAATGAAAGCCAGCTTCGCGGAAAAGGATTTTTCCGGCGATATGGTCTTTCAAACAAAAAATATCAGCAAAAGCTTTGGCGACCGGGAGCTTTTCCGGGATGTGGAGCTGTTGGTGGAGGGCGGCGAGCGGATCGCCATCGTCGGCGATAACGGCACCGGCAAGACCACCTTTCTCAAGTGCCTTCTGGGAGAAGAGGACTGCACCGGCAAGATCCGGTTTGGCCCTACAGTGAAATGGGGATACCTGCCCCAGATCATTCATTTTTCCCATCCGGAGCGGACGCTCTACGACACTATGCTCTATGAGAAAAACTGCACACCGCAGACCGCCCGTGACCGTCTGGGCGCCTTTATGTTCCAGGGCGAAGATGTGTTCAAGGCAGTAAAGACCCTCTCCGGCGGCGAGCAGAGCCGTCTGAGGCTGTGCATGCTGATGGATGAAAAGATTAATATGCTGGTGCTGGACGAGCCCACTAACCATCTGGATATTGCATCCAGAGAGTGGGTGGAGGCGGCCATCGAGGAATTTGAGGGTGTGCTGCTGTTCGTTTCTCACGACCGGTATTTTATCGAGAAATTTGCCGAGCGCATTTGGGAACTGAAAGACGGCAAGATCCGGGATTTCCGCTGCGGATATGCCAAATACCGCTCCATTTTGGAGCACGAAGCTGCTGCGCAGCAGACGGTATTGCCTGCAGCAAAGCCCAAAAAGGATAAGCCCAAGGGTGGCACCAAGGATACGGACAAGCTGATCCGCCGCCTGGAACGGGAGATTGAAAAGCAGGAGCAGCTGATCGCCGATCTGGATGTGCAGATCGAAGCCGCTGCTGCGGACTATGTGGAGCTGACGCGATTGCTCCAGGAGAAGGAAACCCAGGAAACGGCGCTTCTGGATCTGATGGAACAGTGGGAGACTGCGCAACAGAATTGAGTCACATACTAGGAGAAAACCAATGAAACTGTTTACATTTGATCCCTGCGAACCAGGGAAATGGAAAATTAATGATGAAGGATATGTATTGCGGTCAAATGCAGGAAGATTTGGTGTGTTTTCGCTGACAACGCCCGTCCAAAAAGAGGTTACATATTCCAAGGGCGAGGCTGTCCGATATGCCAGACATAGGGTGTACGGCATTGGGTATGTGAATTCAAAATTCAGAGGCTTCGCATTTTTCGATCCCCATATCAGAGTGCCGGTTGTCAGCTGTATCCTGCTGGGTGTTGCATATGCGTCTGACAGCTTTCTCAGCGGATTCTTTTGGGGCGGATTGTTTTATTTGCTGATAATGTTTCTGTCTGCGGCTGACGATGCCGCCTTGCTGCAGAAAGTGAAGATCCTATTGCAGCAAGCCGGGAATCATTAAATTTTCTCTGCCTATAAAGAATAAGTGCCATCCGTTTTGCACGGATGGCACTTAGTTTAGTTCGTCACATTTTTGTTGGTGTACGCTTCAATATCCTGCAAGTATGGCTCTAAGGCATCTAATGCAGAATTTGGATATTGCTCCATAAGCGAGTCTGCATATGTCCGTATGCTTTCGGCGGCGGTCGTTCTGGTCATCAGTTCGGCAAATTCGGGACTGTGTATCATAATTACCGTGTATGGGTAGTTGTTGGTGTTTTTGCAACTCTGCCAATCGTAGCAAACACCTTTTTCAGCCATTGTGCGGAGCAATTCGTAGTCTGTCAGGTCAGTTCGGGGCGTCGCAGCGTCTTCAAGAAACGCCTGAATGTCTGGAATAAAGGGCTTTAGGGCATTTAAATCGCTATGAGGATACGACGCAGCAACGGTGTCTATGTGGCGGCTAAGACTGTCGGCTGCGGTGGGCCTGGACATCAGTTCCGTAAATTCGGGACTAAAGTACATAAGAACGGTAAACGGATATGCACCAAGATAACTGGATTCACTCCATCTGCAGCAATGCTCCTTTTTAGCCATTACAAGGATCAGTTCATAGTCCGTCATCTCTGTAAGGGGCTTGGCTGTGTCCACAGAAGGAGCTGTAGAAGGCGCAGTGGTAGAAGGCTCAGTTGCAGGAGGCGGTGTTTCTGTAGGCGTTGCGCTGCAGCCGCATAAGAGCAGCGCTGCAATCAGCAGCATAGCAAGTATATGTTTCATATTTTCCTCCTTTTACTTTGTAATGATCTTTTGACGGTATATATTTACTGTAGCATAACATTTGTAATTTGGCAATATTGTATTGACTCGCGCCGGACAAAGGCCTATAATATCTAAAGAAAAAAGAAACGAGAGGTGTTTTCTATGAGTTCGTGTAACGGAAATTGCAGCAGCTGCAGCAGCGCAGATTGCGGCGATCGTAAAAAGGAAAGTATGCTGGCGCAATTGAATCCCAAGTCCAGCGTTAAGAAGGTAATTGCCGTTGTATCCGGCAAGGGCGGTGTTGGCAAGTCCACCGTGACCTCTATGCTGGCGGTGGCCATGGCCCGCAAGGGCAAGCGCGTCGGTGTTTTGGATGCCGATATTACCGGCCCGTCCGCGCCCACGGCCTTTGGCGTGCACGCCTGCGCCGGTGCGACAGATGAAGGTCTGTATCCTGCGCTGACCCGGGGCGGTATTCAGGTAATGTCCATCAATCTGCTGCTGGAAAACCCCGGCGATCCGGTGGTTTGGCGCGGCCCGGTGATCGCCGGCGCGGTCAAGCAGTTTTGGACAGATGTGATCTGGGAAGATGTAGACTATATGTTCGTGGATATGCCTCCTGGAACCGGTGATGTGCCCCTGACGGTGTTCCAGAGCCTGCCGGTGGACGGCATCGTCATTGTTACCAGCCCTCAGGATCTGGTCAGTATGATCGTATCCAAGGCTGTGAAAATGGCGAACTTGATGAACATTCCCGTTCTGGGCTTCGTGGAGAACTACAGCTACCTGCAGTGCCCCGATTGCGGCAAAAAGATCTCCGTCTTCGGCCAGAGCCATTTGGATGAGATCGCGAAGAAATTTAATCTGCCGGTGCTTGCACGGCTGCCGATCGACCCGGCAGTTGCCGAGGCATATGACAATGGCCTGATGGAAACTGTGGCTACAGATGCCATCAGCGGCGTCGTAGAGGCTGTCGAGAAAATGTAAAAAGAATCACCCACCTGCCAGAAGCAGGTGGGTGAAATTTTTAGAAGATCTTACCGATCAGATACCACAGAAGCAGCAGTACGATCAAAAACGGAATATAAACAGACAAGGCGGATGCAGCGATATAGACCGCCGCAATGCCAAGATAGTGCAGCAATGCCACGATGCCGGCCAAAATAGCGGTCGTCAGCACAGCTTTGCTGATCTGCTTGCCAACAAGATTGGCGAAGAAGAAGGTGTACAGCGCACCAAGCAGGGGATTGACGGTGCTGATGAAAAGACCCACCAGCAGCTTCAATGCGCCCAGCGCCAGCATCAGCACCAGAAGACCCAGAAGCACAACCGGTGCCCAGGTCAGCAGACCCTCAGGCAGGAAAGCCTGCAGGATTGCGTTGGCGATCAGATGCAGCACCATTGCAATGATCACGGACAGACAGCGGAAGAAAAACCAGGAGAAAACATTTTTTCCCTTGGGCAGCCAGCTGTCTGCCAGGTTTGCCACAAATGCCAGAATGATCATCGTAAGCAGCTGATCGCAGATCAGCGGATACTGGCTCTGGCTGTAGATCTGAAGATACAGAAAATCGCCCTCGAGCCGGATAAACGGCAGGGGAGACAGCAGAAATTTCAGATCCACGCCCAAACTGTGGATCACAACAGTGATCACATAGATGAACAGTATGGCGATGGCAGAGGATATTGAACGGTTCAGCACAGAGCCCTTGCCAAAGATAAAACGGCCGATCAGACCGAAAACGGCAATGCCTGCCAGCAAAATCAGACCCGATTTCAAAAAGGTCTCGATCTGAAAACCCTCCGGAAGAATGCCCTGTAAAAAGGTAATGATCGCTTCCATAGATAACCTCCAGTGAATAGGGAAAAACAGCCGCCAATTTTGGCGGCTGTTTTATGTCGAAGATTGAAATTACTTCAGCTCAGCCTCAGCGCCAGCTTCCTTCAGCTCAGCGACCAGCTTCTCAGCATCTTCCTTGGAGATAGCTTCCTTCAGAGTCTTGGGAGCGTTGTCAACGATGTCCTTAGCTTCCTTCAGGCCCAGGCCGGTAGCAGCGCGGACAACCTTGATAACATTCAGCTTGGAAGCGCCAGCGCTCTTCAGAATGACATCAAACTCGGTCTTCTCCTCAGCAGCCTCAGCAGCACCGCCAGCAGCGGGAGCAGCGACAGCAGCAGCAGCGGCGGAAACGCCGAAAACTTCCTCCAGAGTGTGAACCAGCTCGGACAGCTCCAGAACGGTCAGACCCTTAACTTCCTCAACGAGAGCAGTGATCTTTTCACTAGCCATTGTAATAGTCCTCCTAAATAATGTTTGTAGTTTTTGTGTTAGATGTGAATTACGAATGAATTAGGCTTCCGCAGGAGCTTCGCCAGCGGGAGCGCCGCCTTCCTTCTGTACCCGGATCTGATCCAGGACGAAAGCCAGGCTGGAGATAGGTGCCAGGAAGGTACCCAGAACAGAAGCAACCAGAGCATTCTTGCTGGGCAGCTCGCCAAAGCCATTCAGATCAGCAGCAGACAGGACAGAGCCTTCTACGATGCCGCCCTTGATAGCCAGGGTCTTCAGCTTGTTCTTCTTGGCAAACTCGCATACGATACGAGCGGGGGCGATGGGGTCGCCGGTGGTGGAAGCCATTGCGGTAGTACCGTTCAGAACTGCTGCAAAGTCGTAACCTGCATTCTTGGTTGCGAAATTGGTCAGAGTGTTCTTAACGACGGTATACTCGACACCAGCTTCACGGAACTGCTTACGCAGCTCGGTATCCTGAGCGACAGTGATGCCCTTGTAGTCGACGAAGACGACGGAAGTAGCTTCCTGAATCTTGCCGGTCAAGGCTTCAACAACTGCCTTCTTGCTCTCAAGAACCTTAGCGTTGGGCATAGGTTTTTCACCTCCGAAAAATAAAAGTGTCTTCCTGCCAGAAGACAGAAAGACACGCAAACAATCAAAATGTTAAACGCACCTCGGCAGGATTTATGTCTTGCGACACCTGCTGTCTTTGGCAACAGATGAATAGTACCACATATGTTGCACTTTGTCAACAATTATTTTCAATAAATTACCGAAAAAGATTTTATTGACAGGAAATGCCATATATGCGAAAATAAGAGGGGGCGGTATTATGAAAAAGAAGATAATCATTGTAACAGCAGTCGTTCTATTATCTGTCCTGGCGGTTGGTTTGGTTCATGCAACAACTGAGTATCTTCCTGCTCCGTTGCGAATTTGGCAGAAGGACGATCTGGCAGAAGCCGCCGGAAAGGAATCCTTCGAGAAATTTACAAATTTGATGGATATTGACGATCCTTTTTCCTATGCAAGAGACCGATACTACGGGAAATACAACGGATATTATATTCTTTCCGAAACGGTTCCGCTGTGTTTTACCACAACCGTAACCATAGGTGAATATGATTTTGAACTGAATGGGCGTAATCTTACGGCATATAAGGATGGAACCGGGATTGACCTTGTTGATGCTTACAAGCGAGGGTTTATCACCGATAAGGATCTGGCAAAGATCCATGCGTACCACACCAAGATGGATGAAGGGTACTCGAATTATATGGAATCCTTAAAAGAAGCAAGCTAAGGAAAGTGCAGATACATAAAGATAAAGCGAACTAGTTTGTACGCTTATAGGAGAATTTAGAGATGAAAAGAGTAATTATCATTTCCGTTGCAGCAATTCTTTTAATTGCTGTGTTGGTTATATTCGTCATTCCCGTCCGTTGCATTCCTGCACCACAGACATTGTGGAATCGGTGGGGGACTAAAAAGGCGATTGAAGATTATCCAAATTCAGAAGGGTATATTGTTTATGAATATTACTATGGGAAATACAACGGATACTATATTGTATCCAGTGAAAAAAATACCTGTGCTTTTAGTATAACAACGATTGGAGAGCATATGTTTTGCTTTAATAACTACAATATTGGTGTGTGGAAGGACGGTATGCGGTTCAATCTGGAGGATGCATATAAGCAGGGCAAGATCTCAGACAAGGATCTTGGAAAGATCCATAAATATCACTTAAAGACTCTGAGAGATTTTGAACTTGAAGCAATAGGGGAAGGCACAAATACATAAAAATGAAACGACTTTTTAAACTGATCAAGGGAATAATCGTGCTGGTTTTGATTCTGGGCGTGCTGGTTGCCGGTGGCGCATTTGTGGTTAACGCCTATGTCAAAGAGGTGGCTTCGCCCCATATTCTGACGCCGGAGGCCGCTGCGGAGTTGGAGGGTGTGGACTGCATCCTGGTGCTTGGCTGTCTTGTTCACAGCGACGGCGAGCCCAGCGATATGCTTCACGACCGGCTGCAGCGTGGCGTAGAACTCTATAAGGCCGGCGCTGCGCCCAAGCTGCTGATGAGCGGCGATCACGGTCAGGATGATTATGACGAAGTTGCCGCGATGAAGCAGTTTGCCATCACCGAGGGCATCGCTTCGGAAGATATCTTTATGGATCACGCCGGATTCTCTACATACGAGAGTATTATCCGCGCAAGAGATGTTTTCCAGGCCAAGAAGATCATCATCGTTACCCAGGAGTATCATCTGTACCGGGCGCTGTATTTGGCACAAAAGCTGGGCGTAGAGGCCTACGGGGTTGCGTCTGACTACCGCAGCTATTCCGGTCAGGGCGGCCGTGAAATGCGGGAGATCCTGGCGAGAGTCAAGGATTTCGCCTTCAGCTACTTAGAACCGGAGCCTACCTATGGCGGAGAAGCAATCCCCATCAGCGGCAACGGCGATTTGACAAATGACGGCAAAGTAGAGTTTGTTTACTAATTTTTTGGCTCCCCTTGTCAGGTGAGCTGGCAAAAATCTTTGATTTTTGACGGAGGGGTAGTCGTCTCTCCCTCAGTCTTTTTGCTGCGCAAAAATCCAGCTCCCTCGTCAGAGGGAGCCTAATCAATGTAAACAACCCGGAATGCTTATGCATTCCGGGTTGTTGTATTGCATTTAATTACAGGTACTTGGAAGTGGAGACCTTAACGCCGGGGCCCATGGTGGAAGCCAGGGTGCAGGAGCGGATATACTG
>JAFQRK010000007.1 GCA_017410075.1 Oscillospiraceae bacterium | reverse complement strand
CTGTGGGAGTGGGAAACCTTAATGCCGAAGGTAACGCCCTTGCCACAATAATCACACTTAGCCATTCACTGCACCTCCTATCTCCATAATAATCTCAAAAATACCGCCTTTCGCAGGCGCTTTCATATGATACCAAAGTTTGCCGAAAAAAGCAAGTGTTTTTTTCGATTTTTTAAAATTATATTGCTATTATTCAAAAACATAGGTATAATGGCAGTAATATTAGGAGGGAGTGATCGCTTTGGACGAGATCTACAGTGTGCCTCTTGCTGAATTGGTGGAGGAATTTCATCTGGATATTGCCTACGAAGCCACGGATTATGCATCTATTTGCCTGACGGTGCAGGATGTTTCCAGACCCGGTCTGCAGGTGGCAGGATATTTCGACCATTTTGAGCCGGTGCGTCTGCAGGTGATGGGCAATGTGGAGATGAGCTATCTGGAAAAGCTGTCTGCGGCGGAGCGGCTCATTACCTTTGACCGCCTGTTTTCCTATAAGTTCCCGGCGCTGCTGATCGCCCGGAACATTCCGCCCTCAGAAGAGTGTCTGGAAATGGCGAAAAAGCACAATGTTACGCTGCTGCGCACCAAGGAAGCCACCAGCAACATCGTTTCCGATATCATTACCTATCTGCAGGCGGCGCTGGCGCCCCGTATCACCCGTCACGGCGTGCTGATGGAGGTTTACGGCGAGGGCCTGCTGCTGATCGGCGAAAGCGGCATCGGTAAAAGTGAGACCGCTGTGGAGCTGGTCAAGCGCGGACACCGTCTGATCGCGGACGATGCGGTGGAAATTCGAAAGATCTCCAGCAATTCTCTGTCCGGCACAGCACCGGCGCTGATCCGCAATTATGTGGAAATGCGCGGTATTGGCATTATCAATGTGGCAAAGCTGTTCGGTATGGGCGCTGTCAAGGCGGAAAATGAGATCAATCTGGTGGTCAATATCGTGCCCTGGAACAACAATGTCGCCTATGACCGCCTGGGCGTGGAAGATGATTATATGGAAATTCTGGGCGTTAAGATCCCGATGAATACCATTCCCGTCACCCCCGGCCGTAATCTGGCGGTGATCCTGGAGGTGGCGGCGATGAACAACCGCCAGCGGAAGATGGGCTACAATCCTGCGCTGGAGTTTACCGAGCAGATCAACCGCCATTACGAGGAGAGCGCGAGGCAGCAGGAATGAAAGAGTTTACCATTGGCCCCAATGATGCGGGTCAGCGGCTGGATCGGTTTCTTGCCAAGGCTGTGCCACTGCTGCCGGCATCGCTGGCGCAGAAATATATCCGCCTGAAGCGGATCAAGTGTAACGGCGGCCGCGCCCAACGGGACACCCGCTTGCAGGAAGGCGATGTGCTGCAGCTATACATCAACGACGAGTTTTTTGACAAGCCCCGGGAGGATAATGCCTATCTGACGGTGGCTGCGCCGAAATTAAACATTGTCTATGAGGATGATCAGATCCTGCTGGTGGATAAGCGGCCGGGTCAGGCTGTCCATCCCCACGACGGCGCGGAATACGGAAGAACGCTGATCGACCACATTCAGGCATACCTGTATCAAAAGCGGGAATGGAATCCACGGGGCGAAAATGCCTTCACACCGGCGCTGTGCAACCGGATCGACCGCAATACCGGCGGCATCGTGATCGCGGCGAAAACTGCGGAAGCCCTGCGTGTGATGAATCAGAAGATCAAGGATCGGGAGCTGGATAAGCGGTATCTCGCCATCGTGGAGGGCACGCCCAAGCCCAAAGAGGGGAGCCTTAAGGGCTATCTTTTCAAGGATGCCAAGAAGAATCGGGTGTTTGTAACGGATACGCCCCAAGCCGGCGCAAAATCCTGCCAGACCAATTATAAGGTGCTGGCAACGGAAAGGGGCTTGTCGCTGGTGGAATGTGAGCTGATCACCGGCAGAACACACCAGATCCGCGCCCAATTTGCCCACGCCGGACATCCCTTGCTGGGGGACGGCAAGTACGGAAAGCTGGACAAGCAGTCCGGAAGAAATTATCAGGCTTTGTATTCTTACAAGCTGACCTTTACCTTTACCACTGATGCCGGCGCTTTGAACCATTTGAACGGCAAGACCTTCCGGGTAAATGATGTGGATTTTGTAAAGGAGTATTTTCCCAATGCAATGAAATAAAACACACCCCAACAGGGGTGTGTTTTTTATGCTTCACAATATGTAATGACCGTACTGTTCCGGGGCTTGTCGATTTGAATTTCCAAACCGGAAAGCAAGGCTTGACCGCCGTGGGTTTCTTCCCAACTGTTGAAATTCTCGTCGGTGAAGGTAAGGCGGTACTGTTTGTCTGCATCCAGAGCATTGAGGGCAAAGATCATCTTGCTGTCGTTGCTCTGTCCTCTGCGGAATACATATACCGCGCCGGAATCCGGCAGCGCCAGCTGGTAGGCAGACCATACACTTTCATCCAGAGTCGCCTCGGTAAGGGGATAGAAATCGCCATTCCAGTAATGCTTTAACTGCTGCACTTCGCCAATACTCTTTTGGGCAAGGGCAAAGTCAAAATTAGGATTAAAAATATCAAAATTGCAGGCAATGCCCTGGGTGGCGGTGGAGCGGACGGTGTAGACATCCGGCTCCCAGATAGCGCAGGCGTGATAGGGGATATACTCGCTGAGCCCTAAGATCTGGTTGTGATTCCAGATGGTTGTGCGGTATTCCGTGCCATCGGGATGACAGCCGGTGTCGCTGCGCCACAAGGTTACGGAGCGCATGCATAGCTCCAGATCCAGCCGACGGCCGCCGCTGGCACAGTTGTCGATCAGCAGGTGAGGGAAGGTGCTAAGAAGCCGATCCCACATCTTGTAAAGACCTGCCACATATTTCATTTCCGTGATGCCCGTACGACCTTCTACATCGTTTGCACGCCAAAACGGCAGCGGCTCCACATTGAAATCCTGGCGATAAATGTCGATACCGTATTCGCCAATCAAGCGGATCAGATTGTCAGTCATTCGCTGCCGCGCACCGTCATCGCCCAAATTGACCAAGGTGTGGGGATAGGTTTCGTCGATTGTTAAGAGATTGGGCTCAAAAGCGTTCCATTGGGTACCAATATCACACCGTTCCGGTTCAAACCAAACCAAAAAACGCATTCCGTTTTTGTGGGCGTAGTCGGAAACCGGCTGCAGACCGTTGGGAAAACCCTCGGCACAGGTGTAGTTGCCTACGCCGCCCATAAAGCCTTTAGTAAACCAAGCGGCGTCGATCCACATAGTGTCGATATTGCCGATTTTTTTGGCGGAATCTATGGTGCGGATCTGACCTTGCTCCGATGCCCAGCTTTCGTCAACAGGGATGTCATCTGAGGGTGGGCAGAAATACCGGTCAAAGCACTGCACCGCCACCGGCAGGCTGGGGGACTTAGGGGAGAAACGGTCGATCAGAAGCCGGCGGAAATTCCGCCTTGCATCGGCGGCATCCTCGCCGTGGAAGATCAGCACAGAGGGGAAACGGACTTCCTCGCCAGGCAACAGGTAAAAGTCACAGTCGCAAAGACCGATCTGCACACAGAAGCCGGAATCGGTGGGGAAGATGTCCTTGCTCCACTGTCCCGTCCAGCCAATGGCGAACACATCGGTTTTTCCACCGCAGCTCAGATCAAAATAGGGGAAACCGCTGGTGTTGGAGGAGCGGCCGCCTAACGGCTCTTCGTGATAAGGCTGTATTAGCGGAAAATTAATGGGCATAAAGCTTGCTGCACCCTTGCTGTCGCCTTGCAGGCTGTGATAGTGGGCAGTGCCGCTGCAGGCAAATTCCTGGTCCAGAGTTTTCACATTTGTGATCCGGCCTGTGTTGGCATCGCCGGTGTTTTTCAGATGCAAAACCGCAAATTCCCAGTTATCGCCTGCGCTGCGGCATTGAAGATCTGCCACCAGGCCGTCAGCAATGGGCTGAATGCCGGGGGTGAGGGTTATTTTTCTGCCGTTGTAGAACAAACTGCCATGCATAGAGATCCCCTCCGTTGCATTTTTTGTGAGCATATCACGGTGGGCAGGAATAGTCAACCGCAAAAAGGAAAAAGAGGAAGGTGAATACCTTCCTCTTGTATTTTCCTGCCTTAGTCAGCCTTGGCGGCCAGGACCTGACGGCCATTGTAGTTACCGCAAGCCTTGCAAGCTCTATGAGGCATAACGGGCTCACCGCACTTGGAGCAAACGGTGACGCTGGGAGCGGACAGCTTCCAGTTGCCGCCACGGCGCTTATCGCGACGGGCCTTGGATACTTTACACTTAGGGACAGCCATGGATGACACCTCCTTGATCAAACTGCTTTTGACAGCATTCGTTTATGGGTTTACTTCTCCAGAAGCTGCTTCAAAGCAGCGAAACGGGGATCCAGCTCCTTCTGACAGATGCAGGGCTCAATGTTCAGATTCTTGCCGCAGCGGCAGCAAAGACCTTTGCAATCGGGCTTGCACAGCAGCTTGGAATCCAGGTTCAGTACAAAAACTGTACGAACGATTTCTTCCACATCGGCGCTGTCTCCCACTAAAGGGAATACGGTTTCATCTTCGTTTTCTTCGTTGCTCAGCTCTGTCACCAAAACCACATCGACGGGAATGGAAACATCCTGATCGAAGGGGGAGGCACAGCGGTCGCAAATGCCGTGGATGGTAGTGCTGATGCTGCCGGTCATTACCAGAACACCGGCGGTGTTGCGCACCGCACCGGAGATCAGCACCGGCTCGGACACCGGATAGCACTGACCGTACTGAAGATCACGCAGATCCACGCTGGCAGAAAACGGAAGGCTGGCACCCGGGCAGTCAATGATAGCGGACAGTCCCAGAAGCATACTTTCCCTCCTCTACGCAGTCGTGCTTTCATATTATAATGGCTTTTTCTTCATTTGTCAAACATTATTTTTCCTTTTTTCTGCAGTTTCCCGGTGTCAATATTCACATATTTTCCTTTTCATTTTTCCCATTTTGTGGTATGATAGACACACAAAACAAAGGAAAGGAGCATGCTATGCTTTCGATTGCTGAAATCCTGTCCCAGGAGCTGGGTCAGAAGCAACAATATGTGGAAAATGTCATTGCGCTGATCGACGAGGGAAATACCATTCCCTTTATCGCCCGATACCGCAAGGAGATGCACGGCGCTATGGACGATACGGCGCTGCGCACGCTGCAGACCCGTTTGGAATACCTGCGAAACTTGCAGCAGCGCAAGGATGAGGTCAAAAACTCCATTGAAAATCAGGGCAAGCTGACGGAAGAACTGGCGCAGGCCATTGACAATGCCGTGACTTTGGCGGAGGTGGAGGATCTGTACCGTCCCTACAAGCAAAAGCGGCGCACCCGCGGCTCGGTTGCCCGGGAAAAGGGGCTGGAGCCTCTGGCGGCGGCGATCTTTGCGCAGGACGGGCAGGATCCTGCTGTTCTGGCACAAGCCTACATTGACCCGGAGAAGGGTGTCAATACTGTGGAGGAAGCGCTGGCCGGCGCATCCGACATTATTGCGGAGGATCTTTCTGACGATGCGGATATCCGTAAAAATCTGCGGGCGCTGATGAACCGCAAGGCAATTCTCACCTGCAAGGCAGAAGACCCGGACAATGACAGCGTGTATCGGCTGTATTACGATTTTTCCCAGCCCATTTCCCGGCTGCTGGATCATCAGATCCTGGCCATTAACCGGGGCGAAAAGGAGGGCTTCCTGAAGCCCGGCGTGGCGCTTCCCGGCAATGACGGCGCGGCGCTGGTATGCCGTGCGGCGCTGAAACCCACCCTAAACATCAGCAGCTTTGTCCGCTTAGCAGCTGAGGACGCCTACGAGCGGCTGATCTTCCCCTCCATGCAGCGGGAGATCCGCAGCGATCTGACGGAGCGGGCTGCCAAGGGCGCCATCCACAATTTTGCGCTGAACTTAAAGCCGCTGCTGATGCAGCCTCCCGTAAAGGGCTTTGTGACCATGGGTCTTGATCCCGGTTACCGCAACGGCTGCAAGGTGGCTGTGGTCGACCCCACCGGCAAGGTGCTGGACACCGCTGTGGTATATCCAACCTTCAGCGAAAGAAAGAAGCAGGAGGCCATTTTTATCCTCTCCGGTCTGATGCGCAAGCATAAGGTGGTCCACATTGCCATCGGCAACGGTACTGCGTCCCGGGAGACGGAGGCAATGACGGTGGAAATGCTCCAGGCATTTCCGGATGCCAGCTATATGATCGTCAATGAAGCCGGTGCGTCGGTGTATTCCGCATCGCCTTTGGCGGCGGAAGAATTCCCGGATTATGATGTGAACTTGCGCAGTGCGGTTTCCATTGCCCGGCGCTTGCAGGATCCTCTGGCGGAGCTGGTGAAGATCGATCCCAAGGCCATTGGCGTAGGTCAGTATCAGCACGACTGCCCCCAGAAGGAGCTGGACACGGCGCTGGGCGGCGTGGTGGAGGATTGCGTAAACGCAGTTGGCGTGGATGTGAATACTGCGTCCAGAAGCCTGCTGGAGCAGGTGTCCGGTCTGACGACGGCGACGGCGAAAAATATTGTTGCCTTCCGGGAGGAAAACGGCCCCTTCACCAACCGCAGCCAGCTGAAAAAGGTGCCCAAGCTGGGTCCCAAGGCCTTTGAGCAGTGCGCAGGCTTCCTGCGCGTGCCGGAGAGCAAGGAGATCCTGGACAACACCGGTGTCCATCCGGAGTCCTACGCGGCTGCAAAGAAGCTGCTGAGCGTCCTGGGCGGCGAGCTGGCAGAACTGCCTGCGAAGCTGGAAAGCTACGGCGTTTCCAAGGCGGCACAGGAATGGGGCGTTGGCGAGCATACCCTGACGGATATCGCCAAGGAGCTGAGCAAGCCCGGCAGAGACCCCCGTGACGAGCTGCCTCAGCCCATTTTGCGCAAGGATGTGCTGGAAATGAAGGACCTCAAGCCCGGTATGGAGTTGACCGGTACGGTGCGCAATGTCATCGACTTTGGCGTATTTGTGGACATCGGCGTCCATCAGGACGGCTTGGTGCATATCTCGCAGGTGGCAAACCGCCGGGTAAATCACCCCAGCGAGGTGGTCAAGGTAGGCGATACTGTCAAGGTAGTGGTGCTGGATGTGGATGAAAAGCGCCACCGCATCAGTCTGTCTATGAAGCAAGCGAAAAAATGATAGTAATACCGCCTCCGTCGGAGGCGGTATTTGCGTATAAAATGTTGTAAAAATGTGCTGATTTGGAGCGATGTTGACATTTTTCGGGGTTTCTGGTATAATCTTTATGTATAATGTATTCGACTTCGGTCTTTGACAGGAGAATGAATTATGAAACAGCATACCAAATTTATGGTTGCGTTCCTGTGCTTTGCGCTTCTTCTGCCGTTGGCTGCCTGCAAACATACGGTGTCAACGCAGGAGGTGCTTGCCAAATATCAGAGCGCTTGTGAGACTGTGAGTAATGCCCCCGATCTGACCATAGAAGGGACATATACCTGCAGCCGGAATGTTGACGGCGAAATGTACAGCGAGCAGGTTACGGAAACGGCAAGCTACCGGGGACTGGGAACGGATAACGCCGCGGCCGCTGTAAAGCAGCAGGTGCTGTTTGGCCCTTATGAAACCCAATATGCGGAGTACTATTCCGGCGGCGTGGCCTATTGCCGGACAGAGGATGCAGTTTTTTGCGCCGATATGGAGATGCAGCAATTCCAAAATCGCCAGACCGCTGCAATACTGATAGATCCTGCGCTGTACGGAAAGGCCCAGGTAGGGGAGAGCGGCGACAATATGCAGATCACATTTTCTGAGCCCAAAGCGCTGGAAGCCTGGGTCACAGACTGCACGGACGCAGTGGTGGTGGATGCCGGCGGCACCGTGGTTTTGGACGGCGACGGAAATTTGCTGAGCTCGCGTTACCATGCCCAATATTCCTGCGGAGCAGTTTCGTACGATCTGAATGTTACAGCCCAGGTTGTGGCGGAGGCGGCGCAGACTTTGGATGAGGATCTGGCTGCACTTCCTGCAAAGTGCCCGACCCTGAGCTATTTTGACGCACCGCGGAAGATCCTGCAGGTCGTTGGCGATGTGTATACCGCGCAGGCAATGTCTGCGGTGTATACCGAGTCCGTTTACAGCCCTGCATATGCCCGCAGCCGCAGCCAGACCAGCACCTTCGATACTTACGGCACCGGCGAAGACTTTATGGCGCAGGTCAGTTATGAGGTAGTCAATACAGACTATTCCAACACCCCGGACACCGATTCCGAAACAGCGATTTTCCGGGAGGGCATCTGCTCCTCCAGCATTAACGGTGCAGATCCGGTCATAAGAGAGGGAATCACCGCGGAAAAAATGCGCAAGTTCTGCGAAGATGCTGTGCTTGCCGCGCTGTTTACTCCCAATCATATGAAAAATGCAAAGATGACGGAGAAAGACGGGCAGCTGCGGATCGAATTTACCGGAAATGCTGCATTTGCAGACAATCTGTGCAACAGCATCTATTCCATCTTTACTGCCAATTTGGACACTTACGCAGATTCCTATACAACGCCGGTGGCAGGCGGATATCTGTGTATCGACAAAGAGACCGGATTGCCTACGGCATTGGGGATCCAGCTGAAGCGCATCCATGTAAAGGCAGAGGTGTCCTATCCGCTGACATATCAGTTGGATCAGACTATGCAGCTGTCAAGCAAGGTTTCCTACGAGAATATTACCGGCCAGCCGGAGCCTGCGCCTACAGAGCCGTGATCTAAACCGTTCAGCAAAAGACAGCATTTGCCTGATCTCAAGAAAATCCCCATCTTTTTGATAGCAAATAACAAAATTCCCGGAATGCTGATGCATTTCGGGAATTTTTTGTGATGTTAAGCGGAAGGCAAATGCGGGCGGTCGTTTTATAGAATTTCGGTGATGGTGCCGCCGCCGATCACGGTGTCACCGTCATAGAGCACCACAGCCTGCCCCGGTGTCAGCGCACGCTGGGGCTGGTCAAATACCACACGGGCGAAGCCGTCCTTTTCGGGGTAGACAGTGGCGGGCTGCTCTGCCATTCGGGAACGGACCTTGGCATATACCCGGATGGGCGCGGTCAAGCCTTCGATGGCGATCCAGTTCCAGTCGTTGGCCAGTAACGCTTTGCGGTACAATGCTTCATTGGGGCCGACAGTAACGGTGTTTTGCGCCATATCCTTGCCGCAGACATATACCGGCTGCCCCATAGCCAGATTCAGCCCCTTACGCTGACCCAGAGTATAGGCAACCGCACCCTTATGCGTGCCAACAATGTTGCCGTTTTGATCCAGATAATTGCCGGCAGGGTATGTTTTGCCGGTGTAGCGCTGCAAAAATGCCAGATAATCACCGTCGGGGATGAAGCAAACATCCTGACTGTCCCGTTTTTTTGCGTTCAGGAAGCCCTGCTCCTGCGCAATGCGTCTGGCATCTGCTTTGGTAAGCGCCCCGAGGGGGAAGCGCGTACGCTGCAGCTGCTGCTGCGTCAGAGTATAGAGGAAATAAGACTGATCCTTGGCTTCGTCTGCTGCCTTGCGCAGAAGGTATCGGCTGCCGTTATATTCAATACGGGCATAGTGTCCGGTAGCGATGCAGTCACAGCCCAGCTCCAGCGCGCTTTGCAGGAATTTGTCAAACTTCAGGTGCCGGTTGCATTCGATGCAGGGATTGGGAGTCAGGCCGGATTCGTAGCTGCAGGTAAAATGATCCATAACCCGGGCCTTAAAATCCGCAGAAAAGTCCAGCACGCGAAAAGGGATCCCCAGCCGGTCAGCCACTGCCTGGGCATCGCTGATATTGGCGGTGTCGCAGCAGCCTGTATCCTGCCCGGTGTAGAGGCACATGGTCGCACCGACACAGGTATAGCCCTCTTGCAGCATTCTATAGGCGGCAACACTGCTGTCCACGCCGCCGGACATACCGATCAATGCTTTCATGGCCTTCACTCCTTTCTTTGGTCTTAGTCTATCACATCGTCAGCCGGAAAGCAAACAGTTTCCTTTGCGGTATATTCTGGAATATAAAAAAGCGCTCTTGTATTGTCGAATTTCATCTGCTATAATACAATTGATAACTATGCGGAAGGAGGTTTGCCCATGAACCGTCGTAAAATATGTGCCCTGCTGGCGGCGGCAATGCTGCTGAGTCTGGTGCCGGTGAATGTCAATGCAACGCAATTGGATCCGGGCGAATCTCTGAGTGAAGAGGTAATGCCTGCGGTTGAAACAGAGCCGGCTACCGAGCCAACCGTTGAGCCAACTGCTAAGCCAACTACTGAGCCGACGGCAGAGCCTACGCAGGCACCTACCGCCAAGCCTGCGACAGAGCCGACAGAGGCACCCACGGCCGCTCCCACCGCAAAGCCCACACAGCCGTCGACAGCTGCACCTACACAGCCGCCGGAGGAGGGGCCGATGACCGTATCGGATGAATTCATTGCGGTTTTGAAGAAAATGGAGGGCTTCCATCCCGTGGCATATTGGGATTACTCCCAATGGACCATCGGTTACGGAACCAAGTGCCCTGAGGGCAAGGAAAAGTATTATACCGAGGACAATCCCTTCCCGGAAGAAGAAGCAGTAAAGCTTCTGCATGAGGAGCTGGCCTATTTTGAAAAAGTGGTCAACGACTTTGCGCAAACCTACGATTTGGAATTTGAGCAGCATCAATTTGATGCGCTGGTATCCTTCTCCTACAACTGCGGCGGAAGCTGGGTGCGGGATGTAAACGGCTATTTCAACACCGCCATCCGCGAAGGAGATATGAGCAACCGAATCATTTACGGCTTCCTGCTCTGGAGCACCGCCGGCGGCGATTACATATTGGTCAACCGCAGAAAATGCGAAGCAAATATGTACATTAACGGCGTTTACAAAGCCTATAACACCGCAAACAGCGTTCCCGCGAATTTCAGACATATTTTTCTGGACGGCAACGGCGGAACGGTCAAGTATACCATCCACGGCTACAATGCCGATGATCCTTCTGAGATCGTAACGAATTTCTCGAGCAAGCCTACCGGCGTGGGTAAGGACGGAAAGATATTTACCTATACATTTGCCGGCTGGTACACCGCCCCGGAGGGCGGCACACGGGTCAAGACCCTGGATGGCTCGCTTCCCAACGGCACGGTGCTGTACGCCCGGTGGAAAGATCCCCAAGGCAATATCGTGACCCTACCCAAGGGCGAAGCCGTGGATAATATTGCAGTTTCTGTAACCGGAAAGGTCAATGTCCGCACCGGTCCGGGTACATTCTATCCCATTGAAAAGGAACTGCAGCCCGGCGCGAAGCTGGTGATCACCGAGACCTATAAAGTGGGAAGTACCCTTTGGGGCAAATGCGAGCACGGCTGGCTCAGCCTGCACTATACCAACTACTCCGACATCGTTTCCGGAAACACACCGGAGGAGATCGACGGACAATGGGGAACGGTTAAGACAGAAAGCGGCGGCACAGTCAATGTCCGCAAAGGCCCATCCACATCCTATGGCGTGGTCTATACGGTGAAAACCGGTGACCGGCTGCAGATCTTCGCCCTGAAGTCTGACGGCGCAATGCAGTGGGGTCAGCTTTCTGACGGCAACTGGATCAGTATGGACTATGTGGAGCTGGATGAACTGGCACAGCTGGAATCCATCGAGATTCAAACAAGCCCCAAGAAGCTGGAATATGTCCAAATGCAGGACAAGCTGGATGTAAGCGGCGGTACGCTGAAGCTCACCTTCAGCGACGGCTCTGCAAAGACTGTGAACATCACATCGGATATGGTTACCGGCTTCAGTAACAAGAACCTGGGCGAGGTGACCGTGACAGTCAAGTATGAAGACAAGGCTACTACCTTTACGGTGACGGTTGTCAAGGCCACAGTTATCTTTAAAAATTACGATGGCAAGGTCATAAGCACCGCCCAATATGCCTACGGCGAAGCGGTAAAGGAGCCTGCGGCGCCTGTAAAGCCGGCGGATGAGGAAAACAAGTATCAGTTTACCGGCTGGGATAAGGAAGTGACCGCCTGCAAGGGCAATGCCGTATATACGGCGGTGTTCAAGGCCATTCCGCTGAAGACTCCCGGCGTTGTAGTGACGGAGTCCGGCAGCGGCGTCAATGTCCGAAAAGGTCCGGGGACAAGCTACGATGTGGCCTATGAGGCGGCCTACGGCACGAAAATAGAGATCCTGGAGACCAAGTCCGACGGCAAGCGCCTTTGGGGACAGCTGCCCGACGGCAACTGGATCTGTATGGACTATGTAAAGACCACCCGTGACAAGGGCGATATGGACGGCAACTTCGTTCTGAATGAGGACGACGCCATCTACCTGCTGCGGCATGTGATCTTCCCGGATAAGTACCCTGTGGATGAAGCGGATGTCAACGGCGACAAGAAAGTCAACGAAGACGATGCCATTTATCTGCTGCGGCATGTGATCTTCCCGGATAAGTACCCTCTGAAATTATAAGGTGATCAAAATGAAAAAGATTCTTTTATGGGTCTGCCTGGCGGTGATGATCGCTGCGCTGACCATTCCGGTGGCAGCTGCCCCCAGCGCCAAGCTGACGGCGTCGAAAACCTCTGTCAATGCTGGTGATACTGTTACGGTCAAGGCCAGCGTTTCTGCGCTGGACTGTAAGGCCGGCGGTGTGGAGGTCAGCTTTGACAGTAAGGTTTTTGAGCTGACCAGCGGTAAATGGCTGCTTGACGGCGCATTTATTACTGATTTCTCCGCTGCCAGCAAGGACGGCGTCTTCGCCTACACCGGCGAAACCGGCATTTCCGGCAACATTCTGGAGCTGACGCTGAAGGTCAAGGACAGCGCTGCCAGCGGCAAGTCCACCGTAAAGGTGAGCCTGACACTGGATGGCGAAACTGTGCAGCGGTCTATCGGCATCACCGTGGCCTGCAAGCACAAGTATGATAATAGCTGCGATGCAACCTGCAATATCTGCGGTGAAAAGCGGTCGGTCAGCCACAGCTGGAACTCCGGCACTGTGAATAAGAATGCCACCTGCACCACCGACGGCTCCAAGACCGTCAAGTGCACAGTCTGCGGCGAAACCAAGACTGAGACCATCAAGGCTACCGGCCACAACTATGCCAACGGCTGCGATACCACCTGTGCAAATTGCGGCCAGACCCGCACCACCACCCATCAGTACGGCGAAGCCTGGAAAACCGACAAAACCAGCCATTGGCACGAATGTACCGAATGTGGCGATGAAAAGGATGTGGCGGATCACATCCCCGGCCCGGAGGCTACGGATTATACGCCCCAGGTCTGCACCGTCTGCGGCTATGTGATCCAGAAAGCGCTGGTGCATACCCATGTTCCTTCCGAGGAGTGGGTCACCGACGATACGGGACATTGGCACACCTGCCTGGAGTGCGATGAGATCCCGGACTACGCGGAGCATACCTTTGACAACGAGTGCGATAAAGAGTGTAATGAATGCTGCTTTACCCGCGAGGTAGGGGAGCATAACTACCTGCCCCAGTGGGCGGCGGACAATGACGGCCATTGGCACGAGTGCGGCTACTGCGGCGACCGGCTGGAGATGGAGCCCCATGTTCCTGGCCCGGAGGCTACAGAATTTGAGGCACAGATCTGTATGATCTGCGGCTTTGAGCTGACCCCGATGCTGCACCAGCACGATTATGCGGATAAGTCCGACGCGGATAAGCATTGGCAGGAATGCCCCTGCGGTCACATCGCGGAGGAAGCGCCGCACACCTGGGACGAAGGAACGGTAAAAACCGAGCCTGCGGTTGGTGCTCCCGGAGAGAAGGAGTATAAGTGCACCGTCTGCGGCGTGGTCAAAACGGAGGAAATTCCTGCTCTGGAGCCTGCTGAGCCCCAGCAGGAGGGCTTGCTGGTAACCACGGATATGCTGATCATTGCCGGCGCCGGCGCGGTGCTGCTGTGTACACTGTGCCTGGTAGTTGGCATTCTGATCGGCAAGAAGACCGGAAGACGCAGAAATGAATATTAATGACAAAAAGCCCGTGGGAAACCCACGGGCTTTTTGACTAATGAACAGCAACCAACAGCTTGTCATTCCGAGGAAGGGCGAAGCCCTGATGTGGGAATCCCCTGGTACAAGCAGAATACCGGAAGATTGCCACGGCCCTACGGGCTTCGCAATGACACGAGATTTCAAAAGAAAGCCCACGCCAAAAGGCGTGGGCTTTGCAGTAAGAGTAATTATCTCTTGGAGAACTGAGGTGCGCGACGGGCGGCCTTCAAGCCGTACTTCTTTCTTTCCTTCATTCTGGGGTCGCGGGTCATGAAACCAGCAGCCTTCAGAGTGGGGCGCAGCTCGGGGTTCAGGGTGACCAGAGCGCGGGACAGACCGTGGCGGATAGCACCAGCCTGACCGGAAACGCCGCCGCCGGCGACGGTGACAACGATGTCAACCTTGCCAACCAGATCAGAGGTGACCAGGGGCTGGTTAACGATCAGCTTCAGGGTGTCCAGACCAAAATAATCGTCGATCTCACGGCCGTTGATGATGATGGAGCCGGTGCCGTTCTCATAAACGCGAACACGGGCGACGGAGGACTTCCGACGGCCGGTGCCGTAGTAATACTTCTTCTTGCTCTCGTACATTTTCCGTTACCTCCAATTACAGGGTCCAAGCTTCGGGCTTCTGAGCAGCGTGGGGATGCTCAGCACCCTTGTACAGGTGCAGACGGGTCATAGAGTTGCGGCCAATGGAATTCTTGGGCAGCATACCCTTGACAGCCAGCTCCATAGCGTAATCGGAGCGGGTGTCCATCATGGTGCGGGCCTTGGTCTCCTTCAGACCGCCGATCCAGCCGGATACGCGGTAGTAGGACTTCTGATCCAGCTTCTTGCCGGTCAGGATGGCCTTGTCAGTGTTGATGACGATAACATAGTCGCCGCAGTCAACGGCGGGGGTGAAGTCGACCTTATGCTTGCCGCGCAGCAGGTTAGCAACGGTGACAGCGGTGCGGCCCAGGGGCTTACCGGCAGCGTCGATAACATACCACTTGCGCTCCAGGGTCTCCTTCTTCAGAAGCGTGGTAGACATTATGCTTTCCTCCAATAGGTAAAATATTTTGACAAACTCGTATGCTTGAAGTACAATAGCTTCAAGCCGCTAGATATTTATAGCACAAAGAAAATTGCTTGTCAAACACTTTTTGCATAATTTTTATGAAATCATAAGAGAACTCGCAAAATCTCTCGTATACTCTTTCAAACGCTCGATATCTCACGCGCCATTTTACAATTATTTTCGGAGGAAGTCCACGATGCAGAAACTGATGGGTCTTGTCCGCCGCTGTGTGGAGGACTACAATATGATAGATCCCGGCGACAAGGTGGCGGTGGGTGTGTCCGGCGGCAAGGATTCGCTGGTGTTGCTGCAGATCCTGGCGGGACTTCGCCAGTACAGCGATTTTACGCTGGAGGCCATTACTGTGGATATGGGTCTTGGGATGGATTACAGCCCGGTGCAGGCCTTCTGCGAGAAGCTGGATGTGCCCTATACGGTGGTGCAGACCCAGATCGGCCCCATCATTTTTGACCATCGCAAGGAGAAAAATCCCTGCTCTATGTGCGCCAAGATGCGCCGGGGCGCGCTGAATCAGGCGATCCTGGATCGGGGCATCCGAAAGATCGCGTTGGGGCATCATTTTGACGATGCGGTGGAGACCTTCCTGATGTCGCTGATCTATGAAGGGCGCATCAGCTGTTTCCAGCCGGTGACGGATCTGGATCGGATGGGCGTGACCCAGATCCGGCCCATGCTGTATATCCACGAAAAGACGGTGGACAACTTCGCCACCCGGATGCAGCTGCCGGTGGTGGAAAACCGCTGCCCGGTGGACAAGCAAACCAAGCGGGAAGAGATCAAGCAGCTTGTTTATGATTTGAGCAAGACTTATCCTGACCTGAAGGAGCGGATCTTCGGCGCGATGCAGCGCCTGCCGTTACCGGAATGGGAGCCGCAGGGCAGATACAACAGACCCAAGGATGAAGAATGAGAAAGCCTCCCCAATGTAAGGGGAGGCTTTTAGCATAATGGAGAAACGCCTTGATCCCCTCTTTGAGGGGGCTGTCGGGGCGTGCCACGACTGGTGGAGTTAAACTCCCTCCGTCAGCCTGACCGGCTGACACCTCCCTCAGTGAGGGAGGCAAGGCAGTTTCTTCGGTATGAAAATCTTACCATTCGGGCAAAATACCTCCAAAGGAGTTGGTGGTATGGTTAAAGGCATTTCCCGGCAGGTGATCCTGGTGCAGAGCCCGGATAAAAAGCTGTTCGAGCAGGCGATCTTTATCCTGAAAGACGATGCCATAGGCGTTACGGAGGAGCAGCTGATGAAAGAGGCGCAGAGTATCATCCGCAACCCCCGGCTGGACGGAAAGAAGAAGCGGATGCTGTTCGCACCGGCCTGGGCCTGCGTCGGAGCAGTACTGACCGGGATGGTCTGGATGCTGACTGCGCTGATTTGACTTGCGCTATCGGTCCGGTTGTGATATACTGACGGTACTTTGAAAGAAAGAGAGAGTACCTATGCGCATCGGTAATCTGGAAGTGAATCATCCCATTGCCCTTGGCCCTATGGCTGGCGTGACGGATTGGGCATTCCGTACGGTTTGCGCCGATTTGGGTGCAAACATCACCGTTACGGAGATGGTATCCTCCCGGGCGCTGGTATATAAGGACAAGAAAAGCGCAGGGCTGCTGAAAAAGAACGAAGGCTCTCTTTGCGGCGCCCAGATCTTCGGCAACGATCCTGCCATTATGGCGGAGGCAGCTGTGCTGGCGCTGGAGATCTCCGGCTGTGACTTTTTGGATATCAATATGGGCTGCCCTATGCCCAAGATCGCCAATTCCGGCGACGGCTGCGGCTTGATGCGCACACCGGAGCTGGCAGGTCAGATCGTGAAGGCGGTCGTGGATGCAGTGCAGGTGCCGGTGACGGTGAAATGCCGTCTGGGCTGGGATAAGGGCAGCATCAATGTGCTGGATTTTACCAAGCGGATGGAGGATAACGGCGCGGCTATGGTGGCCGTCCACGGCAGGACCCGGGCGATGCTGTATACCGGTGTTGCCGATTGGGATATGATCACCAAGGTCAAGCAAAATTTAACCATCCCCGTCATTGCCAACGGCGATATCGTCGATGCGGAAGCGGCGCTGAAATGCTTAAAGCGCACCGGCGCGGACGGCGTGATGATCGGCCGTGCGGCCTTTGGTGATCCCTGGATCTTTGCGCAGACCAAAGCTGCGCTGGCAGGTCAGCCCATTCCGGAGCGTCCGCCTTTAAAAGACCGAATCGAACTGGCGGTACGGCAGTTCCAGCTGTCGGAGCGCGATCACGGTGAGCATATCGCTTGCCTGGAGGCAAGAAAGCATTTTGCGTGGTATCTTCGTGGCGTTGCCCACAGCAGTTACTATAAAAATCAAATTTCGTCGATGAACACGATGGAGGATATCTACCGCATTGCCAAGGATATCGTCCGGGAACTCCAGTAATTGACACAAATATTTTAAACGCCGTTTCATATCCTAACCGAGAGGTGAATGGGATGAAGCGGCGTATTTGTCTGTGCTTTTTGTTGATTTTCGGTCTGATTTTTCCGGTACGGGCGGAGCCGATCAAATGGGTGGACTTTCAAGTGCCCTATGAGTCGCTGCAGTATGCCCTGCAGCAGGATATTTTGACATTCGAGCAGGAAAAACACCTGGACTGGATCGAGATATTAGCCCTTGCCGCCTGCAGAACCGGCGGGAAATGCCCTTTATCCTCGGTAAAAAAAGCCACCACGGATTTAAAAGGGGAAAAATCGCCCCAGGAGCTTCTTGGCGCAAACAGCAAATATTACGGGTATTATCACGAAGCCTATACGGCAGCTCTGGGTGGCCTGGTGGGAAGCTATGCAATTCAAATCAACGGCCAATGGAAGAGCCAATACGGCTTAAAAGCCTTTTCCCCGGTGGCGGCAGGCTATGGCTACAGCCATTGCGACGATTTCGGCGTCAGCCGGTCCTTTGGCTTCAAGCGAAAGCACCTGGGCAACGACCTGATGGGCGGCCTGGGTACGCCCATTGTGGCGGTGGAGGGCGGTGTCATCGAGGCCATGGGCTGGAATCGCTACGGCGGCTGGCGGATCGGCATCCGTTCCTTTGATTCCAAGCGGTATTACTACTATGCCCATCTGCAAAAAGACCATCCTTTTGCGGATGGACTGCAGGAGGGGGATATTGTCCAGGCGGGAGATCTGATCGGCTTTATGGGCCGCACCGGATATTCTGATAAAGAAAATGTCAACAATATTGAAACGGTGCATTTGCATTTTGGCTTGGAGCTGGTGTTTGACGAGAGCCAGAAGGAGTGCAACAGCGAGATCTGGATCAATGTCTACGATATTGTGCGGTTGCTCAGCAGCCACCGCAGCAGCATCAGTAAAACCGCTGACGGCTGGCAGCGGGCGTACCCCTACCGGGATCTGGATATAGAGGAGTTTGGAGAATAGAAATGTGTCATTGCGAGGAGGGCGAAGCCCGACGCGGCAATTCCCGAAAGATTTCGGGGATTCCCACGCCAGCGAGCGCGCTGGCTCGGAATGACAGAAAAGTCCCCTCTGATGAGGGGACTTTTTATAACTGCTCCACTGCTACAACAGTTAGAACATCATCCTTGACGGTAAATCGAATATCGAAACCGGCGAAAGAAATGCCGCAGACCCGGTCAGGTTTGCGCTGATAGCTGGGTCGGGGATCGTGGGACAGAATGCCGATGGCGGCAGCCTGTTTGATTTGAGGCACAAGCCTTAATACAGCTTTTCTCTTGCCCTTTTTGCGCAAAACTCCAAGAATTCATCCAATGTGGGCTCTTTTCCGTTTGGTGCAAGCTTTTTCCACAACTTTTGCGCTAGAGGATCTTCAGCGGCCATTGCTTCGCGCATAGCGGTGAGCATTGCCGCTTCAATTTCTTCCGGCGGCTTATTTTCCTTAAGTGCGATTTGAAGTATAATCTGTTTTGCATTCATCGTCAGTTCTCCTTTTTGTTGTATTAACAATAAGGGTATTATACAACAAAAAACACAAATAGTACAGCTAGCTGTACTAAAATTTCGCCGCAATTTTCTATAATAATGAAGAGAATTTTGATACGGTGGTGATGATATGCAGTTGAATGAAGCAGTCAGCAAGCGTTTGACCGAGTTGCTGCAGGAAAAACATATGACACCCTATCAGCTAAATAACAAAAGCGGTGTTCCTAAGTCTACGATCGGCAATGTCTTAAATTGCGCTTATCCCTCTATGAAACTGCGCATCGTTCACGAGCTTTGTCAGGGGCTTGGAATTTCTATCACGGACTTTTTTAATTCACCATTGTTTGACGAAGATAATCTGGAACCTTAAAACAGCGGCACGGAAAGTGCCGCTGTTTTTATTATATTTTCTCCACTGCAACAACAGTGAGAACATCATCCTTGACGGTAAATCGAATATCGAAACCGGCGAAAGAAATACCGTAGACCCGGTCAGGTTTGCGCTGATAGCTGGGTCGGGGATCGTGGGACAGAATGCCGATGGCGGCAGCTTGCTTGTTCTCAGGCAGAAGCGAAAGCAGTTCGGCAGGGAAGTCTACCTGTAGCAAAAATTCTCCTGCGGTGTCCGTAAATCCGCCCACAGCGTTCTCGTGGCAATCGCTGTAGGGGATGTAGGGCTTAATGTCGAAAATCGGCGTTCCGTCCATCAAATCCGCACCGCCAATGTGCAGCACCGTGCCGTATTCCTCAGTATGCTCCACACCCAGCAGCTTTACGCTGGACAGCCCCAGATTGTTGGGGCGGAAGGGGGAACGGGTGGCGAATACGCCCATACGGGTATTGCCGCCCAGCCGGGGAGGACGGACGGTGGGAGACCAGTCGCTGCGCACCGCCTCGGAAAACTGCCAGATCAGCCACAGATGGGAGTAGCCCTCAATGCCCCGCAGGGCATCGGCGTTGCGAAATTCCGGCTCGAAAATAACGGTGGAGCGAAGCTCCTGCACCAAGCCGCTTTGCCGGGGAATGCCGAATTTGGTGGGAAAATCGCTTTTCATCCTGGCGATGACCTGAATTTTTACATCCTCCATATCAGCCCCGTCCTTTCCGGAAGCAGAAGCTAATTGCGAAGATCGCGGCCAGCACCAGGCAAATTGCCGCACCGGCAGAGCTGCCCAGATAATAGGAAACCGTCAGACCGCCAATGCCGGCGATCAGCGCAAACAGCACAGAAAGAAGATGGTACTGCCTTAGATTTTTTGCAATATTCCGGGATGCGGCGGCAGGCAGGATCAGCAGGGAGTTCAGGATCAGCAGACCCACGCTGGAAAGGCACAGCGTCACCACCACAGCGATGGCTACGGTGAACACTGTCTGAGAAAGACCCACCCGAATGCCACGGGAGGATGCCAGCTGGGGATGAATGGCGGTCAGCGCCAGACGGTTGGAATGGAAGATCCAGAAGCTCAAAATCAGCACCAACACAATGGCCAGCGTGCCGATCTGTGCCGGGGTCACAGAGAGAATATCGCCGATCAAGTATTGATTGTACTTGGTGAAGCTGTCACCGCCTAAGGTGGCGATGAAGATACCCAGCGCCACAGCGGTGCTGGAAAACACACCGATCAGGGTGTCGGCAGCGTGATTGCTGCGGCTGCGGACATAGGAAAACAGCAGAGCAAACAGCACGCTGAAAGCAACGGCAGCCCAAACCGGTGCGGCAATGCCGCAGATGCAGCCAATAGCAATGCCGGTAAAGGCGGAGTGGCCCAAGGCATCGGAGAAAAAGCTCATCCGACCGGTTACCACCATCGTCGACAGCAGACCGAACAGCGGCGCCATGATCAGAATCGCCAGCAGGGCGTTCTTCATAAAGCCCCAATGGAGCATCTCAAAAGGAAGCGCGTCACAAATCGCATACCAAATGTTCATTCTTTTGCACCTCCCCGATGAAATACTCTGGAGAAGGCTTCGCCCGACAGCACCTCAGCCGGTGTGCCGGAGGCGGCAATGCCGTGGTCGATAAGCACCACCTGGTCAGCATAGCGATCCAGGAGAGAGAAATTGTGGGTGGTCATCAAGATGGACAGATCGTAGGTGTCCCGGATCTCGTCCAGCATATCCATCAGATCGGTCTGACCCTCCACATCCACGCCGGACAGAGGCTCATCCAGGATCAGTATATTGGGGATCGGCTCCAAGGCCAGCGCCAGCAAGACTCTTTGCAGCTCGCCGCCGGAAAGTGTGCCGATCCGCTTGTCGATGAGATCCTCGCCGTGGACTCTGTGCAGGCATTCCAAAATGCTTTTGCGCATTGCCTTGGAGCAGCCCAGAAACGCAGGACGCTTACTCTGACAGCATACAAAAAGGTCAGCCACCGACACGGGGTCGCCGGGGTCAAAGGTGGGAGTCTGGGGCACATAGCCGATCTTGGGCTTGTGACCGCGCTGACCAGGGGAGGAAAAGACGATGATACCATCGTGCTCCTGCTGACCCAGAACGGCCTTCAAAAAGGTAGATTTGCCGGCGCCGTTGGGGCCGATCAGGGCAACCATTTCTCCGCAGTGGACATGGAGGTTGATGTTGCTGAGAATTTGATCGTTGCCGATTTTGACGGACAGGTTCTGTACCCGCAGGCAGCAGGAATCACCGCAGCCTGCACCGTGAAGGGAAGTTCTCATCCCAGCGCCTCCTTTATGGTGTCAATATTTTGATACATAGCGGCGATCCAGCTGTCGCCGGACATGGCCATATCCAGAGTGTAGATTTTTACGCCGGTTTCGGCGCTGATGATATCAGCAGCGGAAACGCTGCCGTTGCGCTCCGTAAAGACCGCAGGCAGATCATGTTCCCGGACAAGCTGGATCAGCGATTTCAGCTCCCCAGCGGAAGCTTCGCTGCCGGATTCCTCCTCCACAGCGGCGAGGATCTCCAGTTCGAATGCCTCTGCCAGATGGGCAAAGCCGTCGTGGAAGGTGATCAGCTCTCGGCATTTGAGGTCTGCCAGCTGAGCATCCCCATAGGCTTGCAGCGCGTCAATATCGCCAATCAGGGTCTGCAGATTGGCTTCAAAGGAAGCTTCGTGCTGCGGATACTGCTTGCTGAGCGCAACGCAGATGTTGGATGCCATTTGCCTGGCATTTTCCGGACTGAGCCAGATGTGGGAGTCGGTTTCGTGGTGGTGATCGTGGTGATGCTCCGCTTCCAAAGCTTCAATACCCACAGAGCTGTCGATAACGGTCTTTTCAGCCAGAAGATCCTCCATAAAGTCTTCAAGACCTGCACCGGAGATGACGATCAGCTCCGCCGCCTCTGCGGCACGCACCTGACGGACATTCAGGGAATAATCGTGCAGGCACGACACATTTTCCGTGACCAAACGGGTCACGGTGATGCCGGTACCTTCGCAAAGCCGGGAAGTGAACTCGTATACCGGCAGCGTGGTGGCGGCAATATCCGCCGGTGCTTCCTGCTGCGCGCAGCCGGCAAAAAGGAACAAAAGGAATGCCAAAAGGGCAAAAAAATGTTTCATTGCGATCAATCCTCAAAAAATGGACATTTTACCCTTATATCATACCACATTTGTCAAGAAAAAAGGCGACTGCAAACGCAGTCGCCGTTCATGTACGGATCAGTTGCCGTTCTTCCAGTCTGCAACCTTGGTCTTTGCCAGGCGCAGGATATCCTCGGTGGGATACTGAGAGGCCTCACCGCCGTTCACATACAGAAAATACAGTCCCTCGGGAGTCTGGAACAGAACCTCCTCGTAGCCTGCAGGATCACCGTAATAACCGTAGGTACGCTTTGCTACAAAGGTTGCGGTCTCGGTGTCGTATTCTCTTTTGCAGATGATCTTTTTCATAGGATAAACCTCCTTTCAATCGGACGATATCCCTATTATACATATTTTCAGGGAAATTGCAAACGATTGCAAAAAAATCGGAAAGGTTGTGAAACATTTGCGAAGCAGCGGCCTTTGCTTGGACAGGTTGCACAAAAACCGGCTTTGTGCTATGATGACAGCAGGAGATGATAAGATGAAGGATATTCCGGTTTTTACCACGCAAAACGGGGCGGCCAGCCTGACATTACGGGAAATTCCCTACCGGGGAATTGCCTATATCAAGATCCAATCCAGTCTGGAGCCTGCGGCGTTGATTGAAGAATGCGTGCAGTTTTGTACTATGTGCGGCGCGGAAAGAATCGTCGCCACCGGACACCCGGCGCTGGAAAAATATCCGCTGAGAAATGCGGTGATCTTGCGGCAGCGGCCGCTGGCAGGTCTGCCGGATACGGATGCGGCGCTGTTTCCGGTGCAGGCGCATACCTTAAAGCAGTGGCTGGAAATTTACAATACGGGGATGAAAAATGTAGCCAATGCCGCCTGGATGACGGAAAAAGACGGGCAGGAAATGCTCCAAAAGGGCGACGGCTACTTTGTCCATCGGGGCGATACGCTGCTTGGCATCGGCAAGGCGTCTTATGATAAGATCGGCGCCATCGTGGCGGTGCAAAAGGGCGCAGGCGCAGATGTGGTGCTGGCGCTGTGCCACGCTTTGACGGCGGATACAGCGATGCTGGAGGTGGCGTCCAACAACGATCGGGCTGTTCGGCTGTATGACCGGCTGGGCTTTGTTCCCGTGGCAGAGCTGTCCCGGTGGTATATTGTAAAATAATTTGCGTCTGTCAAGGAAAAATACTTGACAAGCCGGCGCCGATGGTGTATGATAGGCGAGATGTCAAGGAAAAGACCTTGACAAAGGAGGCGCGCTATGGACGCATTGGAGATGACACTTCTATACGATTACTATGGCGAACTGCTGACAGACCGTCAGCGGATGTGCTTCGATCTTTACCACAATCAGGACTATTCTCTCAGCGAGATCGCACAGGAGCTGCAGGTCAGCCGCCAGGGCGTGTATGACAATTTGAGCCGTGCGGAAGCGCTGCTGAAAAATATGGAGGAGAAGACCGGCTGCGTCAAGCGGGATCTGAACAACCGCAAGGTGATGCGCACCATCGTGTCTGCTGCCAAGGCTTTGGAGCAGCACACAGACAGCCAGGTCAAGACTCTGGCACAGACTATTGTGAATGCGGCGCAGTTATTAGAGGAGTAAACTATGGCATTTGAAGGTTTAACTGAAAAAATTTCTGCCGCCTTCAAAAAGCTTCGCGGCAAAGGCCGCCTGAAGGAGTCCGATGTTAAGGAGGCTATGCGGGAGATCCGTATGGCGCTGCTGGAAGCGGATGTCAGCTACAAGGTCTGCAAGGATTTTACGAAAGCGGTTACCGAGCGCTGTGTAGGCGCGGATGTGCTGGAGGCTTTGAGCCCGGCACAGATGATCGTTAAGATCGTCAATGAGGAGCTGACCAAACTGATGGGCAGCGACACAAAACATATTACCATCAATCCCAAGGGCCCTACCGTGGTTATGCTGGTGGGTCTGCAGGGTGCAGGTAAGACCACCAATGGCAGCAAGCTTGCCGGTCTGATGAAGCGTCAGGGCAAAAACCCCTTGCTGGTGGCCTGCGATATTTACCGGCCTGCCGCCATCACCCAGCTGAAGGTCTGCGGTGAGAAGCTGGGTATTCCGGTGTTTGAAAAGGGTCAGACTGACCCGGTTGAAATTGCCAAAGAGGCTGTTTCCTATGCCCGTCAGCGTGGCCACGATATGGTATTCTTAGATACCGCCGGCCGTCTGCATGTGGATGAACAGCTGATGGAAGAGCTGAAGAACATCAAGGCTGCTGTGTCCCCGGACGAAATTATGCTGGTGGTGGACGCAATGACCGGTCAGGACGCTGTCAATGCTGCCCAGAGCTTTAACGAGTGGCTGGATATCCACTCTGTTATGCTCAGCAAGCTGGATGGCGATGCCAGAGGCGGCGCGGCGCTGTCCGTCCGTGCCATTACCGGAAAACCCATTAAGTTCGCCGGTATGGGCGAAAAGCTGGAGGATATCGAGCCCTTCTATCCCGACCGTATGGCATCCAGAATTCTGGGTATGGGCGATGTGCTGAGCCTGATTGAAAAGGCGGAAAAGGCATACGATGCCAAGAAAACTGCTGAGCTGGAGGAAAAGCTCCGCTCCAATCGCTTTACCCTGCAGGATTATTACGATCAGCTGGTGCAGATGAAGTCTATGGGCTCGCTGGAGGATATTCTGGCGCAGCTGCCAGGCGGTGCAAACCTTAAGGGCGTAAAAGTGGACGATAAGCAAATGGCCCGCACAGAGGCAATCATCCTTTCTATGACCCCCAAGGAGCGGGAAAACGCCAATATCATCGGTGCGTCCCGGAAAAAGCGGATCGCGGCCGGTGCCGGCGTGAAGGTGGAGGATGTAAACCGGATGCTGAAGTCCTTTGAGCAGATGCAGAAGATGATCAAGCAGTTTTCCGGCCCGGGTATGGGCAAAAAGATGAAGCGTATGGGCGGATTTGGCGGCTTCGGCGGCTTCCCCGGCTTCTAAAAAGTGTTCGCTGAAAGCAAAAAGCTTTGCGATATAGATTTACGAAAGATTATAATTGGAGGTGAAACCCATGGTTAAGATCAGACTGAGAAGAATGGGCGCAAAGAAGGCTCCCTTCTACCGTATCGTTGTTGCAGATTCCCGCTCTCCCCGCGACGGCCGTTGCATCGAGGAGATCGGCACTTACAACCCTCTGCTGGAGTCCGACAACATCACCGTTGATGCTGAAAAGGCTCAGACCTGGATCAAGAACGGCGCACAGCCCACTGACACCGTTCGCGGTCTGCTGAAGAAGGCCGGCGTGCTGTAAGAACCCCGAAGGAGTTAGCGCAATGAAAGAACTTTTGCTGTATATGGCAAAGAATCTGGTGGACGATCCCGATTCCGTTACCGTTACTGAGCTGGAAGGCGAGAACGGCAAGGTATTGGAGCTGCGTGTCGCTGAGGGCGATATGGGCAAGGTAATCGGCCGCCAGGGTCGGATCGCCAAGGAGATCCGTACCATCGTTAAGACGGTTGCTCAGCGCACAGGCGAGAAGGTAACTGTCGACATCGTGGATTGACGGATATGCGTGGCGGATTTACGCCACGCATTTCCCCATTTTAAGAGGATTTACGCAATTTTTGCGTGATATAAAGGAGAGAAAAGTATGAAGCTTCCGTTTATCAAAGCCGGCCAGATCGTTACCACCCACGGTGTCCGGGGCGAGATCAAGGTGCTGCCTTGGCTGGACAGCCCGGAGGATCTGTGCGATTTTGATCGCTGCCGGATCGACGGAAAGGAATATAGGATCGAAAGCTGCCGCATTCAGAAGACCTGCAATCTGGTAAAGCTGTCCGGCGTGGATACTATGGAGGCTGCCCAGGCGATGCGGGAAAAGGTGCTGGAGCTGTACCGGGAGGATATCGACGACGAGGTGATCTTCGCCGATGAGCTGATCGGCGTGCAGGTACTGTGCGACGGTGAGGTGTTGGGCAAGATCGTGGATGTGCTGGATTATCCCGGCAACAGCGTGTATGTGGTCAAAGGGGAGTATTCCTATATGATCCCGGCAGTAAGGCAGTTTATTCGCTCCACAGACCTGGAGGCCAATGTGATGCAGGTGAAGATCATCGAAGGGATGCGCAGCGATGAGGATTGACATTATGACGCTGTTCCCGGAATCGCTGGGTGATGTGCTGTCGGAAAGTATTTTGGGCAGAGCCCAGGATCGGAGCATTATCCGCATTGAAGCCCATCAGATCCGGGATTATACTGCCAACAAGCAGAATCAGACCGACGATTATCCCTATGGCGGCGGCCGTGGCGCAATTATGACCGCAGATCCGCTGTACCGCTGCTGGGAGGCCATCTGCGAGGAGGCGGAAGGCCCGGTGCATACCGTCTATCTGTCCCCCTGCGGCCATACCTTCAAGCAGGCGGATGCCATCCGGTTGAGCAAGATGGACAATATCGTACTGGTCTGCGGCCATTATGAGGGTATTGATCAGCGCTTTATCGACGAATGTGTGGACGAGGAGATCTCTTTGGGAGATTTCGTTCTCACCGGCGGCGAGATCGCTGCTATGGCGGTGACGGATGCGGTGTGCCGTATGGTGCCCGGCGTGCTGGCAGATCCGGAATGCTTCGAGGATGAGAGTCACTATAACGGACTTTTGGAATATCCCCAGTATACCCGCCCTGCTGTGTGGCACGGTCGGGAGATCCCCCAGATCCTGACCTCCGGCAACCATGAAAAGGTGCGCCAATGGCGCCGCAAGCAGGCACTGCGCCGCACCCGGGAGCGCAGACCGGATATGTATGAAAAGCTGGACTTGAGTTCCAAGCAGGACAAAAAGCTTCTGCAGGAAATGGAAGCCGAGGATGCGGAAAAATAGTATAATATTTGCCCCGTTTTGCACGATAGGTACTTGCAAAACGGGGCGTGATATATTACAATAACCAAAAGCCAGAAAATGGTTATCCTTTCATTTTTTCAAGGAGGGTGTTATGAGAAATATCGGAACGAAGCGCCAGTTCTTTTTCAATCACGCGCTGCTGAACACAGAGAAGACGACTGCCACCATCAAAGTGGGCGATAAGCCCGTCAGACGGGAAAAGGTTATGAGCTTTGAAGGCTTCTGGGAGAGTTATAGAATTTCTTACCCCACCTTCTTTTATGACGAGGAAGCGAAAAAGTACAGAATGTACTATTGCGGAAGCCACCGCATCCACGAAGAGAGCCTGAACGCCAAGGAAATGGATGAGCCGGATATGCGGTTCTGCTATGCTGAAAGCGAGGACGGCATCCATTGGGTCAAGCCCAATCTGGGCATTATCGAGGTCAATGGCGACCGCAACAACAATGTGATCATCGACAAGACCTCCGGCAACACCTTTGATAATTTCTATGCCTTTAAGGACACCAACCCCAACTGCCCGCCCGATGAGCGGTACAAGGGCATCGCTTACGATACCCGCGGCCCGGAAACCAAGAGAAGAAGCGGTATGGACAGTAATCGCGTGCTGCTGTACTTTAAATCCCCTGACGGCATCCATTTTGACCCCGTTGGTGAGATTTTGGATCTGGAAGGCCGTTTTGATACCCACAATACAGTTTACTGGGATCCCCAGGATGAGCTGTATCACATCTTCTTCCGGGACTTGACGGTGGGTTACTGCTATCCGGATATTGAGCAGAAGGTTTGGGTGCGTCTGGTAGCGCATTCCACCTCCAAGGACTTCCGCAACTGGACCTATCCTGAGGATATCCGCTATCAGGAGGGCGCACCTACTGTGCAGATGTATACCCCCGGTATTATGCCTTATTACCGCGGCGACGGCTTGTGGATCGGTATCCCTACCCGGTATTTTGAGTATCCTACATGGCTGCCCAATCATGAGCATATGCCTGCCAACAAGGAGAGAAGACAGCTGCTGGATGTGATGTCCCGCTGTGCCACCGCAATTACCGACTGCGGCTTTATGTACTCCGAGAATAAGAGCGACTGGTATCGCTTTGACGAAGCGCTGATGACGCCCGGCCCGGAGAATCGGGACAACTGGTTCTACGGCTGCTGCTATCCTGCAGTGGGTATGATGGAAAATGTCAACGAGTTCGGTGAAAAAGAATTGGCGCTGCTGATGCCGATGTATACCTGGAATCGGGAAAGGGGCTTCCTCAACAAGCACACCAATCTGTACCGCTACACCATGCGTGTCGACGGCTTTGCCTGCGCACACGCGGATTACAACGGTGGTGAGGTGGTAACAAAGCCCTTTACCTTTGAAGGCAGCAAGCTGGAGATGAATTTCCGCACCTCTGCCGGCGGTTACATCGAGGTCACTTTGACGGACGAGGACGGCAACGCGCTGGAAGGCTTCACAAATGTCCGCATTTTTGGCGACTCCCTGGAGCGCCCCGTGGACTTTGCCGGTGATCTGACTACTCTCAACGGCAAGGCGGTTTGCCTGAAGCTGAAGCTGTGCGATGCTGACGCATTCTCCTTCAAGTTCTTCTAACGAAACATAAAAACCCGGAGGCAACGGCCTCCGGGTTTGCTTTAATTTTTCTTGCGGTGGACGGTGATGATCCGCACAGTAGAGGACACCAGCAGAATTCCCAGCGCCATAATGCTTGCGATGGCGATGGTGTGCATACCCTGGGCTGCAAACAGATCGGTATGTCCTTGCACGGCGTAGTTCATAGTGTAGTATGCGCCGGCACCGGGGATCAGCGGGAAAATGCCGATGACCAGATAGGAAATGGCTGGCCGCTTGCGGATACGGGCCATTGCCTCGGAATAAGCAGAAGCTACGATAGCACCGCAGAAATAGCCCAGCAGATCGCTAAAGCCCAGCTTGCACAGGATAAGATAGGTGATCCAGGCCAGAATGCCGCCGATACCGCACAGCGCGATGTCCGGTCCGTGGATGTTAAAATAAAGGGCGAAGCCTACGCAGGCAACAAAGGCAGCGATGCAGTGGATGACAATATTGTGGTCGATCACAGCCACATCTGCCGGAGCGCCCCACAGCCAGGTGCCGCAGTTCAGGGCAACGGCAGTACCCAGGGCGGTTGCTACAGCGATCAGCAGCACCTGCACGATGCGGTTGATACCGGAGTTGGTATCGCCGAAAATAATGTCGCGCATAGCATTGGTAAACAGCAGACCCGGCACCAAAAGCATCAGCGCGCCGATGATGACGCAGTCGATATTGCTGACCAGGTGCAATGCCTCCAGACCGCTGGCCAGCAGCGCCATAGGAAAGGATGCGGCAACCGTACGGAAGAAGGGATTGCCGCCCCAGCTGTCGATCAACCGGTTGACCAGGTATACCATCAGGCCGCAAAGACCTGAGCAAAGTGCATCCGCCAGATTGCCGCCAAAGAGCAGGGCAAAACCGAAGGCACCCAGGAAATATCCGGCCATCACGACGGGGGTGGAGAAGGTGCGGTGCTGCTGCTTGGCTTCTTTCAGCCATTGGGCAGCGATTTCGGGGGCAGGCCGCTCAGCACAGATGCGGCGGCTCAGGCTGGAAAAACGCTCTACAGCATCCAGATCGCTGCCGTGAGCACCGATACGGCGCATACGGGTCAGCGGACGGCCGATCACCGGCTCGATACTGATGTGCATACAGTTGGGAATGGCAAAGACCTCGGCATCAATATCATAGGCCTTCAGCACCAGCGAGATGCTCTCCTCCACACGGAAGGTCTCCGCACCGTTCATCGCCAGTTCATAGCCCAGATCCGACACCAGATCCAAAAGCTTTGAATACTCCATTTGGGATCCTCCAAAGAGAAGTTTCTGACAAAAATAAGTATAGCATAACAAAAAGAAAATACAAGGGGCAAAAAACGGCCTCACAAAAAGTGAGGCCGTTTGATGTTTGCTTTACTTACGCACGAACAGAACGCCCAGAGTGGCAGGACCGCAATGGCAGGAGACGGTGCAGCCTGCGGTGGTTTCGTATACGGTCCGGAAATGGCCGTGCTCTTCAATGGCAGCCTTGACAGCGGCCAGACATTCATCGGTGATGGGGGTGTAGGTCAAAAACAGCTCGTCGCGGATGATGTCCTCCCGGTCAGCCAGGCGATCCTTGACATAGGCAGCCAGGCACTTGGCATAGTTGCCGCGGTATTTCTTTACCACGCTCATCTTGCCGTCACGGACTTCGATACAGGGCTTCAGATTTAGAAGATTTGCACCCAAAGCAGCGGCGCTGCTGCAGCGGCCGCCCTTGACCATATATTTCAGCTGATCCAGCAGGAAGCTTGCTTCCACCCGGGGGGCAAAGGCGTTCAGCTTTTCAGCGATCTCGTCCAGATCGCTGCAGGTCTTTGCCAAACGGCAGGCCTCCAGCACAACATGGCCCTGACCGGTGGAGAGATTCTTGGAATCAATGACACGGACATTGGGGAAATCCTCTGCTGCCAGGCAGGCATTTTGATAGCAGGAGGAGAAGCCGGAGCCGATGGTGATGAGGACCACGCCGTCATACGCAGTGCTGTACTTGGCGAACAGCTCTGTGTAATCGCCGATATTGTTGGCGGTGGTGGAGCACAGATCGCCGCCGGCAGCCACATGGGCAAAAATATCAGCAGGCGTAATGGTCAGACCGTCAACGAAAGCCTCTCCGTCCTTTACAACAGTCAGTCGGGCAAGGGTGATGTCGTGCTCTTTCAGCTGTTCGGGAGACAGATCGCAGGTGCTGTCAGACAAAATTTTGATATTCATAAAATTTCTCCTTACAGTATCCGCAAATGCGGTATAATATCTATAGTGTATGCTTGAAAAATTGAAATCATATGTTAAAATATTAGCATATAGACAGGTTATTGTCAAGAATACCACGAGAGGGGAGCAAAGCCTATGAAGCTGAAATTCAATATCAGCGGTATGACCTGCGCGGCTTGCTCCGCCCGGGTGGAAAAGGTGACAAAGGCCGTTGACGGCGTGCACAGCTGCGAAGTGAATCTGCTTGGCGGCACGATGACGGCGGAAATTCGCAGCGAAGCTGTTAAGGATGCTATTATAAAAGCCGTGTCCGATGCCGGCTATGGGGCAGCGGTTGCCGGGCAGAAACAGCAGGAAAGGGCACCGGCAGAGGATGCTTTGAAGGAAATGAAAATGCGGATCATCTGGTCTGCGGCATTTCTTGTGATCCTGATGTATTTTACTATGGGTCATATGGCGCGGCTGCCTATGCCTCATTTTGTCCACGGCAGGGAAAATGCCGTCGTGGCGGCGCTGCTACAGTTTTTCCTGACACTGCCGGCAGTATTCCTGAATCGGATCTATTATACCCGGGGACTTAAGGCGCTGTGGCACCGCAGTCCCAATATGGATTCGCTGATCGCGGTGGGCTCCGGTGCGGCGCTGATCTACGGCGTGGCAGCACTGTTTCGGATGGCCTTTGCCATGGGTCACGGGCAGTGGGACATCGTAGAATTTTACAGCGAAAATCTGTATTTTGAATCGGCAGCGATGATCCTTACCCTGATCACGCTGGGAAAATTCCTGGAAGCAAAAGCCAAAGGTAAGACCGGCGATGCCATCCGGGCGCTGATGGATCTGCGCCCGGACACCGCGGAAGTATTGCGTGACGGTGTCGAACAGATCATTCCTGCGGATCAGGTCCGCGTGGGTGATCTTGTGATCGTGCGTGCCGGAAGCCGGATTCCCGTGGACGGAACTGTGACGGAAGGCCGCGGCAGCGTGGATCAGAGCGCCCTTACCGGCGAAAGCGTACCGGTGGAGGTGTGGGAAGGCTCACGGGTGGCGGCAGCTACAGTCAATACGGCGGGCTATTTCACCTTCCGGGCTGACAAGGTGGGGGAGGATACCACTCTGCAGCAGGTCATCCGTATGGTGGAGGAGGCCGGCGGCTCTAAGGCCCCCATTGCCCGATTGGCGGATAAAATTGCCGGCATTTTCGTGCCGGTGGTGATGGCCATTGCGCTGGCGGCATTCATTCTGTGGCTGGCGCTGGGAAAGGGACTGGAATTCTCCTTGACCACCGCAATTTCCGTGCTGGTCATTTCCTGCCCCTGCGCATTGGGCCTGGCGACCCCGGTGGCCATCATGGTGGGCACCGGCAAGGGCGCGGCTATGGGCGTTCTGTTTAAAAACGGCGCGGCGCTGGAGCATTTGCACAGCGTAGATACGGTGGTGCTGGACAAGACCGGCACTTTGACTGCAGGAAAGCCTGCGGTAACGGATGTGCTGCCTGCTGTGACGGAAGCGCAGCTGCTGAAAATCGCTGCCGCATTGGAAAAACCGTCTGAGCATCCTTTTGCCAGGGCGATTTTGGAGCGGGCAAAGGGAATGGATATTCCGGCGGTTGCAGAATTTGAAACCTTACCCGGCTTTGGCGTTTCCGGCATCATCGACGGCATCCGCTGCTTTGGCGGCAATCGCCGGCTGATGGAGGAAAAGGGGATCGCCGTGCCGGACGATACTGCCCTTGCGGATCAGGGGAAAACACCGCTGTATTTTGCAGAAGAAAACGGAAAATTCCTGGGCGTGATCGCTGCAGCGGATGTGCTGAAAGCGGATTCTGCCCAAGCGGTGGCGGCACTGCAGCAGCAGAAGCTGCGCGTTGTTATGCTCACCGGCGACAATGAAAAAACGGCCAACGCCATCGCGCAAAAGGCAGGCATCTGCGAGGTGCTTGCGGATGTGCTGCCCACCCAGAAGGCGCAGGCGGTGCAGGATCTGCGGGCGAAAGGAAGCCGGGTGCTGATGGTGGGTGACGGCATCAATGATGCGCCTGCACTGGTGACGGCAGATGTTGGTATGGCCATCGGTGCCGGCACGGATATTGCCATGGAATCGGCAGATGTGGTGCTGATGAGCGGCTCGCTGGAAAGCGTAGCAAATGCGATCAGGCTCAGCAAGGCAACCATCCGCATTATCCGGCAGAATCTGTTTTGGGCATTTTTCTATAACTGTCTGGGAATTCCGGTGGCATTTTTGGGACTGCTGAATCCGATGATCGGCGCTGCGGCAATGAGTATGAGCTCTGTATTTGTGGTCAGCAATGCGCTGCGGCTCCGCCGCTTCCGCCCCCACCGGGAAACAACACACAAGGAGGAAACGAATATGACCGCTGTGATCAAAGTTGAAGGAATGATGTGTACCCATTGCAAGGCAATGGTGGAAAAGGTCTGCAAGGCAGTTCCCGGCACATTGGATGCTGTGGTGGATCTGCAGGCAAAAACCGTTACGGTTACCGGTGAAGCCTCTGTGGATGCTCTGAAAAAGGCTATCGTGGATGCCGGCTATGAAGTGATCGGCGAATGAGAAATATACGACTGGATATTTGCTATGACGGCACCCGGTATAAGGGCTGGCAGCGGCTTGGCAGCGCAGAAAATACCGTTCAGGGAAAGCTGGAGCAGATTTTGAGCCGCATTTTGGACGAGGAAATCGAAATTTCCGGCAGCGGCCGTACCGATGCCGGCGCCCACGCAAAGGGGCAGGTGGCCAATTTTCACACGGTGAGCAAAATGCCCTGCCCGGACATTCTGTCTGCATTGCGGCGGTATTTGCCGGAGGATATCGGCATATACTCCTGCAAAGAGGTATCTGACCGTTTCCACGCCCGCTTAAATGCCAGAAGCAAGACCTATGTCTATCGCATTTGGAACAGCGAAAAGCCTTGCGTATTTGACCGGCGGTTTGTGTACACCCTCCCGGAAATGCTGGACCTGGAAAAAATGCAGCAGGCGGCAAGGCTGTTTTTGGGTCAGCACGATTTTTCTGCCTTTAACGCCAACAAGAAAATGAAAAAATCCACAGTTCGCCGCATTGATTCTCTGGAGGTTTGCCGCAAAGAGAATGAAATCTGTATTACGGTTACCGGTGACGGCTTTCTTTACAATATGGTGCGCATTATTGTCGGCACGCTGATCGAGGTTGGCCTGAGCCAACGGGATGCGGAGACGGTATCGGCTCTGTTCGGGGCAAAAAGGGAAGAAGCAGGCCATCTGGTTCCTGCCCGGGGACTGTGCCTGATGGAGGTAACCTATTGAACATTCAGATTTTTGGAAAAAGCAAATGCTTCGACACAAAAAAGGCGGAGCGCTATTTCAAGGAGCGCAGGATCAAGTACCAGTTTGTTGACCTGATGCGCTTCGGGCTGTCCGGAAAAGAGTTCGACAGCGTCCTGCGTGCCATAGGCGGAATTGACAATCTTATTGATTGGAATGCAAAATCGCAGGAGATCACCAATATGAAATATATGGACGATCATATTGCCAAGGAGGACAAAGTCTTTGACGATCCGGGCTTGATGAAAACGCCCATTGTCCGCAACGGAAAGCAAGCCACCGTTGGCTACTGCCCGGAAGTTTGGGCCACCTGGGAATAAAGTACGAAAGCAGTTTCTCGAAAGAGAAGCTGCTTTTTATTGTCTGTTTCAATATTTTTCTTGCAACGCAGCAAGAAAAGTGCTATGCTAGGAGGACATAATGACCAAAGTGTTGGAATCTGTCAACAGCATTGTCTGGGGCGCACCGGCGCTGATCCTGATTTTGGGCGTGGGAGCGTATTTGAGCATTCGCACCGGCTTTGCCCAGCTGACGCTTTTTCCCCGGGCATTTCGGGAGTTTTTCGCTAAGCTGCGGGGCGGAAAGGCGGAGGACGGTGCGCTGACTCCGTTTCAGGCGCTGTGTACCGCATTGGCGGCTACCGTTGGCACGGGCAATCTTGCCGGTGTTGCCGGGGCAATGGCCATCGGCGGACCGGGCGCGATCTTCTGGATGTGGATCTGCGCTGTGCTGGGAATGGTCACCAAATTTGCAGAGGCCACTCTGGCTGTCCGCTTTCGTGTGAAAGAGGGCGGCGAATGGATGGGCGGTCCTATGTATATGATCCGCCAGGGGATGGGCAAAAAATGGCTACCCCTTGCCGGCATCTACAGCTTCTTCGGGATCGCTGCCGCATTCGGTGTTGGCAATGCCACACAGATCAATGCAGTGGTTACCGGTGTCAACTCCGCCGTGACCGCCTTTGGCGGCAGGGAAACGGCGATGGGCAATGTGCTGATGGGCGCGGCCTTGGCAACGATCATTTGCGCAATGCTTTTGGGCGGCGCGAAACGGATCGGTACGGTGGCGGAGCGGTTGATCCCCTTTGTGTCTGCTGCCTATCTGCTGCTGGGGCTTGGTGTTCTGATCGCCAGAGCGCAGCTGCTGCCGGATGCATTCAAGGCCATTGTCTGGGGTGCGTTTTCACCCAAAGCTGTTACCGGCGGTATCGTCGGCTCTATGCTGGTTACGCTGCGTATCGGCGTATCCCGCGGCGTATTCACCAATGAAGCCGGTATGGGAACGGCATCCATCGCCCACGCAGCAGCCCAGGTCAAACACCCGGCTGAGCAGGGCCTGATGGGCATTATGGAGGTATTTTTGGACACCATAGTGATCTGCACGATGACGGCGCTGGTGATCTTAGTCAGCGGCGTGGCGATCCCTTACGGCGTGGATGTGGGCGTGGCGCTGACCACTGATGCATTTTCTGCCGTTTACGGCGATTGGGTGGCAGTGTTCATTGCTGCTGCACTTTGCTGCTTCGCTTTTGCCACCGTGCTGGGATGGGGGCTTTACGGCGCCCGGTGCGCCCAGTTTCTGTTTGGCAGTGGTGTGTGGAAAAAGTTTGCGATCCTGCAGTCGGTCTTTGTGCTTTTGGGTGCAGTGCTGAACACCGGAACGGTGTGGGTGCTGTCGGAAACGGTCAACGGCTTGATGGCAATACCGAATCTCATCGCGCTGGCGGTACTGAGCCCGGAGCTGAGCCGCCTGGTGAAGGAATATAAAAATCGTTTGGCATCCTGATGCCAATGGAGGTACCTATGAAAATTTCTATCAATGCAAACCGCTGTGAGCCCTCTCCTATGCGGAAATTCCATCCGCTGGCTGTGAAAGCGGAAAAGGAAGGCAAGAAGATCTATCATCTGAATATCGGTCAGCCGGACTTAAAGACACCGGAAACTTATTTTGACGCCATCCGCGCCTTTGACCCCGGCACGCTGGCGTACGAAGCATCCCCCGGTATGCCGGTGCTGATCGACGCGATCCGCAAGTATTACAGCAAGATCGGTGTGGATCTGGAGCCTAACGATATTCTGATCACCACCGGCGGCAGCGAGGCGCTGCTGCTGACCTGCCTGAGCATTCTGGATCCCTATACGGAGGTCATCGTTCCTGAGCCCTATTATCCCAACTACACCACCTTCGTTCACGCTGCCGGCGGCCGCATCCGTGCGCTGCCCACCAGACCGGAGGAGGGCTACCGCTATGCCAACCGCAAGCGCATCGAGAGCCTGATAACCAAGAATACCCGGGCCATTATGATCACAAACCCCGGCAACCCCACCGGCGTGGTGCTGACCCAGGAAGAAATGCGGATGATCGCCGATGTTGCCAAGGAGCACAACCTGTTCCTGATCTGCGACGAGGTTTACCGGGAATTCTGCTACGACGATAAGTTCGGTGTGCCTTGTATGGGACGCTTTGATGATATCGACGACAATCTGGTTATCATTGACTCCGTTTCCAAGCGGTTCTCCGCTTGCGGCGCCCGTGTGGGCTGCGTGGTCACCAAGAACAAGGAGCTGCAGCAGGCACTGCTGAAGTTCTGCCAGTCCCGTCTGGCTGTGGCTACCATTGATCAGCTGGGTGCAGCTGCGCTGTACGATGTGGATGAAGAATTCTACCGCACCAGCAAGGAGGAGTACCGCAAGCGCCGCGATCTGGTCATTTCCAAGCTGCGCCAGATCCCCGGTGTGGAAGTGGAAGAGCCTATGGGCGCATTCTATGTAATGGCCAGTCTGCCGGTGGATGATGCGGATAAGTTCCAGCAATGGCTGCTGGAAAGCTTCGACCATAAGGGCGATACGGTGATGTTTGCTCCCGGCGCGCCTTTCTATGAAACCCCCGGCAAGGGTTATAATGAGGTGCGTATTGCCTATGTCCGTGACTGCAAGGAGCTGGAACGGGCAATGGATCTTCTGGCAAGAGGCATTGCAAAATACCGCTACGAGGTTATGGGTGAATAAAATCAGAAAGACGACGGAAATTTTCCGTCGTCTTTTTTGAATGCGCAGGAAAGACCTTGGCCCCCTCTTTGAGGGGGCTGTCAGCCGAACAGGCTGACTGGGGGAGTTTAAACTCCCTCCGACGTTTGCTTTGCAAACGCCACCTCCCTCACAGAGGGAGGCGAGACAAATACTAATCCTTAAAAAATACCCGTTGCTTAGTTTCTGAGCCTGCAGGGGCAGGGGCGCTTTCACAGAATAGGGCATAGAGATCAGCAGCACGCTGCTCCAGATCCCAGTAAGGATCATCCATCACTTCGCCCACATGGGGGAAGCTGCCGCAAATGCGGGCCTGCTTCAAGACGGAACGACCCTTGTCGTTCAACGCCAGAACGCGGGTGTAAGGCGCATCCTGCTCCAGCATTTCCTTGGTGATGCCCAGGTAGGCGCACATCAGCATTCGGTCGATCCGGGTACGGGTGTATCGCTTGGATTTGGTTTCGGAAACGATGGCTTCGATAGAGTCCTGACTTCTGCAGGCGTGCATAAATTTGCGCCACAAGCCCTCAGAGCCATAGGGGAGCGCTTCAAATTCCGCGTCGGTCATACACCGCAATCGGGCAAGAACTGCCCGCTCGCCGGCAGAAAGGGAATGAATTTGCGCATTGCGGAAAATGCCGTGAGCAGCTTCCGGAACAAAAGATCCCCAAGATTCACCGCTGCGGATTCGATTTCGAATGGCGGTGGCGGAGGGATTCGCCGGATCGGCGGCGGTACCGTGGTAGTCGCCCTGCCGCAGAATGGGATATGGCTGCACCGTGCTGTTTTGCGCCAGGATGGCTTTGCAGTATTCTACAGCAAGAATATCATTGGGACGCTGCAGCAGATCGGCGTGATCCTGCAATGCGGCGGCTCTGGCGGCAGGGAAGGACAGACCCTTGTCAAGCTGCTGACGCAGAGCGTCCTTAAAGTCGTCAGACAGCAACGCTTTTGCGGCAGATATCAGGGCACCGGCATTGCCGGTTTCTGTGCCGAAGCAAAGAAGATCACAAAATCCGCCAAGAATCTTTACGCCGCCGGCGGCAAAGCCCTCCGCAGAAGAAAGGGCATAGGTAAGCGGAAGCTCCAGCACCAGATCGGCGCCGCTGAAAAGAGCCGCCTGCGCCCGGAGGGATTTATGGAAGATGGCCGGATAGCCCCGCTGGACAAAATTGCCGCTCATCAGGCAAACGATGGCGCAATCCTCACCGAATTCGGCACGGATGGTGTCGAGCTGCTTTTTGTGACCGTTGTGAAAGGGGTTATATTCGCAAATAATGCCGACAGTTTTCAAAAATATCCCTCCTTTTCAAAAAAATACTTATTTTTGGCTTGAGAATTTTGCCCCAATGCGCTATAATAGTCCCAAGCTATGGCTATCATACCATAAAGTACGAAAAAAGAAAATAATATTTTTTAGGAGGCAAACTCTAATGAATGTTTTGATCATCAACGCCGGCAGTTCCAGCCTGAAGTATCAGCTGATGAACCCTGAGACCGGTGAGGTTTCCGCAAAGGGTCTGTGTGAGCGTATCGGCATTGACGGCCGCCTGAATCACAAGGTTGGCGAGAACAAGGTGGTTAAGGATATTCCTATGCCCACCCATTCCGAGGCCATCGCAGCCACGCTGGACATCCTGGTCGACCCCGTTGAGGGCGTGATCAGCTCTGTTGATGAGATCGACGCTGTCGGTCACCGTGTTCTGCACGGCGGTATGGAATTCTTTGCATCCTGCATCATTGATGACGATGTCATTGCCGCTATCGAAAAGTGCATCCCCCTGGGCCCCCTGCACAACCCTGCCAACCTGATGGGCATCCGTGCCTGCCAGGCTGTTATGCCCAAGACTCCCCAGGTTGCTGTGTTCGACACCGCGTTCCATATGACCATGCCTGCCAAGGCTTACCGCTATGCCATCCCCACCAATTACTATGAGGAGGACTCCATCCGCCGCTACGGCTTCCACGGCACTTCTCACAAGTATGTTGCCCGCCGTACCGCTGAGCTGGTTGGCAAGAAGGAATTTAAGATGGTCAACTGCCATCTGGGCAACGGCTCTTCCATGTCCGCCATCAAGGACGGCAAGTGCCAGGATACTACCATGGGTCTGTCTCCTCTGGCCGGTGTGCCTATGGGTACCCGTTCTGGTGATATCGACGCCTGCGTTGTGCAGTTCATCTGCAATAAGTACGGTATGAGCGTGGACG